>CAMLIT010000001.1 GCA_946480295.1 uncultured Gemmatimonadota bacterium
TGGGCCTCGCCTTCGGCCTCCCTACGGCCGCGCCGCGGGACGCGGCGGGGCGTCGCGCGCGACGAGCGGCCGCGCCGGCGCCTCGGCGATCGCCGCCTCGGAGCCGATGACGAGGCGAAGCTGGATCACCGTGGGCTCCTCCTCGAGGGGGCCGAGCTGGATCGGCACGAACTCCTGGTCGGAATGGCCGGTGAGCCCGGTCCCGGCGGCGCGCTCGATCTCGAGGAACGCGCGGTCGGGCGCACGCGCGGAGTTCATCGGCGGCGACCACTCCGGCACGACGTCGGGGAAGCGAGGGGGCACCGGCGGCACTCCGCGCCGCGGACGTCGCGGCTCGCCCACGTCCGGGTAGTCGAACGCGGGCGGCTCCGGCCGCCGCGCGGCGCGCGGCAGCTCGCGCCGGAAGCGGGCCACGATCAGCCCGAGATCCGGATCGTCGCGCCCCCCGTCCGGACCGAACACCGCCTCGTCCCCCTCGGCCACCACCGTGAACCGGCCGTGCTCCCCCGAATCGATCGGGCGCTCCAGGTCCGTCGTGCTCCACGGCGCGAGCACCAGCCCGCCGGCCGTGACGCGGTGGCCATCGAGGTCCACGTCCACGACGCAGTGCAGCGGGCCGAGGTTGCGCAGCCGGAGCTTGTACACCTGCCCCGGTCGAGCGAGCACCTGCCCCGACGTCAGCTCCCGGACCGCTCCCGGGCCGTGGGGCACCACCTCGACCGCGAAGTCGCCGAACCGCATGTGCGCCTCCTCCGAGCGTTGCTCCTCGAGTATAGTACTGGTACAACAATAGTGCAATAGTTGCCGCCTACCGGCGGTCGAGCAGGAGCTGCCGGATGGCGCTCGCCAGCGCGATCCCCGCCGGGGCGTCGTAGTTCGACAGCACGACGACCGTCCAGTTCCCGTCCCACAGCATCTCCAGGTCGGCGTCGAGCCCCGTGTCGCTGTTGCTCCCCGGGTGCATGACGACGCGATGGCCGCCGACGTCGACGTCGTAGAAGCCGTAGGCATACTTCGCCGGCCCGCCGTCGCCGACCGGCACGACGCCCCGCGTCACGAGCGCCGTCATCGCGGGGCGCAGCAGCCGTCCATCCCGCAGGGCGCGCGCGAAGCGGAAGAGGTCCTCCGCGGTGTAGCTCCCCCCGCCGAACGCGGCGAGCATGCCGTCGCCGTGCGTCACGTCGTCGAAGGCGCCGATGTTCGGCCGCCGCGGCTCGATGGCGAGGGGATCCGTCTCGCTGAAGTGCGCGTAGCCGATGGCCCGATCGGGGCCGCGAGCGGCCCACGGGCGATCGGTGTGCCGCATCCCCGCCGGCCGCCACACGTGCTCGCGCAGGTACTCCTCGTACGACTGGCCGCTCAGCTTCTCGATGATCGCGCCGAGCACGGCGTACCCGCCGTTGCTGTACGAGAAGCGCGTCCCCGGCGCGAAATCGAGCGGCGCGTCGGCGAAGGTCGGCAGCATCTCGACGTGGCTGCGGAAGTCGTGCCGCGCGACGAAGCGCGGCGACGCAAAGACGTCGGGCACGCCCGCCGTGTGCGTCAGCAGCTCGCGGATGGTGATGCGCCGCGCGGCCGCGCGGTTCGGGTACTCGGGGAGCACGTTCGCCAGCGTGTCGTCGAAGTGCAGCTTCCCCTGTTCGACGAGCTGCGCGATGGCGACGCCGGTGAACATCTTCCCCACCGACGTCGTGCCGAAGCGCGTAGTCCGCGTGTTGGGGACGCCGTGCTCGCGATCGGCCATGCCGACCGCGTCGTGCACGAGGATGCTGTCGCCGTGCCCGACGAGCACGACCCCGGAGAAGCGGTCCGCCTCCGCCTCGCGACGGATGCGGTCGTGGATCGCGGCGGCGACGTCGCCATCGGTGGCCAGCCCCGTGGGCCAGGGCGTCGGCGGCTTCGAGGGATCGTCGAGCGCGATGGTCATCACCCCCTCCAGGCGCGCGGCTTCATCTGCGGTCGCCACCACCTCGATGCCGAGCCATCGCTCGCCCTGGCGGGAGCGGGTGAGGATGTGCAGCGTGCGCCCGTCGGGGGGCAGCGCGCGCACGCGTACGACGTCGAGTCCTCCGCTCTGCGCGCGGAGCTTCGTGAGCGAGCGCGCGAACCATTCGGGCGTGCGGCCGCGCTCCATGGACGCGGCGCTGTTGCGCGCGAAGAAGCCATGGATGGCCGCCGAGTCGCCGCCATTCACGAGGTCGAGCAGCTCGCGACCGAGGCGGCCCACGGGCGAGTCGGGAAATGTGGTTGGCGCCGGCTGCCCGGCGGCGACCGGCTGCTGCGCGCCGAGCGACGGCGCCAGGGTGAGGATCGCGAGGAACGCGACGGCGAGAAGGCGTGACATGGATGTCCTGTCGTCGAAGGTGGCACGATGATGGAGCGGAGCGTTGTCGCTCTCCTCCTCTCGACACCGGCCGGCGCCCTGCTGCTTGAACGTCCCGGAGCGCGTCCCCTTGCCGTCCGCGAAACCGAGTCGCCGCGAGTCCCGTAGGCTGCGCGTGACCGTGTCCTCCGCGATCGACCCACCCTCCGGCGCGTTCATCGCCCCGGCATCCGGCCTGTCCGCACCAGACCGCGCGGCGCTGCTCGAGCGGCTGTACCGTGCCCACGCCCCGCGCGTCTTCGGCGTCTGTCTGCGCATGACCGGCGATCGGGTGCGCGCGACCGAGCTGGCGCAGGACGTCTTCGTCCGCGCGTGGGACAAGATCGACCTCCTGCGCGACGAGGCGAATGCCGGCGCCTGGCTCGCCCGCGTCGCCACCAACGTCGTGCTCAACGCCCGGCGCGCCGAGCGGCGGCGTTGGGCGCGCGTCGAGCCGATGGAGGACGTCGCCGCCGTGGCGGTGGTCAGCCTCCGTACGCCGGTCCCGGTGCGCCGCATGGAGCTGGCGGCCGCCATGGACCGGCTGCCCGAGCGGGCACGCCGGGTGTACGCGCTGCACGATGTCGAGGGCTACTCGCACGGCGAGGTGGCGACCATGCTCGGCGTCGCCTCCGGCACGGTGCGGGCGCAGCTCCATCGCGCGCGACAGCTCATGCGCAAGGCGCTCCTCGGATGAGCGCCTCGTTCCCGCCCACCGTCGCCGAGCGCGACCCGCTCGACGCCTTCGACGTGCCGGTCGAGCCGCCGCCGGAGCTGTGGGGGCTCGTCGTCGCGTCGACCGTCCATCGTCCGCGGCTCCGCCGGCAGCTCCTGCACTCGCTGCGCGCGCCGCTCGCGCTGGCCGCCGTCGTCCTCGTCGTCCTCTTCTCGGCGACGACCGCGTGGGTCGCCTCGCGCCTGACGAGTCGCGCGGATGGCGCGGCCGCGGCCGCGCCGGCGCTCGCGGCGGATGCCGCGCTCGATCGGCGCCTCGCGGCGCGCGACCACGAGCACGGTCCGATCGCGCCTGAGCGCGTCGGCGCCCTGCGCGCGCAGCTCGCCGGCGTGGACGCGGCGCTCCGACACGCACCCGACGACGAGGCCCTCTATCGCGCGCTGGCCGAGCGCGAGCGCGTGCTGAAGGAGATCAGGCCCGTGCTCGGGATCGGCCCACCCGCGTCGCGCGCGCCGATGCCCTGAGCGCGCCGCGGCCGCGCCCCATCAACGATTCCCCAGAGGCGTGCTCGACCCGTAGCGCAGCCCGAAGCCGAACGGATACAGCGGGTGCGCGCTGTCGTGCGGCAGGTCGGCATGCTGCGCTTCGACGGCGGCCATCGTCGACGGCAGCTCGAAGGGGAGCTTCCCCTCGGGCATCGCGCGCCCGGTGAGCACGTCGAGCAGCGCCGCGTCGCTCACGCCGAAGTTCGCGATGAGCGCGGCCGCGTGCTCGCGCACCGGCGCGAGGATGGCCGGCCGGTCGAGGTACACCGTCACGATGGTCGGGACGACCGCGCTCGCGCGCCGGAAGGCCTGGAGGCCGGGATCGTCGTCGTGGAACGCGAGGCTCCCCTCGTGCTGGCGCGACCCGAACACGTACTGCGGATGGAGCGTCTCGAATGGTGCGTTCAGCCGCACGATGGCGACGTCCGCCTGCCTCGGATCGGCGACCACGGTCCAACCCTCGCGTCGGACCGCCTGCGGCGCGACGCCGTAGAGGTACACGCGGTACGCCGCGCCGCGCCTGGCGGGGCGTAGCGGGAGGATGCCACCCTTGTTCTCCAGCAGCACCAGCGCCCGGTGCTGCGCATCGAGCGCCGCCGCCCTGAACGCCGCGTTCCCGACGACGCGCGACGCCGCGGCCGGATCCACGTAGGGATCCTCGAACAGGCCGAGCGCGAACTTCTGCTCGAGGATGCGCTGGACCGAGCTGTCGAGGCGCGCCTCCGCGAGCTCGCCCGCCCGCACCGCGGCGACGAGCACGTCGGCCCGCTCCGTCCCGCCGAACTGGTCCACCCCCGCGCGCACCGCCTTCACGAACCGCTCCCGCATCGGGAGGTCCTCCACTCCCCACGGCATTCCGATGTGCGCGAACGACGGCCGCTCGCCCGGCGGCGCGCCGTTCCGGCACTGCGCGTCGCAGTCGCTGGTGATCCCCCAGTCGCTGAGGATCACGCCCCGGAAGCCGTACTCGCCGCGCAGCATGTCGGTGAGGAGCTGGCGATTGAAGCCGGCGCCGACCTGCTCGATCGCCCGGCCATGCCAGCTCGCGCCCTGCAGGATCGAGTACGTCGGCATCACGCCGCCGGCGCCGGCGGCGAAGGCGCCGAGGAAGGGGCGCACGTGGTACGCGAGGTCGTCGTCGACGTAGCTCGCGAAGCGGCCGTAGTAGTTGTGGCTGTCCAGGCCGTCCTTCTGCGCGCCGTAGCCCACCCAGTGCTTCACCACCGTGACCACACCGGCCGTGTCGACGCCGTGCGCGCCGTGCTGGAATCCCTCGACGTAAGCGCGGACCATGCGCCCGGCGAGATCGGCGTCCTCGCCGAAGGTGCCGTCGATGCGCGGCCAGCGCGGCTCGGTGGCGAGGTCCGCCTGCGGCGACAGCGCCATGCGGATGCCCACCGCGCGGTACTCCCGCCGGGCGATGTCGGCGAAGTGCCTGACGAGGGCCGTATCGCCGATCGCGGCGAGTCCCAGCGGCTCCGGCCATTGCGAGAACTGCCCCGGCGGCGCGCTCGCGCCGAGGACGTACTGGAAGTGGTTTCGCGGGTCGGTGCTGATCGTGAGCGGGATGCCGAGCCGCGTGCCCTCGGCGATCCGCTGCAGCGCGTCGTTCTCCGCGGCGAGGGTCGCGGGATCGCCGCCGAGGCGGGTGATGAGGCTGGTGACTTTGGCGTCCACGATGAGCGCGCGATTGGCGGCGCTGTCGTAGCGCGCGCCGACGCCGGCGGCGCCCATCGCGCCGGCGGTGCGCGCGGTGCCGTGCATCATCGTGCCCGCCTTCTCCTCGAGCGTCATGCGCGACAGGAGGTCCCGCGCCCGCGCGTCCGGCGAGAGGCGCCAGTCCTCGTATGGCTCCACGGCGCCGTCCCGGTTCAGGTCCTTGAAGCGCAGCCCGTCGCGCTCGAGGATCGGCACGCCGCGCGTGCCGAGGTGCGGCTGTCGATGGGCGCCGCGCTGCTGGGCCGCCACGACGACCGGCAATGCGAGGAGTGCGAGCGCGCGGGACAGGGTGCGGCTGGCTCGTGGCATGGCGGGGACCCGTACGGGTTGGAGGTCCCCTAATTGACGCGCGAGCGACGGGGGTGTGCAAGCCGAGGCCATCCGCCCCGCCTCATCCGCTCAGCCCCGCCCACTGACCGCCCGCCGGTCCCCGGCGCATATTGAGAGGAGCTACTGCGGTCCTCATCGGGAGGAGCCATGCGCTCATCGTCCTGCGGCGTCCTGCTGCCACTGCTGCCGCTCGTGCTGGCGGCCTGCGTCCACAATCCGTCAGCGGAGGCGCCCACGCTCGCGGGGAGTCCCGCGAGCAGCGCGATGGCCGCGCGCGGCCCCCTGCGCCCGACGGTGCTCGACGGCGCCGAGCTCGCGCGGGAGTCTGATCGCCCGCTCGCCGAGGTCATCGCCAGCCGCATCCCCGGCGCGCGAGTCCTCCGCGCGTCGGACGGGAGCCTGACCCTGCAGCTCCGCGGCGCGGGGTCGTTCTTCGGCGATGGCCAGCCGCTCATCGTGATCGACGGCCTGGAGATCGATGCCTCGCAGCCCGGCACGCTGGCGATGGTGAACCCGCACGACGTCGCGTCGCTCGAGGTCCTGAAGGACGCGGCGAGCCTGTCGATGTACGGCGTGCGCGGCTCGAACGGCGTGGTGGTCATCACGACGAAGCACGGCCGCCGCTGAGCGGAAGATGGTCGACGCGCCGGAGACCGCGCCGCGCGCGTCAGCGCGGCGGATCGGCCCGGCGCTGCCGCCGCTCGTGGAACGACCAGAGAAACGCCCCGACGATCCAGCCGGTGACGACGGCCCACAGGGCCCACGCCACGATCACGACCGCGCCCACGCGCGCGACGCGCCACGGCGCGGCGAAGTCCGCGATCTCCGGCAGGATGCCGAGGGCGGTGATGAGCGCGCCGATGACGATCCCGTGCCGCAGGATGCCCTGGCGTACGATGTACGCCGTCCGGGGGCTCCACTGTCGCTGACCGAGCATGTGCACCTCACGGCAGAAGGTCCGCGCGTCGTCGATGGCGATCGATTGACGTCCATACAGGATCGAGGCTCGCGCGGGTTATATGATCGACGCTCCCCCGGGTTCCCGGCAAGAGCCGCGGCGGCGCCGGGGAGGGAGGCCCGTCGTTAGATTCCCGCTCGGCCTCGCGCGCTCATCACACGCCGTGTTCTCCCACCATGCCTCCTCGATCCTCGCGGCGTCGCGTCCGCACCAGAGCGACATCTTCGGCGGAAGAGTGCTCCGGAGCCGTACAGGCGGTCCGGGCGCTCATCGCGTCCATGAGCCAGTCCGCCCGCGCCGTGGAACGCCGGACGGGGCTCACGAACGCGCAGCTGTTCCTCCTCCGCCAACTGGCCACGGAGGGTCCGCTCTCGGTCAACGAGCTGGCGGCGCGCGTCGTGACGAAACAGAGCACGGTCTCGCTCCTGGCGAAGCGGCTGGATGCGGCGGGGCTCCTGCGGCGCGAGCGCTCCGAGACCGACGCGCGCAGCGTGGTGCTCAGCATCACGCAGACCGGGCGCCGTCTCCTTCGCCGCGCACCGGCCGCGCCGCTCACGGATCTGCTCTCCGCCCTCCGGGCCCTCGACCTCCGCGACCGTCGCGCGCTCGAGCGCGGCCTGGCGGCGCTCCTCGGGCAGCTCGGCGTGCGCCCGGAAACGGCGCCGCCGATGTTCGAGCGCGGCGTCCGCCGCTGAAGCGCGCGCCGACGCGCGCCGCGCGCCTGCAGTGCCCGACCGTGGCACCGGCGACGAGCGTCCGTCATCCATCGTCCGGCCGGATCGCGACGTCCGGCCTCCGCGCCGCGCGGTTCTTGTCGATCATCGCGACGAGCAGGACGGCGAAGGCGATCAACCGGAGCACGAAGAGCCACGTGGCATCGGTGTACCAGTTCCACGTGAGCACCGCGAGCGCGCGTTGCAGCGCGAGCAGCCAGAAGCTCGCGGCGAACATCGCGAACAGCCTGTCGCGCGTCCGCGCCCAGAACTTCAGGAAGAACAGGCCGGCGACGCCGTAGCTGGCGGCCAGCACGCCTTCGACCAGCAGGACCGGGACGGCGGTCATCGGTCGGCATCCCAGATCAGGCCGTACAACAGCAGCGCGATGCCGGCGAGCGCCGGCAGCGTGCGGTACAGCGTCAGGTTCACCTGCGTGAAGATGCGCACGTCCATGATCAGCAGCAGGTTGTTCAGGCAGAAGCCCGCGAAGCACAGCGCGCTCCAGAGCAGCAGGCGCGCGCGCGACTGCAAATAGCCTCGCCAGAGGAGCACCGCGCACGCCATGCTCGTGAGGGCGCAGAGGATGTAGACCACGGTGGCCATCTCAGCTGTCCTCCCCTCGGATGCGGAAGGCGTCGGCGAACGACCGGATCGCGGACGGCGGCCGCTCGTAGATCGCGCGGACCAGGGAGACCGGGCGAGTCGTGTACATGCGCCGCAGGTCGTCGGTGCCGCGCCGGAACGCCGGCCGCGCCGGCGCGAAGCGGTATTCGTCGCCGGCGGGACCGGGCTGGCAGACGAGCAGGCCGGCGCGGGTGAGCTCCTGCAGGCGGGTCACGGTCGCCGAGACCCGGCTCTTCACCTCGGCGGCGGCCTGCTCGGCCGTCAACGGGCGCGACTCGTCGCGCGCCAGCGCGAGCAGCAGCTCGACGTGCTCCATCGTCGGCAGGCATCGCTGGATGAGGTCCAGCACCTCGTAGGGAAGCGGCTCAGCCACGAATGCTCCGCAGGGCAGTTGAGTACCGATGCGGCGGCGCACCGGGGGCGGCGGGACGATCGCCGACGCACGGTGCGGCGGACGCACGGGCGACCGCCGTCGCCTCGACGACGGCGTGCGCTCCGTGTGCCGACCATGGACGACCGCCAATGTATTGACGTCTATATATGTACGGCCGCGCGACGGCGCGGGCAAGCTGATCATCCGGCCGCCAGCTCTCTCCCGCCAGTGCGCGACGGGGCATCGCCGCGATCGTGGCGTGCGGCGGCGGCGATGCCGGCCGCCCGGGCACACGCACCGGGCGAATCGGGCGCGGGGCGTCCCCGGCCCGCGCCCCTCACCCCGCGCGCAGCGCCGCCGCGGGTGCCGACGCGGGCGTCGACGCGATGTGAATCGTGCTGGTCGGAAACGCGAACGAGGTGCCCGCCCGCTCGACGACCTCCATGAATTCCAGCAGGATCTCCTGCCGGATCGCCTGGAACTCGCCCCAGTCGCTCGTGAGGAACCACGCCATGATGTCGATGTTGAGCGACGACGCGGCCAGCTCGCCGAAGCGCACCACCACCGCGTCGGGCCAGATCTTCGGGTGCGCCCGCAGGACGCGCTCGAAGCCCGCGAGCACCTCCCGCATCTGCGCCGCCGTGGTCTCGTAGACGAGGCCGACGACCGCCGCGAGGCGCAGGCGATCCCGTGCGGCGAATGACTCGAGGCGCATGTCGGCCAGCCGCCCGTTCGGCAGGGTGACGATCGTGCGATCCAGGGTGCGGAACCTGGTCGAGCGGAGGCCGATGCACTCCACGGTGCCCACGAAGTCGTCCACGTGCACGAAGTCGCCCTCGCGGAAGGGCTGATCGATGCCGATGGAGAAGGCGCCGAAGAGGTTCTCAACCGTCTTCTGGGCCGCGAGGGCGAGGGCCACGCCGCCGATGCCGAGGCCGGCGACGAGGCTCGCGACGGGATAGCCGAACAGCGAGAGCACGGCGACGCCGCCGATGGCGGCGACGACGATCTTCGCGCTGCGCGCGCCGAGGGGGATCAGGTTGCGCGACGACGGCACGGCGCGCGCCCAGCGCGTCTCCGACGCGAAGAGCTGCGCGACATCCACGAGCCGCCAGACGGCCCAGAAGATCGTCAGGAGGAAGGCCGCGCGCAGCACGCGGTGGGCGGCGGCGACGGCCGGCGCGTACATGTCGAGCCACGGGAGCAGCATGGCGGCGACGGCGATCGCTCCGACCGCCGCCATGGGTGCACGCAGCCGCGCCAGGGTCATGTCGTCGAGATCCGACGTCGTGCGGCGTACGATGCGCCCGATCGCCGAGTGCAGCAGGTGGCCGAGCAGGGTCCCGATGAGCACCGCCAGCCCGAGGAGCACGGGGAGCACGAGCCACTGCCACCACAGCAGGTCGTAGGGCCCACTGCGGAGGAGGCTCGGCGGCAGGTGGTCGAAGAGCCAGTGGTTGCCGAGCGCGGCGTACCAGGCGGGCACGCGCTGGACGGTGCCGCGCGAGAAGCGCCACGCGATCGCGCCTTCGGCGGTGTCCGCCCCGCTCGCCGATCGCGCCACGCGCGCGAGCCGCACGGGGGCCCGCACGCCGCCGCGGCCGGGGATGACCGCGATCTCGTCGATGCCCGCCGGCAGGCCGTCCGTGGTGTCGCCCTGGGGCGAGGCGGAGACCTGGTCGAGGTCGAGCCAGACGTGGTGATCGAGGACGAGCTTGAGCTGCCGCGCGAGCGCGGGACCGCGCGCCTTCATCGAATCGGGCAGATCCAGATAGGCCGCCGCCTCGCCGAACGATCCGGCGCGGGCGAGCTCGAGGTAGCGCAGCAGCGCGGCGCGCGGCGAGGTCGGCGCGACGGACGACGAGCGCCGCGCCGGGGCGGACGCCCGGCTGCCCGTCGACGCGACGGAGTCGGCCGTCGCCTGCGGCGGCGGCCTCCGCGCGCCGGGCGCGGCGCAGGCGGCGAGGAGCGATGCGACGAGGGCGAGCGGCAGCGCGCGGACGGCGGCGCGCGCGGTTCGGCGCGTCACGCGGACGGCGTGGCGGGGATCACCGGGGGTAAGTACATGAGTCATTGGCGCTTGCAATGTTATATTTACATCAATACACTGCAATGGGTCCCGGCACTCCCGCCGTCTCCCGGCCCCCGGCAACGAGGGCCCCACCCTGCACGTGCGGCAACTCAGGAGGCACATGACGCTCTGGAACGCCAGAAAGGCCACCACGCTCATGCTCAGTCGCCCCACGCGATCCGCCACGCAACCGCAGGGCGCGTCCTCCGTGGTGCGCGCGCGCGAGCTGAGGGCGTTCACGCTCGGCGCATCGCAGCGCGACGTGCGGGGCTGGCCGGTGCACGCGAGCGACGCACGGCGCGTCGGCCGGGTCGCCGCGCTCTTCGTGGACGTCCACGCCAAACGAGTGCGCTATCTGGGCGTCGAGCTCGCCGAGGCGGCGGCCGGAAGAAGCGGCGGCGGCCACGTGCTCGTGCCCGTCGGCGCGGCGCGGCGGGTGGATGAGCGCGGCCTCGTCGCGCTCGATGCGTTGACGGCGCGACAGCTGGCCGAGGCGCCGCGGCTCGCGCTCCGGCCCGTCACCCGCGCCGACGAGGAGGCGACGCTCGCGGCGTACGGCCTCGCGACGACGCCGCCGGTGCCGAGCATCGACTTCTACTGCGGCCCCACCTTCGACGAGACGCCGCTCCTCGCCGCAGCCCGGGACTGAACCGGCCCGCGGCGCGCGCCGCTCATCGGGCCGCCCCGGCCCGCCGCTCGCCCTCCCGCTCCCGCAGCGCCGCGATGAACGACGCCGCCCAGCGATGCACGTCGTGCTCGAGCGTGCGTGACCGGAGCGCACGCATGCGGCCCCGCCGCTCGCCGCCCGCCAGGATCAGCGCCTCGTGCAGCGCGTCGGCGACGCCGTCGACGTCGTACGGGTTGACGAGCAGCGCCTCCCGCAACTCGTCGGCCGCGCCGGCGAACTCGCTCAGCACCAGCACCCCGTCCTCGTCCACGCGGCTCGCCACGAACTCCTTGCAGACGAGGTTCATCCCGTCGCGCACCGGCGTCACGAGCATCACGTCCGCCGCCCGGTACAGCCCGAGCAGCGTCGTCTTCGGCACGCTGCGGTAGAGATAGCGGATCGGTGCCCACGTCGGCGTCGACAGCTCGCCGTTGATGCGCCCGACGAGGGCGTCGACCTCCGTGCGCGCCTTGCGATACGCGTGGACGTTGCCCCGCGACGGCACGGCCACCTGGATGAGGCGCACGCGCTCGCGCCACTCCGGGTGCTGGCGCAGCAGCCGCTCGAACGCCAGCAGCCGCCGCGGGATCCCCTTGCTGTAGTCGAGGCGGTCGATGCCGACGAGCAGCTTGTCGGTGCCGGCGCGCAGCTCCTGCCGGCGCGCGCCGACCGCGGGCTCGGCCGCCTGACGAGCGATCTCGCCGGCATCGACGCCCATCGGGAAGACGCCGAGCGAGATGCGCCGGCCGCGCCAGGCCACCGTGCCATCGGCGTCCATCTCGGCGCCGAACAACCGCCGGAGCACGGCGGTGAAGTGGCCGCGCCAGCGTCGCGTGTGGAAGCCCACCACGTCCGCCCCCATCGTGCCCTCGACGAGCCAGCGCCGCGTCGACAGCGCGAAGAAGATCTCCGGGTTCGGGAAGGGCACGTGCAGGAAGAAGCCGATCCGCGCGCGCGGCAGGCGCTCGCGCAGCAGCCCCGGGAGCCGGAAGAGCTGGTAGTCGTGCACCCAGATCAGGTCGCCCGGCCGGTACTGGGCGACGACGGCGTCGGCGAAGCGGCGGTTGACCTCCTCGTAGACGTCCCAGCCCTCGACGTGCAGCGGAAGCTGGTCGAGGCGGTCGTGGCAGATGGGCCACAGCACCGAGTTGCTGATGTCCTCGTAGAAGACCCGCTGCTCGTCCCGGGACATCGTCACCGGCACGAGGCCGCGTGCGGCGAGCCCCTCCATGACCTCGGCGCGCCGGGTCGCGTCCATCGCCGACATGTCGCCCGGCCAGCCGACCCACACGCCCTGGAGCTGCTCGTGCGGACCACGGAGCCCGGTGGCGAGCCCGCCGCTGCTCTGGCGCAGCACGGCCGCGTCCCGGTCGAGCGCGATGGTGACGGGGAGGCGGTTCGAGACGGTGATGAGCCGGGGCGGGGTCACGGTGCGCCCGCCCGGCCGCGAGAGGAAGCGGGCCGTGGGTCGCGTGCATGCGCTGCGGGCATGCCGTGCATGTCTAAGCCCGCGCCGACGGTGGCACAAGCCGAGCCGCCCCGGGGCGGGAGCGGACGCGGCGTGTCCCGACCCGGCCCCGTGGGCCCGGCGCGGTGACGGAGGTACCACACGGCTGGTGACGAGCGCGCGCTTTCGCCGTCTGATATGTATGACCAGCGCCTCGCGAGCGGTGCCCCTCTCCGCGTCGCCGCCAGCCGGCGACCAGCCGGGCGGCGGCTCGTCAGGCGCGTCGGCGATCAACGGCCCCCTCGCCGCGTCGATGGAGCGCCTCGTGACGCTCGCCTCGACGGCGCTGCGCTGTCCGCTCGCCTTCGTCATCCTCAGCGGCGACGACCGGCGATGCTTCGCCGCGGGGACGCACCGCCCGGCCTGGCTGTCGCACGACGCCGGCGCCGTCCGGCGCGCCGGCCTCGCCGACGCCGCGGAGCGCTCCCCGGTGCCGATCGCCGTCCACGACCTCCTCGCCGAGCCGCCGTCCGCGGACACGGAGGCACTCGCCGCGCTGGAGATCCGCTCGGTCCTCGCCACGGCGATCCGCACGACGGAGGGGGAGACGGTGGGCGTCTTCTACGCCGCCGACGTGTCGCCGATCATGTGGAGCGAGGAGGACAGCGACATGCTCGTCCAGTTCGCGGCGACCGCGGCGGCGGACGTCGAGCTGCGGCGGAACCTCGCCGAGCACGAGGCGCTCGAGCGGCAGCTCCGCTTCGATGCGCGGCACGACCCGCTCACCGGGCTGGCCACGCGCGCCGTCCTCGTCGACCGGCTCCGCACGGCGCTGGCGCGCCCGCGCCTGACGCCGCTCGCCCCGACACCGACCAACGGGAACGGCAACGGGAACGGCAACGGCAACGCACTCGTGAAGCTGGACGCCGTCCCGGAAGAGCTGGTGGCCGTCTTCTTCCTCGACATCAACGACTTCCGCACGATCAACGAGCGCTTCGGCCACCACGTGGGCGACCAGCTCCTCTCCTCGCTCGGCCGGCGGCTCCAGCAGATGGCGGGCGCGGAGGCGCTGGTGGCGCGCCTCGGCGGCGACGAGTTCGCCGTGCTGATCGACCGCGTGGACGCCGCCGACACGGCGCAGGAGCTGGCCGAGCACTTCCGCCAGGCGCTGTCGCTGCCGACGGTGATCGGCGGGGAGGAGGTGACGCTCGCCGTCAGCATCGGCGTCTCGCTCTCCACCACGGCGGCCGAGCTGCCGGAGCACATGCTGCGCGGCGCGGACCTGGCGATGGCGCGGGCCAAACGAGACACCCGCAAGCAGACCGCCGCCCCCGCCGTGCTGTTCGACTGGCGGATCTCGTCCGACACGCGCTCGCGGCGCCGCCTGGAGGACGAGCTGCGCCGCGCCACGCGCGGCGACGAGTTCGTCCTGCACTACCTGCCGACGATCTCCCTCATCGACGGCCAGATCACGGGGAGCGAGGCGCTCCTGCGCTGGAACCACCCGACGCGCGGGCTCCTCGCGCCGCACGAGTTCCTCGGCGTGGCCGAGGAGCTGGACATCATCTCCGAGATCGGGCGCTGGGTGCTGCGCCAGGCGTGCAAGCAGGTGCACGAGTGGTCGTGCGCGACGCGCGACGCCGCCGCGCTCTCCATCGCCGTGAACCTCTCGGCGCGCCAGTTCACGAGCTCCGAGTTCCTCGAGGACGTCGAGCGCGCGATCCGCGACTTCGGGCTCGCGCCGGCGTCGCTGGCGCTGGAGGTCAACGAGCGCGTGGTCGCGCGCGACGTGGCGCGGGCGACCGGCGTGCTCACCGGCCTGCGCACCCTCGGCACGCGCATCCACCTCGACGACTTCGGCACGGGGAACTCGCCGCTCGGCTACCTCCAGCGCCTGCCGCTCGACGTCGTGAAGATCGACCACACGCTGGTGGGGCGCATGGACCGCGACGACAAGGCGATGCGGCTCGTGCGCTCGGTGGTGGGGCTGGCGCGCGAGCTGGGGCTCGAGATCATCGCCGAGGGGATCGCGTCGGCGGGCCACCTCAAGGTGCTGCAGGAGCTGGGGTGCACGCACGGCCAGGGCCCGCTCTTCTCGCGCGCCACCGACGCGGCGGGGATCTCGTCGATGTTGCAGAAGCGGCCCTGGTAGGGCGCGACGCGGCCGCCGCTCGTCGCGCAGCCATCGAGGGCGAGCAGCACGACGGCGATCGCGCTGGATCTCATCGCTGCCTCCCTCATCGGCGCATCCATGCCGGATTCTGCCACGTTCGCCGCCACGGCGATCGGGATCGGCGCGCCGATGCCGGCGGGCTCGCGCGGATCGAGTCGGACGAGCCGCGTCCCCATTGCCGGCTCGACGGCCTGCACGGTCGCGGGGACGGACGCGCTCACCCCCTCGACGGTCGCGGTGATGCTCGTCGTGCCGACCGCCCTGCCGACGACGACCCCCTCCGCGTCGACGGTCGCGACGTCGGTGTTCGCGCTCGACCAGCGCACGAGCCGGTCGGTGAGCGGGGTATCCGCCGAATCGAGGGCGACCGCCTGCAGCCGAGCGGTCTCCCCAACGGGGACCGTGACGCCGCTCTGCCAGAAGCGCACGCGCGCGACCTTCGCGGCGGCGGTGCCCGTCACGTCGACGACCGCGCTCCCGCTCTTCCCCTCGCTGGTCGCCGTGATCGTCGCCTGGCCGGCGCGGCGCGCCTGCACCACTCCCTGGGCGGAAACGCTCGCCACGAGCGTGTCGCCGCTCGCCCAGGCGACGGCGCGTCCGTCGAGAATGCCGCCGCCGGCGTCCGTCGGCGTCGCCCGGAGCGCGACCGATTCGCCCACCAGGAGCCGGGGGGTGGCCGGCGCGACGGTCACGCGGGCCACGGCGGGCGATCGCACGCCGGCGCCCCCGTCGGAGCACGCGATCGCCCACGGCGCGGTGGACGCCAGCGCCATGGCGAGGCGGCCGGCCGGTGTGGACATCTTGCCGCGCATCGTTGCTTCCATCCGTCGAATACGAGAGCGGAAGCTACCGATCGAGGATGAACGCAGGATGAACGCGGAACCCGTTCACACGTCCGGGGGATATCTGGATCGAAGATCCGGCGTGGCGTGGCGTTCGCATAGTGCGTCCTTACCCAGGCACGGGTGAGTCGCCGCAGTTCGGGAGGATACAAATGTTCCGCCTTCGTACGTCGAGTCGGCGCGCACGCCGCCTCGCCACCGTCATCGCAGTCGTCGGCACCGGCGCCTGCGGCCCCCTGCACCGCCAGCAGGCGGCCGACCATCCGCAGCCGGCGATCGTGATCTTCAAGAACGAGTCGCTCGACCAGGCGGAGGTGTATGCCATCAGCCCGGGGGGCGGCGTCCGACGGATCGGCACCGTCTTCGGGGGGCGGACGGACACGCTCATCGTCCCGGCGGACCTGACGGTGCCGCGCGGCCCGGTGAACATCGTCGCGCGCATCTTCTCGCAGTCGCGCTCGCCGGCCACCGGCCCCGTGTCGATGTACGGAGGGATGCTCTACCTCGTGGGGCTGCGCAACGACGAGCGGATCCTGTCGGTCGTCAACGGGCAGTGACCGTCGCTCCGCCGAAGTGGCCGCACCGCTGACCGTCACCTACGTCGGCGGTCCGACCGCGCTCCTGGACATGCGCGGGTTGCGGCTCATCACCGATCCGACGCTCGACCCCGCCGGCTCCGTGTACCCGACGGCCGTCTACACCCTGAGAAAGACGGAAGGGCCCGCGGTAGCGCCCGAGCGCCTCGGCGCGATCGACGCCGTGCTGCTCAGCCACGACCACCACTTCGACAATCTCGATCGCGCCGGGCGCGAGCTGCTCGCCCAGGCGGAGGTGGTGCTGACCACCCCGGCCGGCGCGGCGCGGCTGGGGGGATCGGCGCGCGGCCTCTCGCCCTGGGACAGCGTCACGCTCACCGCGCCAGGCGGCGACCGCCTGGAGATCACCGGCACACCCGCGCGCCACGGCCCCGCCGACGGCGATCGTGGCCCGGTGACCGGCTTCGTCCTCGCCTGGCCGGACGACCCCGACCACGCGGTCTACGTCTCTGGCGACACCGTCTGGTACGAGGGCGTGCGCGAGGTGGCGCGGCGCTTTCGCATAACGACGGCGCTCCTCTTCGTCGGCGCGGCGCGCGTGCGCGAGGTCGGCCCCGCCCACCTCACCTTCACGGCGGACGAGGCGGCGGAGGCGGCGCGCGCCTTCGCCGACGCCACCATCGTCCCGCTTCACTACGAGGGCTGGGCGCACTTCTCCGAGGGGCGCGCCGACATCGAGCGCGCGTTCAGGGCAGCGGGGCTGGCGGAGCGGCTGCGGTGGCTCCCGCGGGGGGAGCCGACGGCGCTCCGAGGCGCTCCCGCCTGACCGCTACTCGAGGCCGCCCTTCCCCGCGCGGATCCAGGCGAGGATGTTCGGGTCCCTGATCTGCCGGTCGCGCGCGAGCAGGAGGACCTTCGACAGCACCTCGGCCGTCCGCGGGTCGTCGTCGGCGAAGGGGAGGAAGAGCCGTCCGCGGTGCTGCGAGTGCACGGCGACGATGGGGAGCGCCGTCCCCGGCAGGAGCATGGCGCCGGCGCTGCCGAGGTGGACCGAGTAGCTGCCGAGCGTGCCGCGCACCACGGCGTGGTGCGGCTGGAGCTCGACGTTGTCCAGGCCGAGCAGCTCGCAGGTCTGGCGGACCAGCGCCGCGCGCATCTCGATCGTCGACGCGGTGGCCTCGGGATCGACGCCGCCGCGATGCGCGACGCTCACCACGAGGTCGAGGTCGCGCATCGTCTCGGCGAAGAGGCGCGCGGGGATCTCGTCGAGCGTGAGCTCCCGCCACTCGCCCTTCGGCGTGAAGACGACCTCCTCCAGCGTGAGCCCGTCGATGTCGGCGGGGGTGAAGAACGGCTCCTGGAAGTCGAGGCGTGCCGTGATGCCGGCGTCGTGGAAGGTGCGGCTGACGCCCTCCTCGGGGCGCGCCACCCATCCGCGGCCGCCGAGCAGCGCGAGCGCCTGCCGCGGGTTCACCTGGTGCCCCGCATAACGACGCGACCGCGTCGTGCCGCGCTCGGCGTCGGTGATCGGATAGAGCTCGCGGAAGAGCTGCTTGAATGGCTGGATGCGCTCGGCGCGGAAGCACTCGTGCTGCCAGGCGGCCCAGTCGCCGCGCGCGAAGAGGTCGTGCGGATGCGCGACGCGCACGTCCTCGTCATTGCCGAGCACGTGCTCGACGCCGGCGTGGTCGCGCAGCGTGCGACCCTCCTGCGCGAGATAGCCGGCGACACCGTCGCCGACGAAGACGAGCCGCGCGAGCGCCGGCGCGAGGATCGGGTGGCGGAGCAGCGTCCGCAGCTCGGCGGACGTGAAGCGGTCGCCGCGGCACATCGCCTCCTCGAGCGCGTCGCGCACGCGCGAGTGCTGGCGCCGGAACTCCTGCAGCCGGTGCTTCAGCTCCGCGACCTCGGCGTCCTTCTTCAGCGCGGCGGGGAGCGCCTTGAGCGCCTTGCCGTGCCGCGCGATGCCGAGCGAGGGCCGGCCGTCGTCGTCGATGGACAGCTCGAGCGTCACGTCGTCGCGCACCAGCACGAGCGGCCCTTTCGCGAGATCGGCCACGGCCTCCTGCTCCATGGCCCACTGGAGCCGCTGCGGGTCGCGGAAGCCGGCCGTGCGGGCGAGGTTGGCGAGCCCGATCGCCGCGGCGCGCGACTCGCTCTGCTGCCGCAGCGCCCCGAACTGCCGCGCCTCGCGGCGGAAGCGCTCCAGGCGGAGATAGCGCTCGAGCAGGTCGCGCTGGCCGGCGTCGCCGTTCGCGATGGGGAGGAGCCCGAGGGCGCGCACCGAGTCCTGGTGCCGCTTCTCGTCGATCCGCTTCATGAGCTCATCGCGGGTGACGAGACCCGCCATCGCGCCCGCGAACACCTGCGCGCGCGTGTGGCCGGTGCCCCCCGCCGCGTACTTGGTGGCGGCATCGAGCGCCTTCCACCGCGCCGCGCCGAGTGAGGTGTACGCCGCCGTGAACCACGCGACGTCCACCGCGCCCTCGGTGAGATCCGTCGCCGACAGGGGCGTGCGCTCGCTGACCTCGGCGGCCCAGAGCTCCTTCATCTCCTGCAGCCGCCACGAGCGGTCGTCCTTCGTGTGCGCCTGGATCCACCAGACCGCGCTCTCCAGCCCGGGCCACTGGAGCACGTGGTTCACGTGCCCCGCCCACTGCGGCGCGTAGACGGCGAGCTCGATCAGGCGCGCCTCCGGAACGCGCGCGTCGTGCACCCACCGCGCGAAGCCCTCCGGCGTGTCCTCGGCACGCGGCAGGCTGCGCACGACCAGATGGCTGAGCGTCTCCTGGCGCGATGCCCCGTTCTCCTGCCAGCCGAAGCTGCGCGCGAAGTGTGTCCTGCCCAGCGCGGCGATGGCGCGCGACACCGTCTCGAATCCGCCGGTGAAACGCAGGTCCATCGCCAGCCGCGAGGCCGCGGTCGTGCGGTCGCCACGCTGCGTCTCCACGTCGACCACCCGGCGCCGGCATCGATCGACGATCGCCAGCAGCGCGGGACGGTCGAGCAGGGCGCGCGGCGGCTTGCGGCCGGACACCGTGCGCAGCAGGGACGGCTGCTGCCCGCTCCAGCGGCCGACGAGGAGGTCGATCCACTCCGCCTCGTCCGCGGCGCCCGCATCCCAGGCGCCGACGAAGTCGTCGAGCGCGATGCGCAGGATGCCGCAGCCCTCCGTGCGCGCCTCGAACCAGCGCAGGAGGCCGTAGAGCCGCGCCGCCTGCTCCGGCTGCACGCTCGCGGGGAAGAGCGTCCGCCACCATCGCAGCCGCGAGAGGCGCGACTCGGCGCACCTCAGCCGAGCCTTGAACGGCGCCTCCTTCTCCCCGAAGCCGACGACGAGGATGTGCTGTCCCTTCGTCCGATGCTCCGCGATCGCGCGGTAGTCGTCGGCCGTGAGCTGGGCGAGGGCGTCCTCGAAGGCGTCGAGCAGCAACGCGACCGCGCCGCGCGGCGGATCCCAGGCGACGCACCAGTCGAGCACCCCGCGGAGAAAGTGTGCGCCCGCGCTGAACTTCCCGATCCCGCACACCTGCTGCACGACGCCGCTCGTCCACGCCGCACCGGCCGGCGCATCGAGCGCGGCGCGCACCAACTCGAGATCGTCCGCGTCGCGGAGCGCGGCGTCGCGTCCGGCGAGCCACTGCTTCCACACGGATGCGAGGGGCAGCGCCGCGGCGCCGCTCTCGAGCTCCTCGCGCTTGTGGGGACGGAAGGCACGGTGGACCGACTGGACGAGGAGGCCGGTCTCGCCGCTCGGCAGGCGGATCTCGGTCTCACTGTGCTCGAGCACGAGCGCGGCGAGCGACGCGAGGCTCTCCCGTGCGCCGCGGCTGTCCAGCTCCAGCGGGCGGCGCCGCGGCTCGGGCCAGCTCCGCAGCGCGTCGGCCGCGAGCAGGCCGAGCGCCGCGCCGGTCGTCGCCGGCTCCGTGGGCCCGGCCAGGACCGCCGCCACGTGCGTCCGCTCCGCGTGCGTGATCTCCGCGTGCTCGGCGGTGTAGCGCGCCATGCGCTCGCGCACGCGCGCGACGGCGCGCTTCCCTTCCGTCATGTCGCGCAGCAGCTCGAGCCCCGCCTGGCGGCGCAGCTCGAGCGCGTCGGCGAGGAGGGTGTCGATCGTGGCGAGCAGCCGCTCGTCAGGCAGCGTGCGCAGCCGGGCCAGCGCGCCGCTCCGCAGGTCCCCCGGCTTGCGGCCGAGCAGGTCGACGAGCCGCCGCACCTCGTCGTCGAGCAGCGGCAGATCGCGCAGCGCCTCGAACGCGGTGCCGCGAACCTGGGCCGACGAATCACCGAGGAGCTCGATGGCCACGGCGCGCTCCGCCTCCGACATCGCTCGCCGTTCCAGGCGCTGGTCGGGACGCGCGTACCGCGCGCGCAGCCCGGCGGCCTTGCGCAGATAGCCGGCGCGCCCGGCGGGATCCAGCTCGGGGATGTGCGGGAGCAGGCGCTCGGCGGGGACCGCCGCCGCGTTCGCGGCCAGCGCGGCGGCGACGGCGGGGCGCTCGACCTTCCGCTTCCACCAGGGCCAGACGAGGCCGTCGAGCGTCGTGCCGCGACGCGACACCCGCCCGAGCAGCTGCTCGATGTTCCCGAACAGCCGCTCGCCGTCCACGCTCTTCGTGCGGTCGATGCCGAACATGTCGAGGGCGCGCGCCGCGACGCGCAGGTCCTCGTCGGCCACCATGTCCACGAGCGGCGGGATCGCGCTCTTCCACCCCGCCTGGGCGAGGAGGTGCGTCGCGACGAAGCGCACCTCGGCCGAGGGCGAGGCGAGGAGCGAAGCGGCCGCCGGGATGGCGGCGTCCACGTCGTCGTAGGCGATGCTCCACAGCGCGAGATACACCGTCTCGGCATCCCGCTCGGCGAGCGCCGCGGTCCGGGCGGCGGGATCTTCGAGGAAGAGGAGCACGCGTTCGAGGATGGAGCGGATCGCGACGCCGCTCGCGCCGTCCCACATGAAGCCGAACCAGGTATCGGCCGCGCGCACGACGGAGGAGAACCGGGTGAGGTTCTCGTCGAGGATGAGCCGCAGCATGCGACGGAACGCCTGCGGGTGCGACTCGTCGACGCTCTCGAGGATCGCCTGGCGGAGCCCCTCCTGCCGCTGCGCGGCGAGGAGGAGCTTCTCGACGAACGTCCACGCCTCCTGGCGGGCGCAGCTCATGAGCGCCTGGGTGACGTGGCGGCCCATCTGCGCCGTCTCGTGCTCGCCGTTCGCGCTGGCGACGAGGACGTCGTACACGCGCTGTGCGTCATCGCCGCCGGCGTCGATCGCGCCGGCGAGGAGCCAGCCGAGGTCGCCGCCGCCCGAGAAGCCAGCGAGGTACGCCGCGCGCTCGGCGATCCACACGATGTCCGCGTCCAGGTCGCCCACGAGCAGCGCGACCGTCAGGAGCCAGCGGCCGCGAAGGTCGGCGAGGGTGATGCGGGAGGTGGGGCAGCGGAAGGGGCGGCGGCCGAAGCCTTCCTGGTAGGGCCGGCGCTCCAGCGCCCGCAGCGCCGCGTCCGCGCTCGGCGCGACGTTAGGCACGAGGGTCGCGACCGCGCGGCTCCACTCGGCCGGCGAGAGATCCTTCAGCAGCTCGCCGACGCGGCCGCGCTGGCGCGACACGAGATGGATGCGCGTCGCCAGCGATCCCGGGTTCGCCGTGAAGCTCTGCTCGACCAGCGGCCGGAGCGGCGACGGCACTCCGCCGCCGGTGAAGATCGACGCGAGCTGCTTGAGTCCATTGAGCCGGGCGAGGACCGCGCCGGCGGTGCGCCGAGAATCCAGCTCGGCCTTGATGCGCTCCTGGTCCACTCGTCAGGCTCCGGCGAGGAAGGTGAGGCGAAGGAACACCAGCCGACTGTCGGGCGTGGGAAAGACCTGTGCATCGAGATCGCGTTGCTCCACGCCATCGAGGATGACGAGATACAGGCCGTCCTCGAACGCCTGGAGCGCGGCGCCCACCGCCCCCTCGACGTCCACCGGTCCGGTGGGGGCGCGTCCGCCGGGATCCACCTTCCCGCGCGCGGCGCCGCGCTCGATCTCGTCCGCCGAGAGGACGCGCACGAACCGCCGCGCGCGCTCCCGCTTCTCGAACGCGGCGACCTCCGAGCGCACCAGGCGCGCGATGAGCTCGCGGAGCGTGAGCCCGCCGTCGTCCCCGACGTCGCCGCCGGGCAGGCCTGGCACGGACCAATCGTCGAGGGGGCGCGCTCGCTTCCCGAGGACCCGCGTCTCGATGAACATGACAGCCTTGGGACGACGACGGCGCGGGGGACGCAACCCGCGTCGCCTCCGCGGGCTGGACTTTCCTCCCCGTCGCGCTCTAGTTCCACGACGGTCCACGACTGCCCGCACCTGCGGGAGGAGCCCCATCATGCACGGTCTGCTCGCGTCGTCGAAGAAGCTCGCCTCCACCTCCGCCCTGCTCGCGCTGCTCTGCATCCCGCTGGCGGCCGCGCCATCGCGCCCGGCGCTGTACATGCCGCGCACGGTGAAGCGCGCCGTGGCGAAGGGCACGCGCTCGCTCGACGGCCGCCCTGGCCCGCGCTACTGGCAGAACCACGCGCGCTACACGATCGACGTCACCGCCCTTCCCCCCGACCGCACGGTGCGCGGGAGCGAGCGGATCGTCTACGCGAACGAGAGCCCCGACACGCTCGGACAGCTCGTCTTCAAGCTCTTCCTGAACATCCACAAGCCCGGCGCGCCGCGCATGGGCGGCGCCGCGCCGGATTACCTCACCCCCGGCGTGCAGATCGACTCCTTCGCCGTGAACGGGCAGCCCGTCGCCTGGCACCAGGGGCGGTACTTCACCTGGGTCCCGGTGAAGCTCCCGACGCCGCTGCTGCCGCACGATTCCGTGCACCTCGCCTTCGACTGGCACTACGAGATCTCGAAGCAGCCCGGGCGCGAGGGGATGATGGACTCGACGACGTACTACCTCGCCTACTTCTACCCGCGGGTGGCCGTCTACGACGACTACAACGGCTGGGACACGATGGACTTCACCGACCAGCAGGAGTTCTACAGCGACTTCAACGACTACGACGTGACCGTGCACGTGCCGGCGCGCTTCGTCGTCTGGGGCACGGGCACCCTGGTGGACGCCGCGCGGGTGCTGCAGCCGGAGTACCTGCGCCGCTTCACCGCCTCATTCACCTCCGACAGCACGGTGCGGATCGCGACGGCGCGGGAGGTCGCGGCGGGCCGCGTCACCACCGCCGGCGAGGGGAACGCGTGGCACTTCACCGCGTCGAACGTCCCCGACGTGGCGTTCGGCCTCAGCGACCACTACGACTGGGATGCGGCGAGCGTCCTCGTGGACGACGCGGCGCACCGGCGCGCGAGCGTGCAGGCGGCGTACAACGACACGGCGTCCGACTTCCATCACATGGTGCAGATGGCCCGGCACGCGCTGGACTTCCTCTCCCACGACTGGCCGGGCGTCCCCTACCCATACGAGAAGACGACGGTGTTCCAGGGGGGCGCGGGGATGGAGTACCCGATGATGGCGAACGACGAGTCCTACCCCGACACGAGCTTCGCCCGCTTCGTCGCCGCGCACGAGATCGCCCACACGTACATGCCCTTCTACATGGGGATCGACGAGACGCGCTACGGCTTCATGGACGAGGGGTGGGCGACGACCTTCGAGTACCTGATCAACCAGCACGACATGGGCAACGAGCGGGCGACGGAGTTCTTCAAGCAGTTCCGCGTCGACCGCTGGGCGCACGACCCCTCGCCCCTCGAGGACCTGCCGATCGTCACCCCGGAGGACGTCCTCAAGGGCGTCGCCTACGGCGACAACGCGTACGGCAAGCCGGCGCTCGGCTATCTCGCGATGAAGGACCTGCTCGGCGACGCGCTCTTCAAGCGCACCCTGCACGCGTACATGGAGCGCTGGCACGGGAAGCATCCCACGCCCTGGGACTTCTTCTACACCTTCGACGACGCCTCCGGGCGCGACCTGGACTGGTTCTGGCGGAGCTGGTTCTTCAGCAACGGCTACATCGACGTCGCCGTGCACGACGTCGCGCGCGCCGGCGGCGGCTACGCCGTGACCCTCGACAACGTCGGCGGCTTCCCGGCGCCGGTGGACCTCGCGCTCGCCTTCGCCGACGGCTCGACCCGGACCGTGCACGAGACGCCGGCGATCTGGGAGGCGAACCAGCGGGCGGCGCGGGTCATGCTCCATACGTCGAAGCGCCTGCGGTCGCTCGCGCTGGAGCACGGGATCTTCGTCGACGCGGACACGACGAACGATCGCTGGACGGCGCGCTAGCGGGCTCCGCCGGTGGCGCGATGCAACCGAGGTGGATCTATTGACGTCAATGGGTATACTATACGTCGATCGCTCCTGCTGCTTGTAGCCAGTTCCACGAGATGACGACTTCCCACCGCATCACCGGCCTCCTCGCCGCCGGTGCCGCGCTCTGCGCGCTAGTCCCCGTCCGCCCGGCGGGTGCCCAGTCCCTGCGCGGCTCCCGCGCCAGCATCAACCGCATGTACCGCCACGCCCGGTCGGCACGCCTGCACTTCTACCAGACGCCGCACGCCGTGCGCAGGGCCGTGAACGCCGGGCGCCTCGTCCGCCTGACGCCGGACGACAACTTCACCATCCACGACGTCAGCTTCCCGTACGTGCTCCCGACCACGAAGACCTTCGTCGAGCGGCTGGGCGAGCAGTACCAGGACGCCTGCGGCGAGCAGCTCGAGGTCACGAGCGGCGTGCGCCCCGAGGACCGGCAGCCGGAGAACAGCGTCGCGCGCTCCGTGCACCCGACGGGGATGGCGGTGGACCTCCACAAGTCCGACGACCCGAGATGCCGGCACTGGATGCGCGAGACGCTGCGCGAGCTGGAGGGCGCGGGGCTCGTCGAGGCGACGGAGGAGTTCTCGCCGCCGCACTTTCACGTCGCGGTCTTCCCGCGGCCGTACCGGCGCTACGTGGCGGCGCGCCGGCGCGACGACGAGAAGGTGCAGCTCGCGTCGAGCGGGAGCATCGACATCGACACCTATCGCGTCCGGGCGGGCGACACCCTCTGGGGGATCGCGCGCCGGCACGACACGACCGTCGACGCGATCCAGACCGTGAACCACCTCGACGACGACGACGTGATCCAGCCCGGGCAGCAGCTCGTCATCCCGCAGGGCGACTGAGCGCCGGCGCCGGCCGACGCTTCTCTAACGCGCGACGAGGGTCACGAGGCTGCGCGCCGGGAGCACGAGCCCCCAGGCCGCCTCGCGCTCGCCGGCGAAGCGCAGCTCGTCGTTCGGCGCCGCCGAGGTGACGTACTCGCGGACCCTCGCGAGCCCCGGGCCGCGCAGGCGAAGCGGCGCCCCCGTGCTCCCCTCGTTGACCGCCACGACCACCGTGCGCCCGGTCACCGGGTCTCGATAGGCGGAGACCAGCACCGACGCCGTCGGATCCGAGCCGGGCCGGCCGTCGGAGCGCGCGATGGCGATCCGGCGCATCCCCGGCCGCACGAAGCGCGCGTAGTTGCCGAGCGCCCAGAGCAGCCGGGAGTCGTGGATCGCGCCGCCGGTCGGATTCCTGTCGAGGTACACCAGCCCATCCTTGTAGTCGCCGGCGCTCACGCCGAGCCACCACTCCCACGCGCTCGCGCCGGCGGTGGCGAGGTCCGCGTGGATCACGCGCGCCACGTACAGCGCCGTCGTCATGCCGAGGTCGCGCCCGCGGCCGTGGATCTCCGGGTTGTCCTCCAGGACGCAGTACTCGCTCATCCAGAGCTCCAGCCGCGGATCGACCGCGCGCAGGGTGTCGCGCAGCCGTGCGCGCGTGGCCACGAGCGCCGACTCGGGGTAGGTCGTGAAGTAGCTGTGGGCCGCCACCCCGTGCGCCACGTTCAGCAGGCCGCCGATGTAGGTGGGCGAGCGCGGATCGAAGAAGGCGCGGAGCTGGCTCCCGCGGCGCGGCTTGTCGGCATCCTCGTACAGGTAGGTCAGCTTTCCCGCCTCGGGCACCTCGATCCCGGTGGCGAGGCCGGCGTCGTGGAAGGCGCGGCTCAGCGCGGCGACGGTCGCGTGGATGTCGGCGTTCGTCCACGGGCTGCCCTCCTGGGCGCTGGCGCGCAGCCAGTCCCACTGCGGCTCGTTCACCGGGCTGACCGCGTCGAGCCGCACGCCGTCGCGACGCTCGAGGTTCACGACGACGTCGCGGAGGTACCGCGCGTAGTCGTCCACGTGCCCCGGCGCGAGGTTGCTGGACGCGCCGCCTGACGAGAAGGCGAGCCCGTTGCGCGTGAAGGCGACCGGCGGGCTGTTGACGAAGCCGATCAACGTGGGGACGCCGCGCGCCTTCGCCGCGCGCAGGAACCAGCGCTGCCCCGCCTGGCGGCTCCAATCGTAGCCGCCATCGGCGCGGAGGAACGACTCGGCGCGGCGCCACGGGTCGGGGATGCCGCTCGCGGCCCCCTGCTCGGCGCTTCCGCCGCCGATGTTGAAGCGCCAGATGGAGAGGCCGATCCCCACTGGCGAGCCGTCGGGTTTCGTGTCGAGGCTGAAGAGGAGGTCGGCGATGCGGCGCCGCTTCGCCTCCGGCCAGCCGGCGCCGACGAACTGCATGGTCCACGCATCGGAGGCGCCGAAGCCGCGGATCGTCTGGCGCTCGTCGTCCGGGCGCAGCGTGATCTCGAGAACGCCGGACGTCGCGGGCAGCGGCCCGGACGCCGCGGGCGCCGGCGCATGGCATCCGCCGAGGGCGACAGGGAATACGGCGCCAAACGCGAGCGTCGACAGCCAGACGAGACGAACGGGCGCCCGCGGCCCACCGCGCCGCGAACGCCCGCTCGATGTGATCCGCAAGCGCGTGCTCAGTAGCCCGGGTTCTGCCCCAGCCCGGGGTTCAGGTTCAGCTCCGCCAGCGGGATCGGCCAGAGGTAGTCGCGCGGCGCCGTGAAGTGCCGGACCGGCCCGGGGATCGTGTCGATCTTCGTCGGATCCACGGGATCGGTGTAGCTCGCGCCCCACGCCTGGCCGGGCATCACCGTCTCGGCGAGCTTCCACCGCCGGATGTCGAACAGCCGCAGCCCCTCGCCGGCGAACTCCACGCGGCGCTCCAGCCGGACCATGTCGCGCGTGACGTTGGTGACCGTCGGCATCCCGGCCCGCGAGCGCACCTGGTTGAACGCGTCGATCACGGACTGGTCGACCTGGCCGAGCTCCACCTTCGCCTCCACGTACGTGAGCAGCACCTCGGCGTAGCGCATCACGATCAGGTTGATGCCGCTGTTCGTCGGGTTCGACTTGTCGGCCGGATCCACGTACTTGATGAACTGGAAGCCGGTGGCCGTCGCGTTGAAGTCGTGGCCGGCCGCGTCGGCGCTGTTCTGGTACGGGAGCGAGTTGAAGGTCTCGCCGGCGAAGGTCGCGCCCGGATAGAGCAGGGTCGCGTACATCCGCGGATCGCGGTTGGCGTACGGGTTGTTCGGGTCGTACAGCGGCGACGTGGAGGTCGGCTGCCCGTCGACCATCAGGTACGCGTCGACGAGGGAGCGCAGGGGCACGACCTCGCTGCCGCCCTGGAGCGACCGGGGCCCGAAGGTGCTGAAGGCGCTCTGCGCGCGGAAGCCCTGGAGCCGCTGGTCGGCGTAGATGATCTCCTTGTCGTTCGGGTTGTTCGCGCCGGCGTAGCGGAAGAGGTCCCCGTAGTCCGGGTACAGGCTGTAGACGCCGAGGTCCATCACCGCCTTGGCGGCATCGGCGGCCACCTGCCAGCGGCCCGCGAAGAGCGCGGCGCGCGCCTTGAGCGCGAGCGCGGCGCCCCTGGTCGCCCGCCCCTGGTCGGTGCTGGAGTACGACACCGGCAGCACGCCCGCGGCGAAGTCGCAGTCGGCGAGGACCTGGTCGACGACCTTGTCCTTCGGCGTCCGCGTCGCGCTCGTCCCCTCGGCGATGTCGATCGGCTCGAGGATGAGCGGGACGTCGCCCCAGAAGCTGGCCAGCTCGTTGTAGTGATAGGCCCGGTGGAAGCGCGCCTCACCCTCGAGGCGCAGCTTCAGCGTCGAGTCCATCTTCGGGATCTTGTCGATGTTGGCGAGCACCTCGTTCGCCCGCCGGATCGCCCGATACGCGTTGCGCCAGATCCCGTTCGCCGTGCCGCTGTTGGCGTCCATCGTCCCGGCGCCGATGTCGTACCAGCCGTCGAAGGTCTTCTGCGCCCAGCCGTTGTCCGTGGCCGCATCGTAGAAGAGCGGATCCCAGCCGCTGAGGAGCGGGTAGATCGCGTTCACCGCCAGGACGGCGTCGTTCGGCTGCTTCCAGAAGACCGCGTCGGAGAGCTGGTCCGTCGGCGCGGTGGACAGCACGTCGTTCTTGCAACCGATCACCGGCGCGCACGCGAGGCACAGCGCCAGGAGGATACGAGTGTTGCGCTTCATGGCTCTCAACCTCAGTAGTTGGCGCTGACGCCGACGGAGAGAACGCGGATCTGGGGATAGTCGTTCGCGCGGCCCGAGTTGTTCTCCGGATCGAGCACCAGATTGTGGTTCTTCACGAAGGTGAGCAGGTTCTGGCCGGAGACGTACAGCCGCAGCCGCTGCGCGTCGAGCAGCCGGTTCACCCGGCCGGGCAGCGTGTAGCCGATCTGCATGTTCTTGAGCTTCACGTACGACGCATCGTAGACCCAGTAGTCGCTGG
Source organism: uncultured Gemmatimonadota bacterium (assembly GCA_946480295.1). Next base: position 28,686 of record CAMLIT010000001.1, read on the forward strand.
CCTGCTGGTTGTGCGACGTGAAGATCGTCGGCTTCGGCATGTAGCCGCTCGGGTTCGTCGGGGTCCAGCGGTTCTTCCAGATCGTGGTCGTGTAGTTCTCCCAGAACGGGCCCTCGACCAGCGCGCCCTGGACCCAGTACGACACCTTCCACGCGCCCTGGAAGAAGGTGCTCACGTCGAAGCCCTTCCAGCTCGCCGTCAGCGTGGAGCCGAAGGTGTACTTCGGCATGTCGCAGCCGATGGGCACCCGGTCCGCCGCGTCGATCTTGCCGTCCTTGTTCTGGTCGACGTAGACGATGTCGCCAACGCCGGTGATCGGGCTCTGGTAGGCGTGCGCCTTCACCTGACTGTCGGTCTGGAACAACCCCGCCGTCTGGTAGCCGAACATCGTGCCGAGCGGCTGGCCGACCTGGGTCAGCCAGATGCCGCTGACGTACGGGCCGGTGCCGGCGAGGTCGGTGACGACGTTCCTGTTCGACGCGACGTTGAGGTTGGCGGAGTAGTTGAAGCCGCCCTTGTGATCGCGCCAGCCGAGCATCGCCTCCCAGCCGGTGTTGCGGACCTTCAGCTTGTTCTGCATCGGCGCGTCGAGCCCGATGATCTCCGGGATCGGGAGCCGCTGGAGGATGTCGCTCGTGTTCTTGCGGTAGACGTCACCGGTGAACTCGAGGCGGCCGCCGAGGAAGGTCGCATCGACGCCGCCGTCCGACATCTCCGTCGTCTCCCACGAGATGTCCTGGTTGGCGAGCGCGTTCTTCGAGGCGCCGGTGACGAGCTGGTTCCCGAAGACATAGCTGCTGCCGAGGTTGATCAGCGACCAGTAGGGATAGAGGTCGCTCTGCGCGTCCTGGTTTCCCATCCGGCCCCACGAGCCGCGGAGCTTCAGCTCGTCCACCCACGAGACGTGGTTCTTGAAGAACGACTCCTCGGAGATGCGCCAGCCGCCGGAGAACGACGGGAAGAAGCCGTAGCGGTGGCCGGGGGCGAACTTGCTCGAGCCGTCCTCGCGCGCGTTGGCCTCGAGGAGGTACTTGCCCGCGTAGTTGTAGTTCAGGCGGCCGAAGGTCGACTGCAGCCCCCACGCGTTCGACGAACCCCAGGTGGTCTGCATCGAGGGATCGCCGGCGTTGATCTCCGCCAGGTCGTTGTTGTAGAAGTTCTGGCGGCTGGCGCGGAGCTCGGCCCAGTCGTGGTGCGTCTGCTCGACGCCGCCCATCGCCGTGACCTCGTGCTTGCCGAAGGCGTGCGTGTACTCGGCGAGCCCGCGGAGGTAGATCTCGTCGTCATTCGACTTGCGCTCGTCGAGCATGTTCTGCGAGATCGACTTCCGGATGATCGTCGGGTTCCAGTAGTCGTAGAACGTCCGGCGGTTGCGCCAGTTCTTGTAACCCCACGCGCCGCCCTGCACCGCGGCCTGCGTGCGGATCGTCAGGCCGTCGAGGACCTGGTAGTCCGCCTTCGCGTTGATCAGGCCGTGCAGGTAGTCGGTGTTCTGCGCGCCCCACGCTTCGGCGTAGGCGAGCGGGTTGTTGCCGTTCGCGCTCCAGCCGTAGGTGCCGTCGGGGTACTTCGCCATCGTCGTCGGCGGCGTGTCGTGGAACATGTTCCAGAGCACCCCACCCATGTTGTTCGGCTCCTCGTTCCACGTCTTGCGCAGCGCGACGTCGACGCCGGTGCTGAGCTTCTTCGTCGGGTGATAGTCGGTGTTGAGGCGCAGCCCGTAGCGCTCGGCCGCCGTCTGGGGGATCATCCCCGTCTGGTTGTTCGCGTTGAGCGAGAGCGAGAAGGAGAAGAGGTCACTGCCCCCGCGCGCGGCGAGCGTCTGGTCGGACATCGGCGCCGGATGCCAGAGCACGTCGAGCCAGTTGTTCCACGGATACTTGAGCGCGGAGTCGGCGGGGAGCTTGCCCTCGGCGGAGAGGACGGTCTTGTTGATGTAGTCCTCGGAGTACTTCGGCTGGCGACCGCCGTTGACGTACGCCTCGTTGATCAGCTCGAGGTAGTCGCGCGGGTCGAGCATCTCCGGGAACTTCTCGACGCTCTGGCGGCCGTAGTAGCCATTGTACGACCAGCGGATGGCCTTGCTGGCCGCGCCGCGGCGGGTGGTGATGAGGATGACGCCGTTCGCCGCGCGCGAGCCGTAGATGGCCGCGGACGACGCGTCCTTCAGCACCGAGATGCTCTGGATGTCGTTCGGATCGAGGGTGTTGATGTCGTCGTCGACCCCGTCGATGAGGATGAGCGGGCTGGTGCTGTTCAGGGTGCCGCGGCCGCGGATGAAGACCATCGTGCCGGCGGTGCCGGGGCGGCCGGCGCGGTCGACGATGGTGAGGCCGGGCGCCGTGCCCTGGAGGGCCTCGCTGATGTTGGGCACCGGCCGCTTGTCGAGCTCCTCGGGCGCGACGGTGGCGACGGCGCCGGTGAGGTTCACCTTCTTCTGCGTGCCGTAGCCGACGGCGATCATCGCGTTGAGCTGGACGGCCGAGCGGGCGAGGGTGAAGTCCGCCGTGGTCGTGCCGCCGTCGGTGACGACGACCGGCTTCGTCACGACCGTGTAGCCGATGAAGCGCGCGCGCACCTGGTGCGTGCCCGCGGCGACGCCGGCGATGGTGTAGCGGCCGTCGCTGCCGGCGACGGCGCCGCGGGTGGTGCCGACCACGCTGACGTTGGCGCCGGCGACGGGCTGGCCGTCGGTGCTCCGGACGGCGCCGGTGATGGTGCCCGTCGCCTGCGCCAGGAGCGACGTGGGTCGCGCGGTGGTGAGCGCGGCGACGGCCGCGCACAGCCACAGCAGCCTGCGAGTACTGCTCATCGAGCCTACCTCCGGGGATGGGACGTCGCGCGCGCGGGAGCCGGCGGCGCGGAGCCGCGGACTCGCAGGCGAGGACGGGATGTGAAGGACAGCCGGCGGTGCGGACGTGCAGACCTGCGGGTGGAGCGCGAGCGTGGCCGGTGGCTCGCTCGGTGGCAGCGCCGCGGGTGGGCGGTCTGCCGGCGGTTCTGAACTGGGGGATTTTGTCCCTTGAACCGATTCAGGCGCGAATTTGCACGACCTTAGGACAAAATCCGGAGGGTGTCAAGAGAGCGACACGACGTACCTTCCGTGAACACCGGCCTTCGCCGCAGCACCCCCTTCGTCGCGAGGAACCACCGATGCCCGACGAGCGCTGGACCGCCGTCGACGCCTATCTCACCGACGCCCTCGTCCCGCCCGACGCCGCGCTCGACGCGGCGCTCGACGCCAGCGCGGCCGCGGGGCTCCCGGCGATCCAGGTCACGCCTAACGAGGGAAAGCTCCTCCACCTCCTCGCCCGCGCCGTCGACGCCCGGCGCATCCTCGAGATCGGCACCCTCGGCGGCTACAGCACGATCTGGCTCGCCCGCGCCCTCCCGCCCGACGGCCGCGTCGTCACGCTCGAGGTGGAGCCACGCCACGCCGAGGTGGCGCGCGCGAACGTCGAGCGCGCGGGGCTCTCCTCCCGCGTCGACCTGCGCCTCGGCCGCGCGCTCGACTCCCTCGCCGCCCTCGCCGCCGACGGGAGCGCGCCCTTCGACTTCGTCTTCATCGACGCCGACAAGGCCGGCATCCCCGGCTACTTCGACTGGGCGGTGCGCCTGACGCGGCGGGGCGGCCTCGTCGTCGTGGACAACGTGGTTCGCGGCGGCCGCGTGCTGGACGAGGAGGCGGACGCCGACGTGCAGGGGATCCGGCGCTTCCTCGCGCGGGCGGCGCACGACTCGCGCGTGGTCGTGACCGCGCTCCAGACGGTCGGCAGCAAGGGACACGACGGCTTCGCGCTCGCCCTCGTCACCGGGTGAGCGGTGCCGCGCCGCTAGAGCAGCGTGCCGCGCAGGACGAGGAAGGCGACGCTGAAGTAGATGATGAGCCCCGTCACGTCGACGAGCGTGGCGACGAAGGGCGCCGACGCGCTCGCCGGATCGAAGCCGACCCGCTTGAGGACGAAGGGCAGCATCGACCCGGCGAGCGACCCGAAGCCCACGATGCCGATGAGCGCCAGCCCCACCGTGGCCGCGAGCAGCAGGTGGTGCGGCCCGTAATCGAACAGGTGGAAGGTCTGCCAGGTCTCGATGCGGATGAAGCCGATCACGCCGAGGATGGCGCCGAGCACGAGCCCCGTCGGGAGCTCGCGCAGCGCGATCCGCCACCAGTCGCGGAGACGCAGCTCGCGGAGCGCGAGCGCCCGGATGATGAGCGAGGTGGCCTGCGACCCGGAGTTCCCGCCGGAGCTCATCACCAGCGGGATGAACATCGCCAGCACGGCCGCCCGCGCGATCTCCCCCTCGAAGTGCTGCATCGCCGTCGCCGTCAGCATCTCCGAGAGGAAGAGCGCGCAGAGCCAGCCGGCGCGCTTGCGGATCATCTGGGCGAAGCCGATCTCGGTGTACGGCTCGTCGATCGCCTCCATGCCGCCGAACTTCTGCACGTCCTCCGTCTGCTCGCGGACGATCGCGTCGATCACGTCGTCGACGGTGACGATGCCGATGACGTGGTCGCCGTCGTCGACCACCGGGACGGCGAGGAGGTTGTACTTGGAGATGAGCCGCGCCACCTCCTCGCGGTCCATCCCCGCCGTGACGGCGATCGGCTTGCGCCGGTTGCCGAGGGCGCCGACGGTCTGGGAGCGGTCGGCGGCGAGGAGGAGGTCGCGCAGCGACACCACGTGCTCCAGCGTCTGGCGCACCGGGTCGAGGCAGTAGATGGCGTAGACGGTCTCCTTCGTGCGCCCGACGTCGCGGATGTGGTCGAGCGCCTGCTGCACGGTCCACGTGGCCGGGATCGACACGAACTCCGTCGTCATGATCCCGCCGGCGCTGTCCGGCTCGTAGCGCAGGAGCAGCTCGAGGGCGCGGCGCGTCGGCTGGTCGAGGAGGGCGAAGAGGCGCGTGCGGTCCCGGTCGGGCAGCTCGCGGACGAGGTCCGCCTGCTGGTCGGCGGACATCGCGTCGACGAGCTGCGCCGCCCGCGGGGCGTCCATCTGCTGGATGATCTCGCAGCGACGGTACGCGAGGTCCGGCTCGTCGAGCACCTGGACGGCGAGATCGAAGGGGAGCGCCGCGACGACCTGCGCGGCCGGATCGGCGGGGAGGTCGCGGAGGGCCTCGGCCACGTCCGCCGCGCGCACGCCGGCCAGCGCCTCCGCCAGCTCCGCCGGGTCGCCGTGCAGGAGGTAGAGCAGCTCGGGGGTGGGGCGCTCGATCGGCCGGGGTTCGGTATCGAGGGGCATGACGCGGACTGGCCAGTCAGGGGTGGACAAACAGGGGTGCCGGCGCGCAGCTCTCTACCGCAAGGCGGACGCCGCCCCATCGCGCGCCGCGGTGGCCCCGGCGCGTCGTGAACGGCCCCTCTCCTCACACCCGAAAATAGCATGCGATGGAATTGGCGACCCGGTTCGGCGGCGATGGCGGCGATCTGCACCCTCTCGTGCGTCCCGCCGGCACCCTCCCGCCCGCTCGCCGGCTCGATCACCCGCGCCACGCACCCGGCCTACTGGGCCTGGACCCCGTGTCCACCGATGGGCTGGAACAGCTGGGACGCGTTCGCGACCACGGTCACGGAGGCGCAGGTGAAGGCGGAGGCGGACTACATGGCCGAGCACCTCGCCCGCTTCGGCTGGCAGTACGTCGTCGTCGACATCCAGTGGTACGAGCCGGGCGCGACGGGCTTCCAGTACCGGCGGAACGCGCCGCTGGCGATGGACGACCACGGCCGGCTCCTCCCCGCGCCTAACAAGTTCCCGTCGGCCGAGGGGGGCGCCGGCTTCCGCGCCCTCGCCGCGTACGTCCATTCCCGCGGGCTGAAGTTCGGCGTGCACCTCATGCGCGGCATCCCGCGCCAGGCGGTCGCGCGCAACACGCCGATCCTCGGCACGCGCTACCGGGCGCGCGACATCGCCGACACCACCTCGACCTGCGCGTGGAACACCGACATGTACGGCGTGGACATGAGCCGGCCCGGCGCGCAGGAGTACTACGACTCCGTCTTCCGCCAGCTCGCCGAGTGGGGGGTGGACTTCGTGAAGGTCGATGACCTGAGCCGACCGTACCATCGCGCCGAGATCGAGGGGATCCGCGCGGCGATCGACCACGCCGGGCGTCCGATGGTCCTCAGCACCTCGCCCGGCGCGACGCCCCTCGCCGACGCGGAGCACGTCAGCCATCACGCCAACATGTGGCGGATCAGCGACGACTTCTGGGACGCGTGGCCGGCGTTGCTCGAGCAGTTCGCGCGGCTGCGGCAGTGGGCGCCGTACATCGGCGCGGGCCACTTCCCCGACGCCGACATGCTCCCGGTCGGCGCCATCCGGCGCGTGCCGGGCTACCGCGGCGGAGGCTGGACCCGGTTCACGCCCGACGAGGAGCGCACGATGCTGACGCTCTGGTCCATCGCCCGCTCCCCGCTCATCCTCGGCGCCGACCTCACGCAGAACGACGCGTTCACGCTGTCGCTGCTGACGAACCCGGAGGTGATCGCGGTGGACCAGGCGAGCACCGGGAACCGGGAGCTGTTCGATCACGCCGGCCACCTCGCCTGGGCGGCCGACGTCCCCGGATCGGCGGACCGCTACGTCGCCGTGTTCAACACCACGGACGTGGACGCCGAGCGGGACACCACCGCGCGCGCGGCGATCCGGCAGCTCGGCGTGCACGGCGCCTACCGCGTGCGGGATCTCTGGCAGCGTCGCGACCTCGGGCGGTTCGCCGACGACTTCGCCCCACGCATCCCGCGGCACGGCGCGGCGCTCTACCGTGTGACGGCGGCACCGTAGCGCGGGCGCCGCCGACCGCATCGCGCACGACGACCAGCACCATCACCCCGCGACGATGAAGCCGCACCGACCGATCCTGCTCTGCATCGCCCTGCTCCTCTCGCCGCGGCTCATCCACGCGCAGCCGGCCGCGCGGGCACGCCTGACGATCGACCTGTCGCGGGCGGAGGCGCGCGTCAGCCCGCTGCTCTTCGGGCAGTTCCTGGAGTTCATGTTCGAGGGGATGAAGGGCGGGCTGCACGCGGAGCTGCTGCGCGACCGCGGCTTCGAGGAGCCGCCGAACGCGATCGGGCTGCCGCGGCCGTGGGAGCGCTACCCCGACGACCGCGACGACGACTATGCGCTCGGCTTCCACCAGGACGATTCGGTCGCGTACCCGGTGCGCCGCGATTCGCTCACCGGGGCGGGACCCGGGCACGCGCTGCGCGTCGACGTCGGCGATGGCGTGGTCGCGCGGCACGGGGTGTACGAGCCGCGGATCCCGGTACGTGGCGGCGTCGCGTACGCCGCGTCGCTGTGGGTGCGCGGGGCGGGCTACCGCGGGCCGGTCGCCGTGTCGCTGGAGCAGGACGCGAGCGGCGGGCGCGTGTACGCGGAAGCGCGCGTCGACAGCATCGCCGACGGGTGGCATCGGTACACCGTCGTGCTGCGGCCGCGGGTGAGCGATCCGCTCGCGCGCTTCGCCGTGCTCTTCCCCGGGCGCGGCCGCGTGTGGCTCGACCAGCTCTCGCTCATGCCGGGGGACACGGCACCCGGCGGCGTGCGGCGCGACGTCTACGAGCGCGTACGTGCCCTCAGGCCCGCCTTCATCCGCTGGCCGGGCGGCAACGTCGCGCAGGACTACCACTGGCGCTGGGGCGTCGGCCCGCGCGACGAGCGACCCACGTGGGTGAACCTGTCGTGGAGGAACGAGCCGGAGCCGTCGGATTTCGGCACCGACGAGTTCATCGCGTTCGCGCGCTCCGTCGGCGCGGAGCCCTCGATCACGGTGAACGTGGAGGGGCGCGGCGCGACGCCGGAGGAGGCGGCGGCGTGGGTGGAGTACTGCAACGGCCCCGCGACGTCACGCTACGGAGCGCTGCGCGCGGCGAACGGCCATCCGGCGCCGTACCACGTGAAGCTGTGGGAGATCGGCAACGAGATCTGGGGCGACTGGGTGCGCGGCCACTCCGACGCGGCGACGTACGCGCGCAACTTCCAGCGCTACCACGACGCGATGATCGCCGTCGATCCGACGATCCGCTTCATCGCCGTCGGCGACAACGACATGGCGTGGAACCGCACCGTGCTGCGCGCCGTCGGCCGGTCGATCGACTACCTCGCGATCCACCACTACTACGGCTTCGACTCCACGCAGCGCGACCTGCGCCATCTCATGCCGCACCCCCTGGCGTACGGCCGCTTCTACCGGGAGGTGGAGCGCCTGGCGCGTGAGCTGGTGCCCGGCCACACGGTGGCCCTGACGATCGACGAGTGGGGGCTCGCGCTGCCGGAAGCGCGCGAGCAGGGGATGGACGCGGCGCTGTACGGCGCGCGGCTCATGAACGTCTTCGAGCGTGCGAGCCCGTTCGTGGCGATGAGCGCGGTGTCGGACCTCGTGAACGGCTGGCCGGGCGGGATCATCCAGGCGAGCCGCACGGCGACCTTCGTCACGCCGACCTACTACGCGAACCGGATGTACGCGACGCACCTCGGGCGCGAGCGCGTGCACGCCGACGTCGCCGGGCCGTCGTTCGGCACCGACTCGGCGGGCACGGCCCAGCCGGCGCTCGATGCGGTCGCCACCCGCACGGGAGACACGGTCTACGTCGCCGTGGTGAACACCGACCCGGCGCGCGCCATTGCCCTGCACATCGCGGTGCGCGGGGCGACGGTGCGGAGCGACGCCGAGTGGGAGCTGCTCGCCGAACCCGGCGGCGGGCACCGGGCGCGCAACGATTTCGCCACCCCCGACGCGATCGCCCCGCGCCGGCGGCCGCTGCGCGCCGGCGCGAGCTTCGACGTGCACCTGCCGGCGCGCTCGGTCTCGATGATCACGCTGCGAGTGGCACGCCGGGGCGCGGGTGGCAGGTAGGGGCGAGGGGCGAGGGTCGAGATGGGGACGCGGGACGCGGGACGCGCGGCGCGTGCGAGGCATGCCAGCGTCGCGTGGCTCGGATGCCTCTCGACCCTCGACCCTCGACCCTCGACCCTCGACCCTCGATCCTCGACCCTCGACCCTAGACCCTACTCCCCGAGCCGCACCCGCTCGATGCGGCGCGCCTTCTGGGGGACGTTGTAGATCCGCAGCGTCACGATGTCGCCCTTCTTCGCGCGGCCGAGCGCCGCACGGAGCTGGTCGGGCGTGTGCACCGCGGTGCCCTCGACGGAGAGGATGATGTCCGGGCCGCCCGCGCCGGGGGTGAAGAGGTGGCTGGACGCCGGGCTGCCGTCCTCCACGCCGGTGACGAGGACGCCGTGCACGTTCGCCGGGATCTGGAGCTCGCGGGCGGTCGCCGCGTCGATCGCGGAGACGCTCGCGCCGAGGGCGTGCATCGAGGCGCCGGTGCCGGCGTCGTTCGACGCGCTGTCGTCGTGGCTGTCCTGCGCTTCGTCCGTGCCCACGCGCTCGAGCGCGACGTGCAGCGTCACGCGCTTGCCGCCCTTGCGCGCCACCTCGACGTTCACGACGTCGCCCGGCTTGCGGAAGGCGATCGCCTCCTGGACCTGCGCCACGTAGTCGACCGGCTTGCCGTCCACGGCCACGATCACGTCGCCCGGCTGCATGCCGGCGCGCCGCGCGGGCGAGTCGGAGTCGGCGAAGTCCTGGACGACGACGCCGCGGATGTCCTTCAGGCCGACGTACGCCGCGTCGTCCGGGCTCGCGTCGCGCACGGTGACGCCGAGCGCCGCGCGCTCCACGTGGCCGTGCTTGATGATCTGCTGCATCACGGCCTTCGCCAGGTCGATCGGGACGGCGAAGCCGTAGCCGGCGTTGTAGCCCGTCGGGCTCTCGATCGCGCTGTTGATGCCGATGACCTCACCGCGAACGTTGACGAGCGGGCCGCCGGAGTTGCCGGGGTTGATCGCCGCGTCGGTCTGGATGAAGTCCTGGATGCTGCGCTGCGACTGTCCCGGGAGCTGGAGCATGCGTCCCTTGGCGCTGATGATCCCCTGCGTCACGGTGAAGGCGAGGTTCTCGCCGAGCGGGTTGCCGATGGCGAGCACCCACTCGCCGACGCGCGCGTCGCCGCTGTTGCCGAGCGAGGCGGCCGGGAGGCCGGTCGCGTCGATCTTCAGGACGGCGACGTCGGTCGTCGGATCGCGGCCGACCACCTTCGCGTGGTACTGCCGCCGGTCGAGCAGGCGGACGGTGACCTCGGTCGCGCCGTCCACGACGTGGTTGTTGGTGAGGATGTAGCCGTCGGGCGAGACGATGAAGCCGGAGCCGGAGGCGATGCCCCCGCCGCGCGGCTGCGGCGCGTCGGGCGCGCCGGGCATGCCGCGGAAGAACTGGCGGAACTCCGGCGGGATCATCTCGAGGTCCGGCGCCTGCCCCTGGGAGTGCACGACGACGGGCCGCGCCGCCTCCTTCGCGGTGATGTACACGACGCTGGGCTTGACGCGCGCGGCGATGGCCGCGAAGGCATCGCTGAGATCCTGGAGCTTCGCGACGGCGGCGGGGGTGGGCGCCTTCGCGCGCGGCGCGGTCGCGGTGGTGTCGGTGGACGGGGTGGGCGCGTGCAGGACGCGCGGATGCTCGGCGAGTGCGGTCGTGGCCAGCGCGGCCACGGTGATCGCGGCAAGGACGGGGAACGTCCTCCGCCCATTGCGCCAGTTGCGCTTCATGGGTCGACTCCTGACGTGATCTGGTGAAAACACCCGAGCGGGCGACGGCGCTGCGCCGACCCGGTGTGGATGCATGATGCTCGACGGGCGGCGGCGCGCGGGTTCACGGCGAGTCGCCGGGGAGCAGACGCTGATACACGCGATCCCGCCCGGAGTTCGCCGATTCCGGGCGAGGGGGCGATCCGCCTCCGGCCCATGCCCTCGATGCATGGGCCTACCTTACGATCGGAACGCGAGTTGCAGGACCTCGCCGGATCGCCGGCGGGTGCTCAGGCCGCCGTCCCCAGCTCCCCCGCCCCTGCCCCAGCCCCCGTCGCCGGGATCTCCCCGCTGCGCGCGAGCGCCCGACGGAAGAGGATCGGGCCGAGAGCCTGGTTCACCGCGACCAGGGCGAGGAAGATCGTGCGTATCTCGCCGCCCCGGACCGGGTACGTGTCGGCGATCGTGACCGCCAGCCCGATCGCCACCCCGGCCTGCGGGATGAGCCCCGTCCAGAGGTGGCGCCGCACCGCGTCGCCCGCCTCGCCCCCCACCCGCGCCCACCGCATGCCGAGCCGGCACCCGCTCCAGATCGACGCGCCGCGCACGAGGACCATCGGGAGCACCACCGGCCAGTACTGCGCGAGCACCGGCAGCTGGATCTGCGCGCCGGCGAGGGCGAAGAACACCACGAACACCGGCGCCGCCGCCCGCTCCATCGCGTGCCGGAGCGCCGCGCCGTGCGCGGGGACGGAGACGTTCTCGGCGACGAAGCCGGCGACGATCAGCGTGAGCAGCGGCTCGACGTGCATGAGCTGCGCGATCTCCGACCCGAAGAACGCGACGAGGATCGCGAACAGGAAGAGCTCGCGCCGCAGCACGCGCAGGTAGAGCGCGACGAGGGCGCCGATCGCCGCGCCCACCACGGCGGCACCGCCGATCTCCCACACCACGCCGCCGATCGTCAGCGTCGGCACGTTCGCCCCCTGCGGCGGGACGACAATGCGCACGACCGTCAGCGTCGCCGTGAGCAGGAGCACGATGACGACGTCGCTCAGGAGCACGACGCCGAGCGAGGTGCGCGCGACCGGCCCCTGCGCGCGCGTCTCGTTGAGCAGCGCCATGGCGACGGCGGGGGAGTGGACGACCGCCACGCTCGCGAAGAGGAGGCTGAAGGCGAGCACCTCGGTGCGCGTGCCCCCGGCCACGAAGGGCACGTAGCGCGCGAAGGCGACGAGGAGCACCAGCATGACGACGAGCGTCAGCGACAGCTCGGCCGTCAGGATGCGCACGATCGCGCCGCCGCGCTCGCGCATCTCGCGCCAGCGCAGCTCCGCGCCGGCAAGGAACGCGATCAGCGCGATCGCCAGCGATCCGACGGGGGCGAGCGCCGCCACCGAATCGGCGGCGACGGTGTTCAGCGCCCACGGACCGAACGCGACCCCGGCGAGCAGGTAGCCGACGAGCTTCGGGATCCCGAAGCTCACCAGCAGCTCGCCGACGGCGTAGGCGCCGAGGATCAGGAAGCCGAAGGCGAGCAGCGACTGCGACCCGAACCCCGGAGAGCCGAGGGGCTGGATGAGCTGCATCCCACCGAAGAGGAGCGCGAGGACGAAGGCGCGGCGCACGGCTCAGCGCTCCTCGCCGGTGGCGATCGTGTCGTCCGCGCTCTCGCCCTCGTGGGCGTCCGTGCCCTGGTGGCCCGTGTCCCCCTCCTCGGGCGACACCGTGGCGGCCCCGCCCTCGCTGCGTGGCACGACCGAGCGCACGAGCCGCGCGGAGAAGAACTCGGTGAGGAGGATCGACGCGATCGCGGCGGTGAAGATGAGGTTCCGGTAGGGTGCGTTGTCCTGGTGGAGGACGTTGACCCCGATCGCCAGCGCGACGCGCCCCTGGCCGAGGAGCGCACGTCCCCATCGCGGCCCCAGCTCGCCGAGCGCGGCGTTCGCGCGCGTCGCCAGCCGCGAGCCGCCGATCTTCGTCAGCGCGCGCGCGGCGAGGAAGAGCGCGACGGGCAGGAGCCACGCGCGATGGCTCGGCTGCCAGTCCGCGCCGCCGAGGAGGAGGAGCACGTAGTAGAAGGGCCGCTCCACCTTCTGCATCGCCTCGAGCAATCGCTGCGGCTGCGACGTCGTGTTGACCAGCACGATGCCGAAGAACAGCCCCGCGAGAAGTGGCGAGAGGCGGACGTACGTCGCCGCGCCGCTCACGAGCACGATCCCGCCCACCAGCGCGACGAAGAGGCGGTCCGGCTCCGGCGTGTCGCCGATGAAGATGTGAAAGAGCGCGCCGCCAACCACCCCGAGCGCGACCGACACCACCGCCCACTCCGTCGTGGTGAGGGGGCGCCAGGAGGGCATCGGCGCGTGCCGGTAGCAGAGGAGGAGGCCGAAGGCGCAGATGGCGACGAAGCCGTTGATCGCCGAGGAGAGCTCGAGCTGCTCGACCACGGGGCCGCGCGCGCCGAGCAGGCGCGAGACGACCGCGATCCCCGCGCCGCTCGACGTCACCGCCATCGCGCCGAGGGTGATCGCCGCGACGACGACCGCCATCTCCACACCCGACCCGTCCCAGCCGAGGGCGAGGTATTCGAGCCCGGCGACGACGGCGAACGTCACCACCGACTCGGCGAAGGCGATGCGGAAGCGGCGGGCGGGGATGTCGATGAGGCGGCGCAGCTCGAACTGCGAGCCGACGATCGCCGCGATCCAGCCGAGCGCCAGGGTGACCACCGGCGCGAGGCTCTCGAGGAGCGGCTTGCTCAGGACGTTCGTCACCTGCGGCCCGAGCAGGATGCCGAGCACGAGGTACTCGGCCGCGGACACGATGAGGAAGCGACGCGCCAGCCAGTCGAAGACGACGTGCGCGGCGAGGTACGCCGCGGCGACGGCGAGGAGGAGCGCGAGCGGCGCCGTCACGGCGTGACGATCACGACGGCCGTGGGGGCCAGCGCCGACGGGGTATCGGCGTGGGGGCGGGCGGGGGCCATGCAGCCAAGATACACCGCTCGTGCGCCGCGGTCAGGCCAGCCGAGCCCGCATCGAGGCAGCGCTGCGACCGTGGTCACACCCATGCGCCGTCGGTGGGGCCAACGTCATGGTCGGAGCGGAGACGGTGACGGCGAGCGGTGTATCGTGTATCGCGGGTGCCAAACGGGGACTGTTCGTCCGACGACAGGCTCCGACGAACCTTCGTCCCCGTCCGGGTGTATTGCCCTGCGATCGCGAGTCTGGCGGCACGGGTCCTTCACATCGCCGCGCGCCGCCAGTACACTTTCTCGACCCACAGCCACCGACGAACCGTTCCGGGAGTGTCCAGCGCACCCCCGCCGATCATCACGTGCCCGGGTGCGGCAGCGCCCGACTCGACAGGGAGCAGGCGAATGCGCCGACCGAAACATCTCCAGACCATTCTCGTCGGCGCGGTGGCCGTCCTCGTCATCGGCGCGCGCTTCGTCCCCGGCCAGGATGCCCCCGGTCCGGTGACGGTCGCGACCGCTTCGGTGCTGGGGTTCAGTGATCCGGTGCGCGATTCGGGGGGCGTCGACCCGACGGCCAGCGCGGTGGCGAGCGAGGTCCACACCGCGCTCGACGCCCTCGCCGGCGCGGTGCGCCAGCTCAGCGCCCCGCAGGCGCTCGAGGACGCGTTCCGCGGCTACTTCGCCTTCAAGGCGGCGCACCCCGACGAGGTGAAGAAGCCGTACCTGTACTTCGTCGACTACGGGCTGCCGAGCACGACGGCGCGGGGCTACGTCTTCGACATGGACGCGCTGAAGATCGTCGACGGACCCTTCACCGTCGCGCACGGCCGCGGCTCCTCGGACTCGCCGTACGGCGTCCCGACGCACTTCTCGAACGCCGACAACAGCAACGCCACCTCGCTCGGGCTCTATCGCGCCGAGGACCTCTACGAGTTCCACGGCCACGCGAGCGGGCACGCGTACACGTCGCTCGGCATGCGGCTCGACGGCGTCTCGACGGGCTTCAACGACAACGCGCTCGAGCGCCACGTGGTGGCGCACGGCGCCCCGTACGTCACGCCGACGAAGGCCGGGCGCAGCGAGGGGTGCCCGGCGATGGAGCCGTCGCGCGCCGAGCGGCTCCTCCCGAAGCTCGCCAACGGCGGCATGGTCTTCCTCTTCGCGCCGGACTCGGCGTGGATGGCGGGAGATCCGTGGGTGACGGCGAGCGCCGAATAGGCACGAGGGACGGGGCTGGTCCGTCCCCGTCCGCCCTTGCCGAGGCGCCCGTCAGGACGCCCGCAGTCGCATCGCGCCGTTCACCGCCTCGACCAGCGAGTCCGTGGTGAACGGCTTCTGCACGAACCCGTGGATCGCGCCCGGGGCACCGACCTCCGCGCCGGTGTAGCCCGACATGAGGATCACGCGCAGCGCGGGGAGCTGCGCGCTGGCGCGCGCCGCGAGCTCGATGCCGCCCATCTCCGGCATCATCACATCCGAGAGGAGCACGTCCACCTGCGCGCCGTGGGCCGCGAGGACGTCGAGCGCGTCGACGCCCTGGCGGGCGACGAGGACGCGGTAGCCCGCCCGATCGAGGACGCGGCGGGCGATCTCGCGCACCGCCTCCTCGTCCTCGACGACGAGCACCGTCCCCGCCTCGCCGACGCGCGGCTTCGCCGCCGCCGACGCCGTCGCGCGCGGCGGCGCCTCGGCGGCGAGGGGGAGCGTGACCGTGAAGACGCTCCCCTCGCCCTCGCGACTGTCGACCGCGATCGTCCCGCCGGACTGCTCGACGATGCCGTGCACCGTCGCGAGGCCGAGCCCCGTTCCCTGGCCGGTGGGCTTGGTGGTGAAGAACGGCTCGAAGATCTGCCCCTGTACGCCGGCCGGGATGCCCACCCCCGTGTCGCCGACCATCAGGAACGCGGCGGGCGTTCGATCGGCACCGTGGCCGCGCGACACCTCGATGGTGATCGTACCGCCGTCGGGCATCGCGTCGCGCGCGTTGAGCGCGAGGTTCACCAGCACCTGCTCGAGCTGCGTCCGGTCGGCGAAGACGGGCACCGGCTCGGTGGCGAAGCGCGTCACGACGTGCAACGCGGCGCCGAGCAGCGGGCGGAGCATCGCCGCGGTCTCGGCGACGACCTCGTTGAGGTCGAGCGTGGTCGGCTGGAGCACCTGCCGGCGGCTGAAGGCGAGGAGCTGGCGGGTGAGCGAGGCGGCGCGCGTCGTCCCCTTGAGGATCTCGGCGACATCCTCGCGGCGCGGGTCGCCCGGCGTGAGGTCGGCCTGGAGGAGCTCGGCGAAGCCGGCGATCGCGGCGATGATGTTGTTGAAGTCGTGCGCCACGCCGCCGGCGAGCCGGCCGACCGCCTCCATCTTCTGCGCCTGCTGGAGCTGCGCCTCGAGGACGCGGCGGGCGGTGAGGTCGCGCGCGATGCCGAAGACGCCGACGACCTCGCCGCCGACGATCATCGGGATGTTCGTGGCGTCGACGTGGACGACATGCCCGGTGCGGTGGCGGATCGTGGTCTCGAAGCGCTGCGCCCTGCCGGCGAGCGCCGCCTCGAAGTGGCGCGCGACGACGTCGGCGTGCTCGGGGGCGACGAGCGGCGCGAAGGAGTTCCCGAGGAGCTCCTCGACCGGGTAGCCGGAGGTCGCCTCGCACGCGGGGTTCGCCGTCAGGAGCCGACCCGCGCGGTCGATGGAGTACACCGCGTCGGGGTGGTGCTCGAAGAGCGAGCGGTAACGCTGCTCGCTCTCCTCCAGGCGCTGCGCCGCGCGGCGGAGCTCTGTGACGTCCATGAGGACGCCGTCGGCGAGCACGCTCCCGTCGGGCTGGCGCTCGTTGCTGGACGCGACCTGGACGAATCGCTCCTCGCCCGTGCGGAGCACGATGCGCCCCTCCCATCGCCAGGGCAGCCCGCCGGCCATGGCGGCCTGCCCGGAGGCGTGCATGCCAGGGCGGTCGTCGGGGTGGACGAGGCCGAAGAGGGCGTCGGGGTCGCGCAGCACCGCCTCGGGCGCGATGCCGAGCAGGGTGCGCGTCCCCTCGCTCACGAAGGTGAAGCGCCTGCTCCCGTCGGGAAGGGCGTGATACTGGTAGACGATTCCCGGCGCGTGCGAGGCGATGCGCTGGTAGCGCGCCTCGCTCTCGCGGAGCGCCTCCTCCGCGCGCTTGCGGAGGGTGATGTCCTGGTACTTTAGGACGTAGTACAGCGGGGCGCCGACGGCATCGCGCACGGCGACGGCGTCGAGCATCACCCAGACGGGGTGCCCCTGCCTGTGGACGAGGCGCTTCTCGATCTGGCAGGCGTCGACCTCGCCGGCGAGCACGCGGCCGAGGATCTCGAGATCGCGCGCGAGGTCGTCGGGGTGCGTGAACTCCTGGAAGGAGCGGCCGAGCAGCTCCGCCTCCGGGTAGCCGACGATGGCGCAGAGCGCGCGGTTCACGCGCGTCCAGCGGCCGTCGGGATCGGAGATGGCCATGCCGATGGCGGCATGGTCGAACGCGCCTCGGATGCCGGCCTCGCTGTCACTCAGGGCGTCCACGGTCGGTGGACGAGCCACGACATGCACCGGCAACCGGCGGCGGTTGGACGGCGCGCGCGCGGCGCGTTAGATCAGCGGGAGTCGATGCCGCCGCGTTAGTCTTCAGGAGCTTCCGACACCCCTCCCCTCCCAGGATCGCAGGCATGAAGCCCGTGCACTCCCTCCGCTGGCCCGGCGCCGCCCTGCTGGCGCTCGCCGGCCTCGTTCTCTCGCACCCCGCGGCGGCCCAGCAGCGCGCCGACGCGACGGCGCTCCGGACCGGTCTCGTCTGGCGCAACGTCGGCCCCTTCCGCGCCGGGCGCGTCGCCGCGGTGAGCGGCGCCGTCGGCCAGCCCGGCGTCTTCTACATCGGCCTCCCCGCGGGGGGCGTCTGGAAGACGACGAGCGCCGGCGAGACCTGGTTCCCCGTGTTCGACGGCGTGAAGGACGTGTCGTCGGTCGGCGCGGTCGAGGTGGCGCCCTCGGACCCGCGGGTGATCTACGTCGGCACCGGGGACATGGTGACCGGCGGCGCGATCAACGAGGGGAACGGCGTCTACAAGTCCATCGACGCCGGCCGCAGCTGGCAGCACGTGGGGCTCGACTCGACGAAGCAGATCCCCTCCATCCTCGTCGACCCGCACGACCCGAACCTCGTGCTCGTCGCCGCGCAGGGGAACATCCACGAGCGCAGCGACGCGCGCGGCGTCTACCGCAGCACGGATGGCGGGAAGACGTGGACGAAGACGCTGTACGTGGACGACGAGACCGGGATCCAGAAGCTCGCGCGGGCGAACGACGTGCCCAACGTGATCTTCGCGACGACCGTCCGCCACTACGTCCCGCGCGGCGCGCCGCCGCGGCGCGGCGCCGAACCGGACACGGGGCGCAGCGGCACGGCGCTGTACGTGTCCATCGACGAGGGGCTGACCTGGCGCGAGGTCGCCGGCCGCGGGCTCCCGCGCCTGAGCGGGCGCACCTCGGTGGCGGTGGCGATGAACACGAACGCGCGCCGCGTCTTCCTCATCGGCAACTTCGGTCTCTACCGCTCCGACGATGGCGGCGCGAGCTGGCAGCGGATGGATCCAGACGACGATCGCATCCGGAACGGCCAGGGTGGCTACAACTGCGGCGTGTACGTCGACCCGCAGAACCCGGACGTGGTCTACACCATCAACACATCGAGCTACAGCTCCACCGACGGCGGCAACACCTTCACCGGCTTCAAGGGCGCGCCGGGCGGCGACGACCCGCAGCAGATGTGGATCGACCCGACCAACGGGCAGCGCATACTGCTCGGCCTGGACCAGGGCGCCGTGGTCTCCCTGGACGGCGGCGCGACGTGGAGCTCGTGGTACAACCAGTCCACCGAGCAGGTCTACCACCTCGCGGTGGACAACTCCTTCCCGGCGTGGGTGTACGCGACGCAGCAGGACGCCGGCGCGGTGCGCACGCGGGTGCGCGGCAACCTCGGCGAGATCACGCCCCTCGACTGGAGCCC
Organism: uncultured Gemmatimonadota bacterium; assembly: GCA_946480295.1. The sequence continues at coordinate 47,272 of CAMLIT010000001.1, forward strand.
GGTGCCCGGTTGGGAGTGGGGGACGGTCGTCCCCGATCCGCTCCACCCCGACACCGTGTACGCCAGCGGCTCGGGGATCGTGAAGATCGCGTATCCCACCGAGCAGTGGATCAACGTCAGCCCGGCGCTGGATCCGGCGGCGAAGCTGCGCACGTCGTTCTCCGGGCCGCTGGTCTGGGCGCCGTGGAACCAGCACGAGCTGCTCGCCGGCTTCCAGTACCTGATGGCGACGACCGACGGCGGCGTGCACTGGAAGCGGCTGAGCCCCGACCTCGGCGTGCCGAAGGAGCAGATGGCGACGCTCGCCGGCCGCGCGGCGGGCGAGGGCGCGCCGGAGCCACCGGGCGGCGCGATCGAGACGATCTCCGCGTCCACCGTGGCGCCGGGGACGATCTGGGTCGGGACGAACAACGGCCTGATCAAGCTCACGCGCGACGAGGGGCGCACGTGGGAGGACGTCAGCATCGCCGGGCTGCCTAACGCGAGCCACGCCGACATCTCGACGATCGACGCGTCGCACCAGGACGCGGCGACGGCGTACGTGGCGATCGACTACCACACGTCCGGCGACTACGCGCCGTACCTCTACCGCACGCACGACTACGGGAAGACGTGGACGCGGATCGTCAACCGCCTGCCGGTCGACGCGCCGGGCGGGAGCTTCGCGCGGGTGATCCGCACCGACACGAAGAAGGCCGGGCTCCTCTTCGCCGGCACGGAGAGCGGGATGTACGTGTCGTTCGACGACGGCGACTACTGGCAGCCGCTGATGCTGAACCTGCCGACGACGTCGTTCCGCGACATCGCCATCCACGGCAACGACCTGATCGTCGGCACGTACGGGCGCGGCATCTGGGTGCTCGACGACTACACGGTGCTGCGGCAGCTCGTGCCCTCGATCGCCATGGAGCCGGCGCACCTCTTCAAGCCCGACGACGCGATCCGCGTGCGGCGGAACGTGAACGCCGACACGCCCTTCCCGCCGGAGGTGCCGCACGCGCTCAACCCGCCGGAGGGCGCGGTCGTGGACTACTGGCTGCCGACGAAGCCGGCGCACGACGTCACGCTCGACGTGCTCGACGCCTCGGGGAAGGTGGTGCGGCACATGTCGAGCGCGCCGATCGCGCCGGTGGCCGAGGCGGCGCACCCGCCCGAGCCGAACTACTGGCTCGCCGCGCCGATGCCGCTGTCGAGGCAGCTCGGCCTGAACCGCGTGCACTGGGACCTGCGCTACGACGCGCCGCCCGCGTTCACCCACAGCTTCGAGATCAACGCGAACCCCGGCCTCACGCCGGCGTCGCCGGAGGGGCCGCTCGCGCTACCGGGCGTGTACACGCTGAAGCTCACCGTGGACGGCAGGAGCTACACCCAGCCGCTCACGGTGCGCAACGACCCGCGGTCGCCGGTCGCCGCCTCGGCGCTCGCCGCGCAGCACGCGCTCGAGATGAAGCTGTACGACGGGGTCCGCGCGAGCTGGCAGGGCGGACGCGACGCGACGGCATTGCGCGCCGCGGTGGCGAAGGCGGTCGGCGCGAACCCGGCGCAGGACGTCGCCGCCGCGGCGGCGGTGCTCGGCGCGCATCTGGACAGCGTCGCGAAGGCGAGCGACGCGGGGCGCGGCTTCCGCCGGCGCGGCGCGCAGACCCCGGACTTCGCCGGCGTCAACGGCGCCTTCGTCAGGCAGCTCGAGGCGCAGGACTTCGCCGACATGGCGCCGACCGGACCGATGCTCGCCGCGTACGCGAGCACGTGCTCGGAGCTGAAGGGGCTCGCGGCGCGGTGGAAGGCGCTCGTGACGACCGACCTCCCGGCGCTGAACGCGGCGCTCGCCCGGCACGGCCAGGCGCCGGTCGCCGTCCCAGCGGCCGTGCTCGCGACACCGGGCTGCTGACGGGGTGAGATCGGCGCGGCGGGATTCGGCGGCGTGAGGATCGTCGGCGGCAAGTTCGCCGGGCGAGACCTCACGTCGCCGAACGACTTCCGCGTGCGTCCGACCGCGGAGCACGTGCGCGCGGCGCTGCTGGACCTGCTGGCGCCGGTGCTGGCGGGGGCGCGCGTGCTCGACCTGTTCGCCGGCACGGGCGCGCTCGGCCTGGAGGCGCTCTCACGCGGCGCCGCGCGCGCGGACTTCGTGGAGACGCGCCCATCGAGCCTGCACGCGCTGCGCGCGAACGTCGCCGCGCTCCGAGTGCGGGAGCGCACGCGCATCTTCAAGCGCGACGCCCTCCCCTTCGCCGCGGCGCTCGACGCGGACGCCTACGACCTCGCCTTCGCCGACCCACCATACGAGTCGCGGATGCTCGACCGGGTGATCGAGACGTGGCAGGCGAAGCGCTTCGCGCGGGTGCTCGCGGTGGAGCACGCGAAGCGGCACGAGGTGCCGGGGGGCGGGAGGAGGTTGGTGTTCGAGGAGACGGTGGTGACGGTCTACCGCGGGAGGGGGGAGGCGGGATTCGGGGGGCGGTAGGGACGAGGGACGACGTGATTGGCCGTTGGTCGTTCGTTATTGGCGAGCCGCTCGGGACGCTTCGTGTGGCATCCCGAGCGGCTCGCCAGGAACCAATCACGAATGACCAATGACGTCGTTGCCCGTCCCGCCTCCCGCCTCCCGCTAATGCTTCGTCCTGATCACCACCACCCCGTGCGCTCCCTGCATTCCGTAGACGGACGTCGAGCTCACGTCCTTCAGGACGTCGATCGACTGGACGTCCTTGGGGTCGAGCTCGCGCAGGACGAGTGAGAGGTTGCGGGGCTCGACGGGCATGCCGTCGAGGACGACGAGGGCGTCGCCGGCGCCGTTGAGCGAGTCCATCCCGCGGATGCGCAGCGAGATCGTGCCGTCGGCGTCGCGGATGACCTGGAGGCCGGCGACGCGCCCCTCGAGGAGCTCGGCGACGTCGTCCGCCTGGCGCGCGCGGAGGGCGGTGGTCGAGATGGAGTCCACGGCGCCGGTGGGATTCACGGCGGCCGGACGTGGCGGCTCACGCGGCGCCGCCGAGAGCTGCGGAGGGGGGCTCGTGCGGGCACAGCCCGGGAGCAGAACCAGTACACTGCTCAGTACGACCACCACGCTGGTCGTTCGCATGGCCCCTCCTCCGCACCATCGTCCCCGGGGCGCGCATTCGCGGCCCCGGGGAGACGGGAGGTGCAATCCTAGTACCCTGGATTCTGCTTCAGGTTGGGGTTCGTGGCAATGGCCCCGCTCGGAATCGCGAACAGCGAGCGGTAGTCCCCGTTCGGCGTGTGGTTGAACCAGGTCTTCGTCGTGAAGACGCCGAAGCGGATCAGGTCCGACCGGCGGTGCCCCTCGGCGGCGAACTCCCAGCCCAGCTCGTCGAGGAAGCGGCCGAACTGGATGTTGGCGCCGCCACCCGTCACCGGCGTGCCGCCCGGGCCGGTCTTCACCACCCCGTCGACATCGTCCCAGCCGTAGTTGAACGAGCTGCCCTGCTGGAGCTCCGTACCCGTCACGATCGCCTTCATCGGGTCGTCGAAGTCGCGCATGCGCACCTGGGTGACGAGCTGCGCGGCCGCGTCTGCATTACCCGTCCGCAGCTGCGCCTCGGCATTCATCATCAGGACCTCGGCGTAGCGGAGGATCGGGTAGTCCACGTCCGACGATCCCGTCTCACCGGCGTAGATCTCGTACTTCCACACCGGATAGCCGTTGTTGAAGTCCGTCGAGTCGATCCGCGGGACGTACTTCACGAAGTTGTAGCCGCGTCCCTGCGAGTCGAACTGCGGGCCCATGAGCCAGGTGTCCGGCAGCCGCTTGTCCGTCGAGTCGTACGTGTCGATGAACTGCGGCGCCGACGCGCTGCCGCCCCACGGCTGCGCCTGCATGTTGAAGACGTAGCGCAGCTCCGGCTTCAGCGTCTTCATGTGGAAGCAGCTCTCCGGGCCGTTGATCGCGTCGTACGGCACGTCCCAGATGTTCTCCTTCGAGTTCTCGTTATGCCGGGAGAAGGGCGTGCGGTAGTTCGGGTCGAGCTGGTACTTCCCCCCGTCGATGATCTGCTGCGTGGTGGTGAGGACCTTGCCCCACTCGGGGGTGCCGGTGTAGACCTCGGCATTGAGGTAGACGCGCGCGAGGATCCCGAGCGCGGCCCACTTGGTGACGCGGCCGTACGTCGCCGTGCCCGTGGTGTCGCTCAGGTTGGGGATGGCGTCGGTGAGCTCCTTGACGACGAAGTCGTAGACCTGCTTCCGCGTCGACTGCTGCGGCAGCTCCGTCGCCTTGAAGTTCGTCACGATCGGCACGTTGCCGAAGTTGTCGAGCAGCAGCGAGTAGTAGTACGCCCGCAGCGCGTGCAGCTCCGCGTCCAGCGACGTCTTCGAGCTGGCGGGCACGGCCACGACCCCTGAGTCGATCTGGTAGAGGACGCGGTTCACGCCGTTGATGCCGTTGAACGCGTTGTACCAGAGGGAGCCGGGCTGTCCCTGGTGCGCATCCCAGCGGTGCTGGTGGAGGCGGATGTAGGTGCCGCCGTCGTACCACCCGTTCGGGCGCACGGGCGTCAGCAGCTCGTCCGACGTCTCCTCCTGCAGGTCGATGTTGCCGTACCACCCCATCCACAGCGCGCGGAGGGGCGTGTACGCGGGAGCGATGAGCGAGCCGAGATCGGCCGCCGTCGGCTTGAAGTTGGTGGCCGTGACCTGGTTGTACGGGACCTCGGTGAGGTCCGTGCACGACACGGAGGCGACGGCGATCCCGAGGCCGGCGAGGACCGGCAGGAATCTGGAGTAGTTGAAGCTCATTGCGCAGCCTCTCAGAAGGTGAGCGTCATGCCGGCGGTGAACATGCGAGTCGTCGGGTACTTGTCCCGCTGGTCATCGCCAGGGGCGAGCCCCGTCGTGCTCACCTCGGGATCGAGTCCCTTGTAGCCGGTCAGCGTCAGGAGGTTGTGGCCGGAGAAGTAGACGCGGGCGTGGGAGATCGTGCTGCCCAGCGCGCCGAGCGCGTGCTGCGGCACGGTGTAGCCCAGCGTCACGTTGTCGACCTTCCAGTAGTCGCCGTTCTCGACGTAGTAGCTGACGTAGGCGAGGTCGTAGTTCAGCGTGCGCTTGCCGTAGACCTTGTCGAACGCCGACTTCAGCATGTTGTACTGGAGGATCGTCGGGTTCTCGTAGAACATCCGCTGGAAGTTCAGGATCTGGAACCCGAAGGCGCCGCGCATGTTGACGCTCAGGTCGAACGCGCGGTAGTGCGCGGCGTTGTTCCAGGCGAGGTACTGCTTCGGGATGCCGTTGCCGAGGACGCGGCGGTCCTTCTCCTTCGCGTCGTTGATGGAGATCCGGTTGCCGGCGGAGTCGAGGACGATCCACGCGCCGGTCGTGTCGATGTCGACCGACTTGTAGCCGTAGAAGTTCCCGATCGGGCCGCCGACGTCGACGCGGTGCGTCGGCATCTGGATCGGCTCACCGGTGTAGCCGGTGTAGAAGTAGCTGGCCGCCTGGTAGGTGCTGTTGGACAGGCTGACGAGGCGGTTGGTGTTGGTGGACCAGTTCACCGTCGTCGTCCAGCCCGCGTTCTTGCTGCGGATGACGTCCCAGTTCACCTGCGCCTCGAGGCCCTTGTTCATCATGTGGCCGACGTTGGCGAGCATGCTGCCGTAGAGATTCGGCGGCACCGGGACGCTGTAGTTGTACAGCATGTTGCGGTTGTCGCTGCGGTACGCGTCGACGCTGCCGTAGAGGCGCGAGTCGAAGAGGCCGTAGTCCAGGCCGACGTTGGTCTCGCCCTTCTGCTCCCAGCGCAGATCCGGGTTCGGGTTCCGCGCCGGCGAGAGGCCGGACACCCACTGGCCGTTGTACAGGAACTTCGAGCCGTAGCGGTAGCTGGTGAGCGACAGGTACGACTGGTCGGGCGCGATGCCGGTGACGCCGTAGCCGGCGCGCAGCTTCAGCTCGTTGACGAAGCCGAGGCGCTTGATGAACGGCTCCTGCGCCAGCCGCCACGCGGCGGAGATGGCGGGGAAGACGCCCCACTTGTGATCGGCGCCGAAGCGCGAGTTCCCCTCGTAGCGGACGCTCCCCGAGAGGAGGAAGCGATCGGCGAAGTCGTAGTGCGCGCGGCCGAAGAAGCCGATCACCTTGTAGCCGTTCTTGTCGCTGGACATGCTGGCGTGCCCGGTCGACAGCGCGCTCCCCTGCTGGAGCTGGTTCGGCCCGAAGAGGTCCGTCGGGAAGCCGTAGTTGCCGGCGCTGAACGCCTGGTACAGGAAGTCCTGGTAGCTGTAGCCGCCGAGCAGCGTGAAGTCGTTCTGGCCGAGGTGGTTGTCGTACGTGCCGGTCAGCTCGAGGATGTGATTGATGTCCGACGACGTGCTCTGGTTCGCCGTGCCGTTCAGCCCGGACTGCGTGGTGTTCACGTGCCGGAACGTCGTAGCGTCGGTGTACAGGCCGGAGTAGCGCTCCGTTCCGGCGAGCATCTGCAGGTGCAGGTTGTCGATTGGCGAGACCTTGAGCGTCCCGTTCAGGCGAAGATCGCGATTCTCGACGTCGCCGTTGTTCTCGTCGATCCAGCCGACCGGGTTGACGTAGAAATAGGTGCCGCGCTCCTGCCAGTTGCCCTGGTCGTCCTTGACGCGGTCGGTCGGGTTGCGGATCAGCGTCTGGCGCCAGGCATAGTTGTAGTCCGGACCGGCGAAGTGATCGACCACACCGGAGAGCATGTTGAGCCCCGCCTGGACCTTCCCGTCGTACATGGTCTGGTCCAGGGTCAGCCGGGCGTTGGTCGTCTTGTTGTCCGACCGGATGAAGATGCCCTGCGCGTCCTGGTAGTTGAGCGACGCCGTGTACTTGGTGTTCTGGCTGCCGCCGACGAGGCTGAGGTTGTGGCGCTCGCTGAGCGGGTTGCGGAGCACCTGCTTCTGCCAGTCGGTCGTGTAGCCCAGATCCTGGAAGCCGTAGCCCTGCTTGATGAGGCTGCGGTAGTCGTTGGCCGTGAGGAAGTCGGGCGACTTGTAGAGCGTCTGGTAGCTGGCGTAGCCGTCGTAGGTGAAGCGCGGCTTGCCGCCCTCGTACTGCTTGGTGGTGATGAGGATGACGCCGTTCGAGGCGCGCGAGCCGTAGATGGCGGCGGCGGAGGCGTCCTTCAGCACGCTGATGGACTGGATGTCCTGGGGGGCGACGGTGTTGAGGTCCCCCGGGATGCCGTCGATGAGGACGAGGGGGTTGGTCGAGCCCTGGATCGTCGTCGTGCCGCGGAGGCTGATCTCGGTGCCGCTGGTCGGGTCGCCGCTCGGCGTGCTGACGGCGAGGCCGGGGACCTTGCCGGCGATGAGCGAGGCGGCATCGCGGGCGGGCGCCTGGTTGAAGTCCTTCGCGTCGACGGTGGAGACGGCGGTCGTGACCTGCTCACGGCGCTGGGTGCCGTAGCCGATGGCGACGACCTGGCTGAGGATGGCCGCCTGGGCGTGCATGGTGAAGTCGACGGTCGCGCTGCCGCCGGCCGGCACGGTGACGCTCTTCTGGACGAAGGCGAAGCCGATGCGCTGGGCGCGGACGGTGGCGGTTCCGGCGGGGACGTTGCGGATGACGTACTGGCCCTGGGCGTTGGCGGTGGCGCCGAGGCGGGTGCCGACGACGTGGACCTGAGCGCCGGAGAGGGGCTGTCCGGAGGCCGAGTCGAGGACCGTGCCGGTGATCTGGCCAGTGCTCTGGGCGGCCGCGGAGGCCGCCCCGGCTCCGACGAGGGCGGCGGCTAACGCGGTACGAAGCAACCAGGTTCGCATCTTCGACTCCTGTGCAGTGGGAAGCGAGGGCACGCGCCGGGGCGGGAGCAGGGCCGGCCGGTGCGGAGGCAGGGAGGGTGGGGGAGCTGGGCGCGGGGCGCGGGGCCGTCGCGTGGGAGCGATGTGTGGATATTGTATGCGATTCCGACAAACCGGGACGACGCTACGGGCGGCGGCGGGGGCTGTCAAGGGGACCGAAGGGGGGAGGGGCGGATATTGTATACAGATGAATGGGAGGCGGGGCGCGAACGAACGTCGGTGGTCGGTGGTCCTTCGTTCGTGGCAAGCCGCTCCGGACGCCACGAGCGGTATCCCGAGCGGCTCGCCAACGACCAACGACCACTCACGTCCTCACTCGTACTCGTCCCTCGCCGCTCGTCCCTCGTCCCCACGCCTCCCGCGTCCCGCCTGCCGCCCCCCGCTACGGCGCCTCGTCCCCCCGCACCATCCGCACCCCGAACAGCGCGGCGATCTGGCTCTTCTCCGCCGCCTGGAAGCGCACCGTCACCGTCGACTTCCCGCGCACCAGCGCCGCGGGGATCGCGTACGTCACGTCGAAGAACTTCCCCGGATCGGTGCGGTCGAGGTGCTGCGTCGCCAGGTGCTGGCCGTCGACGAGGATGTCGAACGTCGCCGGCAGGCTGCGACGGTCGGCGGTGTAGTACGTCGCCACGAGCGCCATCGGGTGTGTGGCGTCCACCGGCAGGTCGTACGAGAACCAGCTCCGCCCGGCGCGCCCGGGGCGCTTCTCGATCCGCACCGGGTGCACGTCCTTGTCGCCCTGGTAGTGGTACTTCTGCTCGGACGCGGGCACGCCCGGTTTCACGAAGGCGACGCTCGCCGCCTCGAGCTTGCGCAGCCGCTCCGCCTCGCGCTCGTAGCCGGCCTTCTGCGCCGCCCACTCGTCAGGCGTCACGAGGTCCCAGTACGTCGAGTAGGTGCGGCGGTGCAGCTCGTAGAAGGGGACGAGGTCCACGTCGCGCAGCCGCCCCGCCGCGTTGGGCTCGCGCCCCACGCCGTTCGTGCGGAAGCGTCCCGCGCCGCCGGCCGCCGGCTGGATCCACTCCGTCACCGGCCGGTCGGCGGCGACGAACACCGGCGAGAGCGTCGGGTCGACGAGCACCTCGTCCCCGCCGTCCTCGTCACGCTGGCGCGTCGGCTCCGGGCCGAGGTCGCCGGCGAGCACGAGCGGGCCCCACATGATCGCGACGCGGCGCGGATCGTCGGGCGTCGGCTCGAGGCGCAGCGTCTTGGGGAGCGTGACCTCCACGACGTCGCCGCTCTTCCACGTGCGCCGGATCTCGACGTACGAGCCCACCGGCGCGTCCCACTCGTAGGGACGCCGCCGGTGCCCGTGCGCCGGCTCGCCCGCCTGTACCACCGGCGGCAGGTCGCTCACCGGCGTGCCGTTCACCGTCACGGCGAAGCCCTCCCCCGCCCAGAAGGGGCGGCGCACCGCGAGCGTGAACTCGCGCGGCGCGCGCAGGGTGAGCGTGAGCTTCGCCGTCTCGCCGATCGGGAAGCCGGTGTCCATCGCCAGGTGCACGCCCGCCTCCGTCCACTCCGCGGTCGACGGCGCGTACTGGTTCACCCAGAGCCGGTCGCCGTCCTCGTAGTAGATGCCGTAGCCGTGCAGCGCGTGGTTCTCCATCCCCGTGCACACGCAGCAGGTGAAGCCGTGCTGCATGTCCTGGTACTCGTGCGTCACGCCGCGCCCGACGGGCACCATGTAGCACATGCGCACCGCCTCCGGATCGAAGGAGGCCAGCGCGTGGTTGTAGATCGCGCGCTCGTGGAAGTCGGCGTAGTGCGGGTCGGGCCAGAGCGAGAAGAGCGTCCGGCTCAACTTCAGCATGTTGTAGACGTTGCACGATTCCGCCGTGCGTCCGTCCACGCGGGAGGCGATGTGGTCCGGCTTCCCGAAGTACTCGTCGGTGCCGTGGCCGCCGGTGGAGAAGCTGTGGTGCTGGATGACGCGATCGTAGAAGAAGCTCGCGGCGAGGAGGTCCGCCGGCCGGCCGGTCCAGGCGAAGCGCTCGGCGGAGCCGATGATCTTCGGGATCTGCGTGTTCGCGTGCGTCCCGCCCAGGTCGTCCTGGTGCCGCTCGAGCGGGGAGATGAACGCCTCGTGCTCGAACTTGTACGAGAGGTCGAGCCAGCGCCTGTCACCGGTGTCGGCGTAGAGGTCGACGAGGACCTCGTTCATGCCGCCGAACTCCGTGCCGAGCATCTCCTGGATCTGCGCGGGGCTCAGGCCGGAGAGGATCCCCTCGGCCCACTGCGCGAAGCGCGTCTCCACCTGGAGCGCGGTGCGGTTGCCCGTGTACCGGTAGGCGTCGCGCAGCCCGGCGTACATCTTGTGCAGCGTGTACCAGGGGGACCACTCGCCATTGAGGTCGAACGCCGCCGACTCGATCTCGCCCTTGGCCAGATTGCCGAAGCAGCGGCGGCCGTTTTCCAGCGCGCAGAGGTAGCCGTCGCCGTTCTTGTCCTGCACGGTCTTCAGCTCGCGGACCATGTAGTCGACGCGGTCCTTGAAGCGGCGGTCGCCGGTGGCGGCCCACATCAGGCTGATCGCCGACAGGTGGTGGCCCGCGACGTGACCGGTGAGGTTGCGGCCGTCGCCGTCCCAGCCCCCGTACGGCTCCGCCTTCGGGGCGAGGCCGGCGCGCTTGCGGAAGTACGCGAGCATGCGATCCGGCTCGAGGGAGAGCAGGTAGCCGATGTCCGCCTCCTGCGCGCGCTTGAGCGGGCCGCCGGTGAGCCGCACCTTCTCGAGCGGGAGGGGGCGCGCCTGGAGGGTGAGGCGCGGCGCGGCCTTCGCCGCGGCGGCATCCCCCTGCACGGGCTGCGCACCGAGGGCGCGCAGCGGCGCGGCGTCGAGGAGGGGGAGTGCGCCGGCCTGGAGGCCGAGCTTCACGAGCGAGCGGCGGGAGATCGTCATCGAATCGTCCTCATCTGGGCAGCGGACGCGCCGGCGTGGCGCCAGGGGTGGGAGGGAACCTGGCGTCGGGCGGTCCGTGGCTACAGTATCCAATATCCATTGTGTCGTCGAGTTGTGCACCCCCCCGGGTGCCGCACGGACGCACGCGCCGCGTTCCCGGACGCGGCCCCTGCCCTGCCGCCAGCCGCCGACCGCCGGCCGCCGGCGCGCTTCCTTCCGAACGGACCAGTCGAGACCAGACTCATGACCGACCCGATCTCCCGACGTGATTGGCTGAAGACGATGGGCGTGGTGGGCGCGGGCGCGCTCGTCCCGCCCCAGGCGCTCGCACAGGCGGCACCGCTCACCGCCGCGGGCGGCGCGGACGGCGCCGCCGCGTCCACGCCGCCAGGGAGGATCGTCGACCTGACCTCGACGAGCGAGATCTTCATCCCGCCGCGCGGCCGCGGCTTCCAGAAGTTCAGCTTCGACTTCCCCGAGCCGTCGGTCGTCGTCGGCGACTACCGCTTCGGCTTTCTCGTCTTCACGGGCGAGAACACGTACGGGCTCGACCGCGCGAAGCTGCGCGTGGACGACGACGGCGACCGTGTGCGCCTGACCTGCGACGGCTTCGTGTGGGCGGGCGGACAGCAGAAGGCGCCGGGCCGGCTCACCGCGACCTTCCGCCGCGACGGATCCACGATCGAGTGGGATGCCGTCGCCGAGATGGAGCGCCCGATCAGGAGCGTGACCAGCATCGTGCGCGGCGTCCCGCGCGGCCACGTCTCGTTCGGCGGCGGCGGCTTCTTCGACCCGCGCGACAACGAGCTACTCGCCGGCTATCCCTTCGCCGCCGGGGACCTGAACGGCCCCACCGCGGGGATCAACACGCCGCTCATCATGGTCCAGACGCCCTCCGACGTCTGGTACGTCTCCGCGCTCGACGACCGCGTGCGCCCGAAGCGCTTCTATATGGCGCCGGGCGAGACGAGCTACCGCGTCGAGGCGATCTACGAGCACGACGCGTGGCGTGACGACCGGCGCGTCACCGTGCCGACCTGGCGCCTCGGCCGCGCCGCGACCGGCGACGACGCCGCCGCGCTGCACCTGCAGCACGTCGAGCGCGCGTTCGGGCTGCGGGCGTGGGAAGACCGCACCGACATGCCGGGGTGGATGCGCAACCTGGCGCTCGCCACGACGCTGCACGGCATGCACTACACCGGTTACATCTTCAACGACTACGCGCAGCAGCTCGAGATCCTGCGCTGGATGGCGACGCAGATCCCCGGCGAGCGCGTGCTCGTCTTCCTTCCCGCGTGGGACGGCCGCTACTACTGGGACTACCCGACGTACAAGGTGTCCGAGCGGATGGGCGGCGAGGCGGGATTCCGCCGGCTCGTCGACGGCGCGCACCGCCTCGGCTTCAAGATGATGCCGATGTACGGCACCAACGCGGCGAACAAGGAGCTCCCCAGCTGGCCGGCCATCGCGAAGGCCATCACCCACAAGATCGACGGCAACGTCTACAACCTGGACTGGGTGGACTGGAACAACGACCGGCACCAGGACGGCTGGCTCGGCTACATGAACCTCGGCGCGGACGCGTGGCGCGAGCACCTCGAGGGGCGCATCGCCGACATGATCGAGCGCTACGGCGTGGACGCGTACTTCCTCGACATCGTGGGCGGGCACGTCAACAGCACGAACGGCGACATGCACGAGGGCACGCGCCGGCTCGTGACGAACCTGCGCGCGCGCTACCCGCAGGTCGCCTGCGTCGGCGAGATGCCATACGACGCGCTGTGCGGGTTCATCCCCATGTTCCAGGTCGGCATGGGGCGCTTCCACAAGTACTCGCACAACTACAGCCACCTGAGCAGCCCGGCGCCGGGCCGCGGCAGCAGCGGCGTGCACGAGTCGGGGTTCGGCCGCTTCAACGACGAGACGCTCGACCTCTATCCGGGCAGCATCCCGACGCTCCAGGTGGTCGACGACACCTTCACGAAGCATCGCGACGTGATGGCGGCGATCATCCAGCGCGCGAAGCAGCGCGCGGGGATCGGCTAGCTCACCCGGCGAGCTTTTCCGCGATCTCGACGAGGCGGCGAGCCTGGAAGCGGATCGCCGCCTTCACCTCGTCACCGATCTCCGCCCCGCCCGCGGTGACGCTGACGCCGTACGGGTTGCCTCCGGCCTTGTAGAGGCTCTCGTCGGTGTACCCGGGCGGGACGATGATCGCGCCCCAGTGCATCATCGTCGCGTAGAGCCCGAGCAGCGTCGTCTCCTGGCCGCCGTGCGGGTTCTTCGCGCTCGTCATGGCGGTCACCGCCTTGTTGGCGAGCTTGCCCTGCGCCCAGATCGGGCCGAGGGTGTCGATGAAGGCGCGGAGCTGGCTGGCCGAGACGCCGTAGCGCGTGGGCGCGCTGAACAGGTACGCGTTCGCCCACTCCATGTCCTCGTTCGTCGGCGCGGGGATGTGCGCGGACTTCTCGGCCTCGGCCTTCCACGCGGGCTGGCTGGCGACGACTTCCGGCGGCGCGGTCTCGCGTACCTTGCGCAGCCGGACCTCGGCGCCGGCGGCGCGCGCGGCGTCCGCGGCGATCTCGGCCATCTGCTGGTTCGTTCCGTAGGTGCTGTAGAAGATGACGGCGAGACGGACGTTCGGCATGGCGTTGTGCGCGTCGAGGTGGCGTGTGAACGGAGCGCGCGCGGTGCAAGCCATGGGCCGCGCGGGCGAGGTGACCGACCGGGCGCTGTCGTGGTCAGTCGCATTCGGGATGAGAGACAGCGGATGGAGGACGCCGCGCGCCGCTCGTTTGGCGGCGGCCGGCCTCATGCTCGGGCTCCTCTGCGCGTGCGGCCGCTCGCGCGGCGACGACGACGCGCCGGGCGCGGCCGCCACGCCGCCCGTTGCCGATCCGCCGGCGAACATCTATGCCGCGACCGGCGCCGACGCGCTCGCGCCGGCGGCCGCGCGCGCCCGTCCGCTCGTCTACGTGCCGAACTCCCGCTCGGCGACCGTGTCGGTGATCGATCCGACCACGTACCGGGTCATCCGCACCTTTCCCGTCGGCCACGTGCCGCAGCACGTCGTGCCGTCGTACGACCTGAAGACGCTGTGGGTGCTCGACAACGAGTCGGGGAACGCGATCCCGATCGATCCGGTCACGGGCAGTCCGGGCAAGCCGGTGCCGGTGAGCGACCCGTACAACATGTACTTCACCCCCGACGGCAGGGACGCCGTCGTCATCGCCGAGCGACAGAAGCGATTCGACTTCAGCGACCCGCGCACGCTGCGGCTCGAGCGGTCGCTGCCCGTCCGCTGCAAGGGGCTCGACCACGTCGACTTCACCGTCGACGGCCGGTATCTCGTCGCCACCTGCGAGTTCTCCGGCCAGCTCGTGAAGGTGGACGTCGCCGCGCGGAAGGTGCTCGGCTATCTCACGCTCGATGCCGCGCACCCCGATTCGGCGATGCCGCAGGACATCCGCTCCTCGCCGGACGGCAGCGTGTTCTACGTCGCCGACATGAAGAAGGACGGGCTGTATCTCCTCGATCCGTACGCGTTCAGGGTGATCGGGTTCCTCCACACGGGGATCGGCACGCACGGGATCACCGTCGGGCGCGGCGGGCGGTACTTCTACGTCAGCAATCGCGGCTGGCACACCACGGCGGGGCGGTCGCACGGGCCGGGATCGATCTCGGTGCTCGATCCCGCGGCGCGGCAGATCGTGGCGACGTGGGCGGTGCCGGGCGGAGGAAGCCCCGACATGGGCGACGTGACGGCGGACGGGAAGGAGCTCTGGCTGTCGGGGCGCTACGACCGCGAGGTCGAGGTGTTCGACATCGCCACCGGGCAGCTCACGCACCGGATCCCGGTGCAGCGCGAGCCGCACGGGCTGTGCGTGTGGCCGCAGCCGGGGCGGTACTCGCTCGGGCACACGGGGAACATGCGGTGAAGCGAGTCCTCGAACGGGCGGCCGCCTGTGTCGCGATCGTGCTCCTGCTGGGCGGATGCGGGACGCGGGACGCGCGGCGCGGGACGCGCGATTCGGCGAGCACGCGCGTCCCCTCGGCAGCGTCCACATCGGCGGAGGACGCCGCCCCGCCGGTGCCGGGCGCGTCGGCGCCGTCGGGTGGCGTCGCGTACTTCTCCGCCGCCGCGCTCGCGCGCGCGGCCGACGCGCTCGCCGGCGGCGCGCGGACGGGACGCACGCTGCACGCGAGCGCCGGGTTCCAGTACGTCGTCATGCGCCGCCTGACGAGTGGCGGACCCGAGGTGCACGACGACTGGGCGGACGTCACCTTCGTGCAGGCGGGACACGGCTCGCTGCTGTCGGGCGGGCGCGTGACGGGTGCGGCGCTCACCGGGCCCGGCGAACGCCGCGGCGGCACGATCGTCGGCGGTACGGTGCGGGCGATCGGCCCGGGGGACCTGCTCATGATCCCGGCTGGCGTCGCTCACCAGTACGTCGTGGCTCGCGGGGACTCGCTGCGGTACATCACCGTCAAGGTCGCGCGGCAGCGCGGGCGGTGAGCGGTCGCCGGCCTACAACCCCATCCAGTAGCTCAGCTTCACGAGCAACACGTTCGTCGCCGGGAACGACCGCAGCGCATCGAGGCTGCTCCGCAGGGACCGCCCGGAGGTCGCGTCGTCGGTCCGATCCTGCGACCAGACGAGGTACAACGTCGAGCCGGGCCGGTACTCCCAGCGCAGCACGAGGTTCGAGCGGAACTGCCGGAAGTCGAAGTCGGGGTTGCCGAACGAGTACGTGGTGCCGCCCTCGTCGACCTGATAGCTGTTCGACGCCGGCACGAACGAGAGCTCCGACGGGGCGAAGGCGTGGAAGCGGTCGGCGTAGGCGCTCGCGCGCGGCGACGTGACCCGCTTGAACCGCCCGTAGCGGCCGTTGGAGACGAAGGGGCTGCCGTAGTACTGGATCGTGAGGTCGGGGGTGATGAACGCGTTCGCCCGCAGCGTGAGGCCGAGCGTGTTCTGGGCGAGTCGCCCGAGGACGTACCGCGGCGCGCCGGCGGCGGACGCCGTCTGCACGTATTGCACGTCGTTCACGTCGTGCTGGGAGTACCCGATCACCGAGAAGGTGAAGATGTCCCGCGGCCGCACGTCGAGCTGCGCGGTCAGCTCGGCATCGCTGCCGCCGCCGTCCATCACGAAGTGGTGCACGGTGGACAGCGCGCCGCTGACGCGCCGCGAGGGGTCGCTCTGGACGCCCACGTCCACGCCGACGTAGCCGCTGGTCGTCATGGCGGGGCCGCCGCGCAGCAGTCTCGTGTCGTTCGGCGCGCCGACCAGGCTGACGCCGCCGAGGAGCGTCCACAGGTTCGTGAAGGTGCCCGTCGCCTGGAGGGCGGTGCTGTCGGCGGTCTTCAGGCCGCCGAAGTCCCAGTCGTCCTGGCGCGACAGGGTGAAGCCGTACGAGCGGAAGGCGCCGTGCGGCTCGGTCTCGGTGTAGACCAGCGCCGCGTCGTTGAGCACGACGTCGGCCTGGCGCAGGTAGCCGAGGTCGTTCAGCTCGAGGCCGGGCGACATCCACCGCGCCGCCTCGGACCACAGCCACTTGCTGTTCCCGTAGCGCGCCACGCGCACCGTCCCGCCGTGCCCGAGCAGCGTGGTGGCGTTGGCGTCGACGCCCAGGTGGCGGGCGTCCGGACGCTGGTAGTAGTGGACGGGATCGGTCTCCAGCGCGAGGATGGCCGCCGTGTCCCCCGTTATGCGACTGAGCTCGACCTTTCCCTCGACCACGTACGAGCGATTGGCGAGGAAGCGCGTCGCGTCCACGGCGCCGGTGACGGCGTCGTCAGGCAGCCGGCGCAGCGCGGCGTCGCTCCCCGTCCAGCGGTGCGTGGAGGTGACCATCCCGCCGAGCAGCGTGCTGCCCTGCCCCCAGTCCTTCTGCACGCGGCCGACCATGTAGTTCGTGGTCGGCGCGACGGGCATGCGGGACTCGGCGCCGTTGAACGCGACGTTCGCGTCGGCCCTGTCCGTCACGCTCTGCAGCAGGCCGACGGACAAGCCGTCCGTCGTCTTCCCGGTCACCTTCACCGCGCTGGCGATGGTGGTCGCGCCGGGCGCCTGGACGAAGGCGCCATCCGGGACGGTGGGCTGGAGCGCCGGCGGCGCCCCGATGCGCCGGGAGTAGAACATCTGGTCGCCCTGCAACGTGCCGCTCACGTCGCCGGCGACGGCGCTGCCGGGCAGCCCGAAGGTGAAGATGCGCTTCCCCTCGAGGAAGAAGGGCCGCTTCTCCTCGTAGAAGGTCTCGTAGCTCGTCAGGTTGACGACGGACGGATCCGCCTCCACCTGGCCGAAGTCGGGATTGATGGTGCCGTCGAGGGTGAAGTTCGACGTGAGACCGATCTTCGCGTCGAGCCCCACCGCGCCCTTGCCGTTCGCGCTCCCCACGTAGGGATTGCCCACCTGCGCCGGCACCGATTCGACCTGGCCGAGCACGTGCGGCAGCAGCTCGATGTGGCGCTGCTGCTTCAGGCCGTGAATGCCGTGCAGCTCACCGAGGTTGTACAGCCGCCCGGTGCCGTTGCGCGGTATGAGATTCCACTGATCCTCCTCGCCGAGCCGATCGATCCACCGCCAGGCGTGCATCCCCCACACCTGCTCGTCCTGCGGGCCGAAGCGGAGCTGGCTGAGGGGGATCCGGTACTCGGCGGTCCACGCGTCGGGCTCGTAGGCGACCTTCCCGTCCCAGACGGCGTCCCACGTGACGTCCCATCCCTCGTTGCTGAGCACGAGGTCGATCTTCGTGCCGGCGGGGGTGATGTCGAACTCGAACGCCTCGCGCTTGTCGAAGTAGCTGTCGAACGCGACGCCGACCTGGTCGCCGCCGAAGTCGTCGCGTCGGCCGCGGAAGTGGCTGATCCTCGACATGTCGTCGTACGCGCGGATCGCCACGTACACGTTCTCGTCGTCGTAGAGGATCTCGAGCTCCGTCTTCTCCGACGGCTTGCCCCCCTCGACGGGATTCTGCTGGGTGTAGTCCCCCGCCCACACACCCTGCTTCCACGCCGCGTCGTCGAGCCGGCCATCGATCCTCGGCGGCGGTCCCACGAGCCGCTGGGTCGTGTAGATGCGCGGCGGATGCGCATGCGAGACCGAGGGCGCCTGCGCCAGCGCGGCCGGTCCGACGAGGCACGACAGCGCGGCGACGAGCACCACGCACAACGGACGAAGGCTCAATTGGCCGCGCTCCCCCGCTTGCCGAAGTGGAACCACACCGTGTCGGCGAAGGTCTCGCCATGCACCGAGATCATGTTCGGCTGGCCCATCGGGCCGTGGTCCTTCGCCGCGTGGAACTTCGTCCCGATCGGGATGATGCCGTGGAGGAAGGACAGGTCGCCCGGCGGGAAGTCGAAGCGCGACATGCGCGGATCCGCGTGCCTGTCCGTCGGCTGCGTGGGCGTGAGCACGCGGAGGAACAGGTCCTTCGCCGCGAACACCATCGTGATCGGCAGCTCGCGCGTCTCGAGCGTCGCCCAGTACGTGTCCTCGTGGAAGCCCTTGAACTCGGGGTACTCCCAGCGCAGGCCGGTCATCGCGTCGTTGTACGCCTTGTGCCAGACGTCGAACTCCACGCCGTCGAGGCGGTTCTTCCACACGCGATACGGTCCGCGGCCGAGCCAGCGCATCCCGGTCACCGCGCTGTCGGGGTAGTCGAAGGTGACGCCGAGGTACGCGCGCTCGGCGCCGCGCGGCAGGCGATAGCTGTAGTCGAGGCG
Source organism: uncultured Gemmatimonadota bacterium (assembly GCA_946480295.1). The sequence goes on from CAMLIT010000001.1 coordinate 65,683, forward strand.
CAGCCAGCCGGTGGGCGCGAGGCGCCATGAGACGTGCTGCAGCTCCCCCTTGTACCGCGCCTCGACCACGTAGTCGTCGCCGTCGGCGCGCTGGTCGAGCGACTCGAGGGTGGAGGTGCCGTCCACGAGGCGCGGGCCGTTGCGCAGGGAGAGCGCGACGCCGTCGCGGCTGACGCCGGCGAGCATGCCGGTCGCCGAGTCGATCCGCACCTCGACGCCGGCGGCGCGCATGGTGACGACCCCGCCGCGCGTCTCCGCGCTCACGCGCGCGCCGTCCGGCGCGCCACCGTCGGGGGCGCTCGCGACGACGCGCGGCGCGACCGCGTCGGGCGACCGGATCATCCACGTCCAGGTGTAGATCTCGCGGCCGTACGGATCGGTGGCCGTGAGCGCGAGGGCATCGTGCGCGTGCCAGTCGTTCGGCAGCGCGAGCTGGAGCGTGCCGACGCCGCGCGGGGGCACGGCGGGCGATCGCGCCACGCCGTGCGCGGCGACGGTGTGCGCGGCGCCCGACGACCACGGCCCGGCGAAGTCGACGAGCCGCCAGTCGAAGCGCACCTGCCGCAGGTCGGTGAAGTCGTACCGGTTCTCGACGCGGAGCGCGCCGGTGAACGTCGGGGGCAGGAAGTCGTACTCGCTCCACGGGAAGTAGACCGGCGCCCAGACGTCCTTGATGGTGAAGTAGCTGCCTTCCTTCTGCCGGTACGGCCCGACGATGCCGTCGGGCGCGGTGTTGCCGTTGACGTCGACGCGCCCGCCCTCGTCGGCGCGGACGATCCCCTCGTCGGCGAAGGCCCAGATGAAGCCGCCGACGGCGAGCGGCGTGTCGAGCATCAGCCGCCACCAGTCCTTCAGCCCCGCGCCGGCGCCGCCGTCATAGAGGCCGTGGAGGAACTCGGTGGGCATGATCAGGTCGTCCCCGTGGAAGAAGTAGCCGGTGCAGCAGTCGTACGGCTCGTAATGGCTCGTGTTGATCCCGCCGAAGTCCGCCCACGGGTGGACGACGTCGCGCGCCTGCGGGTCGTACTTCGCGAAGTCGGCGTCGAAGTCGAAGTTGAAGCCGCCCTCGTTGCCGTTGGACCAGAGCACGATGGAGGGATGGTTCACGTCGCGCTGCACCATCTCGCGCACGAGCGGGCGGCCGGCGGCGGTGCTGTAGGCGTGCTGCCAGCCGGTGAGCTCGTCGATGATGTACAGCCCCAGCGAGTCGGCGACGTCGAGGAAGTGCGGGTCGGGCGGATAGTGCGACATCCGCACCGCGTTCATGTTCATCCCCTTGATGAGCAGCGCGTCCTTCACGCTCAGCGCGCGGTTCGTCGCCCGCCCCGTGGTCGGCCAGAAGGTGTGGCGGTCGGTGCCCTTGAGGTGCACGCGCGCGCCGTTGACGTAGAAGCCGTCGTGCGGCCGCACCTCCACGGTGCGGAAGCCGAAGGTCTCCGTGATCTCGTGCAGCGTCGTCGCGCCGCGCTCGAGCGTGACGTGCAGGCGATAGCGGTTCGGGAACTCCGCCGACCAGGGCTTCACCCCCGGCACGCTGGCGTGCAGCACGACCTCGGTGTCGCCCGCCGCCACGCGCGTGGCGAAGGCGTGCCCTACCGGGCGGCCGGCGAGCGTGACGACCTGAGCGACGACGCGCGCCGGCGCCGTGATCCCGCCGAGGAATGCGTCGACGGTGATCGCGCCCGTGTGCCGCGCGTCGATCGCCGTGCGCGCGATGTGCTGCGCGGGGAAGGCGTCGAGCCAGACGGGGCGGAAGATCCCGCCGAACAGCCAGAAGTCGGAGTGCCGCTCCGCCATGTCGATCGACGTGTCGGTCGAGAACTTCCGGACGCGCACCTCGAGGAGGTTGTCGCCGCCGTAGTGCAGCAGCCGGCTCACGTCGTAGCGGAACTGGTAGAAGCCGCCGCGGTGCACGGGGCCAGCGGACTCGCCGTTGATGCGGACGTCGGCGTCGGTCATCGCCGCGCCGAAGACGATGTCGACGCGCCGGCCGCGCCACGCGGCGGGAACGCGGAAGTGGTGGCGGTACTCGCCGACGCTGTCCGGCGCGGGGGTGCGCGACCAGTCGTCGCCGTAATGGTAGGTGCCGTAGCCCTGCATCTCCCAGTTCGACGGCACGGGGATCGTGCCCCAGTGGCCCGCGTTGCGGCCGCCGCTGACGCGGAACTCCCAGTCGACGGTGCTGTCGCTGCCGGTGCCGGAGAGGTACTGGCGCTCGGTGGCCTGGGCGGCGGCGGTGGCGGGAGCGGCGAGGAGGAAGAGCGCGGCGAGCGCGGCGAGCGTCACGAGGACGCGCGGGCCGTTGGCGGTGGCGAAGCGAGGCATCGAGTCGGGAGGCGAGGCGAGCGTGCGCGGCGCGCGGCGGCGGCCGGCATGCGGGTTCGGTCGGTCGCGGCGAACATACTCCGCGGCGAGGCGCACCGGAATGTCGCGTGCGCCTCGGGCATGCGCGGCGGGATGTCCAGGTCGCCCTTCTTGCCCCAACGCCCCCCGCCTCGCATCCTGTCACTCCCCCCTTCGGAGCCCGGCCCCCATGCGAGCCTACGTCGCCGTCACCGGAGCGCTCTTCGCCCTCCTCACCGTCCTCCACCTCGCGCGCTCGGTCGAGCTGTATCACCGGGCGGCGACGGATCCCGGCTACGTCCTGGAGATGGCGCTGATCACCCTGGCGAGCGCCGTCCTCGCCGTCTGGGCCTGGCGGGTGTTCGTGCGCCTCGGGCGCTCGCCGGACACGCCGGCCGCCTGACGAGTGACGCCCGTCCCTCGCGCGCGCCTCCTTCGCCTCGCGCCCGCGCTGGCGCTCCCGGTGCTCGCCGCCTGCCTGACGAGGCACGCGCGCCCGCCGGCGCCGCGCACGTCGACGCCCCGCGCGCACACCATCGCGCTCGTCCACGGCCACTGGCTCGAACGCGGCGCCTTCGTCGATGGCACCCGCTACGTCGTCGACGGCGTGCTGCGCCACCGCGCGCCCGCGCCGCCCGATTCGACCGTCGACCTGGACGGCGGCTACATCGTCCCACCCTTCGGCGAGGCGCACAACCACAACATCGAGTACTCCTCGCGCATCGACGCGGTGATCGCGCGCTACCTGCGCGACGGCGTGTTCTACGTCGAGAACCCCGACGTCCTGCCGCGCGCCCGCGCCGCGCTCGCCGGCAAGGTGAACGTGCCCACGGGCCCCGACGTCGTCTTCGCCAACGGCGGGCTCACCGCGTCGGGCGGGCACCCGATCGAGCTCGTCGAGCGCAACGTCGCGCGGGGCACCTGGACGGCGATGGACGGCGAGGGCGCCTTCTACTGGGTCGTCGACGACGCGTCCGAGCTGGAGCGGAAGTGGCCGGCGATCCTCGCCGGGCATCCGGACTTCATCAAGGTCTACCTGCTCCACTCGGAGGAGTACGACCGTCGCCGCGCCGATCCCGCGTACGCGGCGTGGCGCGGGCTCGACCCGGCGCTCATCCCGCGCATCGTCAGGCTCGCCCACGCCGCGTCGCTCCGCGTCGCGGCGCACGTCGAGACGGCGGCCGACTTCCGCGTCGCCGTCGCCGCCGGGGTGGACCAGGTCGCGCACATCCCCGGCTTCCGCGGCGACGAGCACGCGGAACTGCGCGACCCGCGTCCCTACCAGCTCACCGACGCCGACGCCCGCGCGGCGGCGCGGCGGGGCATCGTCGTCGTGACCACCCTCGGCGGGGCCGCGGGATTCGATCCACGCGGCGCCGACAGCCTGCGCCGCCGCGCGTTCGATGCGTTGTCGCGACACAACCTCACGGTCCTGCGTCGGGCGGGCGTCCGCCTCGCCATCGGCAGCGATTCGTACGCCGACGATTCGCGCGCGGAAGCCGACTACCTGCACTCGCTCGGCGTCTTCACCGACGCGGAGCTCGTGCGGTTGTGGGCCCACGACACGCCGCGCGCGATCTTCCCGGGGCGCGCCATCGGCGCGCTCGACGACGGCGACGAGGCCAGCTTCCTCGTGCTGGCGTGCGACCCGCTCGCGCGCTTCGCGTGCACGGGCGAGATCCGGCGGCGGATGAAGGACGGCCGCTGGCTTTCCATCGGCGCCGGCTGACCATCTCCGCGCAAGCGGCGGACGGCGGCTAGCGGCCCCCGGACACGCCCGCGTCCTCGCGGTGCAGCAGCGCGATCGTCCCGGCGAACCAGCGCTCCAGCGCCGCGTCGTGGCCGTACAGGTCGGGATAGAAGTACGGCTGTCCGCTCTCGTCAGGCACCACGGTGGCGTACAGGATGTAGACCGGAAGCGGGCGCGTGAGCGTCACCTGGTGCATGACATCGCCGGTCTGCATCGCCGAGTCGATCCGCGCGCGCGTCCAGTCGTCCTCGCCGGTGAGCACGAACTCGGCGAGTGCCGCCGGGTCGCTGACGCGGATGCACCCGTGGCTGAAATCGCGGCGCACCTGCTCGAACAGCGACACCGCCGGCGTGCCGTGAAGATAGACGTTGTACTCGTTCGGGAAGACGAACTTCACCGCGCCGAGCGCGTTCTTCGGGCCCGGGCGCTGGCGAAGGCGCAGCGAGCCGGCGACGACGCGCCAGAGGTTCCCCGAGGTCATGGCGTACACGACCGCGTCGGTGTCGCCCCCCTTCACGATCTCCAGCCCCTCGCGCTCGGCGTAGCCGTAGTCCCGCCGGATGCGCGGGATCTCCTCGTTGCGCGCGATCGACGGCGGCACGTTCCAGTACGGATGGAAGATCACGTAGCGCATGGTGCCGACGAACACCGGCGTGCGACGGCGCCCGTAGGCGCGCCCGACGATCACGTCCATCCGCACGGCGGGGCCACGCTCGGCGATGCTGCGGTCGAAGGCATACAGCCGGAAGCCGGGGATGTTCACGACGGCGAAGCGCGCGGGCGGGGTGTCGGGAAGCCAGCGCCAGCGCTCGAGGGTGAGCTCGATCTGGGTGACGCGCCGAGCGAGCGGGACGCGCAGCTGCGCCATCGTCGCCGGTCCGATGATCCCGTCCGCCTCGAGCCCGTGGTAGCGCTGGAAGCGCCGCAGCGCGTCCACCAGCGGCCCCGCGAAGCTGTCCGCCGGCACGACCGCGCTCTCCGGCAGGTCGCCGACGGCGACGAGCAGCCGGCGCAGGTCGGACGCCCCCGACCAGGCGTCGCCCGGCCGGATCGCCTTGCGCGCGGCCGCTGGCGCCTGCAGGCTCGTGTCCGACGCGAGCGCGCGATAGCGCGCGAGGATCCGCTCGAGCGCGGCGAGCCCCGTGTATGGCGGCTCCATCGCGTTCACGACACCGTGCACGTCCGGTGCGGTGCTGACGAGCCGAGCGATCGCCGCGAAGTCGACCGCCGTCCGCTTCACGGGGAGCGCGAAGCCGAGCGAGTGCGGGTCGACGCGGCCGCGGTGGATGTGGTCGAGGAAGCGCATCAGCGAGAGCGACAGCCGCGCGTCCGCCTCGAGCAGCGCCGCGTCGTTCGCCGCGGGCACCCGTCCCAGGCTGTCCGACCAGCGCAGGAGCGCCTCGCCATCGTAGTCGACGACGCGCAGCCCGCGGGCGTCCCCGGTCGCCAGCTCGGCGGCGATGGCGTGCGCCTGCGCGGTCGCGACGCCGTCGCGGGTCCAGAGCAGCCGGGCGGTGGAATCGCCGTAGAGGCGCAGCAGCCACGGCCGATAGAGGGCCAGGTCACCGGCGCGAAAACCCGGGAGCTCGCCGCGCGTGATCGCGCGGCGCACCATCTCGATCGCCGCGCGCGGCGGCCGGTCCTGCGCGGCGAGCGGACGCGCGGGCACGGCGAGAGCCGACAGGGCGATCACCAGTCCGTACCCCCGTGCCCACCGCATCGCGCGCCTCGCGTCGACCTCCACCAATGAAGATCGCGGACGGCGACATCCTGTCGCCGTCCGCCATCCACCGTGCTTCCGTGCGGGAAACGCCGCCGAGCGAGCGACCCGCGCGGGGCCGCCCGCGGCGCCGCGCTCAGCTCTTCGCCACCGCCTCCTTCACGCCGTAGAACGCCCGCGCCAGTCGCCCGATCGAGCGGTTGTAGTACAGGATGACGAGCACGCCCACGGCGGCGACGGCGAGCACCGTCGCGTTCATCCCGCCGCCGAGTCGCGCCCACGTGAGCCCGACCGCGAGCGCGAGCGAGCTGGCGAGGTGGCCGACGACGGTGTACGCGTTCGCCGGCACGAGCTCCATCGGGCTGGCGAAGTTGTGCCGCGCGACGCGCGCGGCCTGGATGAACAGCGGGAATCCGACGAGACCGAGCAGCGCCAGCTTCGGCAGCGTGCCGATGTCGACGAAGACCACGAGCGCCGCCGCGGCGATGGCGGCGATCACCGGGTAGACGCGGCTCGCGCGCTTCAGGCCGAGCCGCACGACGGCGGTGCGCTTCGCCACCTCGTCGTCGCTGGCCGCATCCTGGAAGCCATTGATGAAGAGGATGAGCGCGACGAGCACCGACACCGGTACCGATGCCGCGAGCGCGACGGCGGGCACGGTCCCCGTCTGCACGTACGCCGTTCCGCTCACGATGCCGACACCGAACGCGAGCGCCACCGACAGCTCGCCGAGTCCGCGGTTGGCGAGCCGGATGGGCCACCCTGTGTAGACGAAGCCGACGAGGAGCCCGGCGAGCCCGAAGAATATCACCGCGGGACGACCGGCGAGGGCGAAGTACAGCCCGACCGCCGCGCTCACGACGCCGAAGGCGAGCATGGCGACGAGCAGCTCGGCGCGCGTGGCGAGGCCGCGCTGGAGGACGCGCGAGCCGCCGGTGAAGCCGAGGATCGGCGTGCGGTTCCGATCGTCGGCGCCGGTGTCCTGGTCGTCGAGATCGTTCTTGATGTTGGTGCACGCCTGGAGAAGCACGGCGGCGACGAGCGTGAGGACCGCCCACGCCCACTTCACGGCGCCCGTCGCGGCGAACGACGCCGCGACCCCGACGGCGACGGAGGCCGCGCTCGCCGTGAGCGACGGCCAGCGCACGATGTCCTTCCAGACGCCGAGCTGCCGACGCAGGAGCGCGAGGTCGCCCGGCCGGTCGGCCGCCGCGTCCGCGAACTCGAGGATGGAGGGCGGCCGCCCCGCCACGATCTCGCCGAAGACGCGGTGCTTCATGAAGCGCGGCGTCACGCGCACGAAGGCGAGGAGGTCGGTCTGCCCCACCGAGTCGAGGTACTGGACGATGGACGACGTGCGCGCCGTCGCCTGCTTCGCGCGCTCCCGCTCCGCCGGGTCGCGCACGACCTCGGCGCGGCCGGTGATCTCCATCTCCCAGCTCGTGTGCTCCTCGCCGGTCGGCGATTCGTGCATGAGGAGGGCGACCTCGGGCCGCGCGGTCATCTCGCGGATCTTCGGGTCGGTCTTCATCGACGCGAGATACACGAGCGGGCGCGCCGTCTCCTCGTCAGGCAGCCACGCGCCGGGGTGCATCATGCGCACGCGCACCTCCTCGCCGGCGTGCGTGCCGACGGCGACGCGGCGGGCGTTCATCAGCGCCTCGCGAATGCGGCGGCGCGACTCCTCGATCGGCGTGGGGGCGGGCGCCTGCGGCGGCCCGGCGGGCGGGGTGTCACTCATGGCTGCTCGGCTGCAAGAGGCTGACGTCGGGCTGCCGCGTGCGGCGCGGCAGCGTCCTCTAATGTAGCCGGTCGGGCTCGAGGATGCGGAGCACCGGGCGGCCGCCCACGTCCTGCAGGGGGAGGTAGATCCGGTGTGTCACCGGGTCGACGGCGACGGAGTGGGCGCGCGGCGCCGCGTAGTCCTCCACGCGCTCGACGTGGCCGCCCTGGACGGTGAACACGCTGACGACGCCCCCCTCCGACGCGACGTACAGCCGCCGCCACGCGGCGTCCCACGCGACCACGTCGGGATCGTCGCCCACCCGCCAGGTGGAGAGCACGCGCATCGTGCGCAGGTCCACCACCTGGAGCACCGCGCTCTCCTCGCTCGTGACGAAGGCGAGCCGCCCCACCTCGTCGAGGGCGAAGCCGTGCGGGTGGTCGGAGCCGGGGAGGTCGTAGCGCGCGACGATGCGCCGCGTCGCCGGATCGATCGCCACGAGCTGGTCGCGCGTCTGCACCGCGACGAGCACGCAGTGCGACACGGAGTCGTAGTGCGTGTTCCCCGCCTCGCCGCCGAGGGCGATGACCGCTCGTTTGGCGCCGGTGCGCGCGTCGACGGCCACGTCGGCCGCGCCGCTCTCGTCGGACACGAACAGCTCCTGCTCGGCGGGCGCGTAGGCGATCCCGTCGGGGAAGCGGATGCCGCCGGTGCGCGCGACGACGCGGAAGGAGCGGTCGTCCACCGCGGCCACCTCGTGCCGTCCCGCCGCCGAGACGTACACGCGCTGCTGCGCCGGGACGGCGAGGACGCCCGTCGCCCGGTCGAGGCCCTTCACCTCGGTGACGAGCCGGTTCGCATCGAGGTCGAGCACGAGCAGCGTGCCCGCGGCCATGTGGTTGACGTACAGCCGCCGCGCGACGGGATCGACGCTCTGGTAGTCGAAGCGCCGCGCCGGCCCGGGGAGGGCGACGTCGCCGACGAGCCGCAGCCGCGCGCGCACGGCGGCGGTCGTCGGCCCGCTGGGGCTCGACCAGGTCGCCGGGGTGAGGGAGGCCGGCGTCGCCGTGCACGACGCCGGCGCCTGCGCGCGGAGGGCGCACGGGAGCGCGGCGAGCGCGCCGAGCAGCGTCGCGAGCGGTCGCGTCCTCATGCGGCCCCGTATCGCTCCGCCATGCGGCGGACGGTCGAGATGCCGCGCGCCGTCGAGCGCGTGCCGAGCGTCCGCTCGATGAGGACGTTCGAGATCCGGCTCTGGCTCTGCCGAACGCGCGAGAGCCAGTAGATCTCCCGCCCGGCGACATGGAAGTCGTCGACGTCGGTGCGGAGCGCCATCAGCTTCCGCCGGCCGCCCGCGTCGAGCTCGTCGCCGAGAAAGAGCACGTTGAGCGCCGCCGCGCCGGCGATGGTCTCGGCGTCGAACGGCTCGTGCGCGGCGATGCGCGCCACCTCCGCCGGCGTCCGCAGGAAGGTGTGCACGTCGTAGCCCAGCGCCTCGCGCAGCGCGCCCTCGATGCGGCGCTCGAGCGCGCTCGCGCCCCGCGCGGCGGCCTCGAAGACGACGTTCCCGCTGGCGATGAAGGTCTCGACGCCGGCGAAGCCGAGCGACTCGAAGAGCGCGCGCAGCCGCGCCATCGGGACGGTGTGTCCGCCGACGTTGATCGCGCGGAGGAAGGCGATGTGCCGTGGCATGCAGCTTCGGGCGATGAGGGCGACGCGTTCGCGTCTACTCTATTCTCCGACTGGACAGCGCGCCAGCCGCGGGGCAGGTTGGCGATGTCAGCCGTGTCGCGCCCGTCCGGGTCCGCCGGCCCATCGTTCATCCCTCCGCATGCGTCGCCTCCTCCCCGCCTGCGCCCTGTCGCTCCTCATCGGCTGCGCCGGCACCCCACGCGTCTCGCGCGTGTCCACGCCCGAGGGCGCGCTCTCGCCCGCCGCCCGCCACGCCCTCGCCGCCGACGTGCTGCATTCGCTGCAGGCGGAGGACCTCGACGCCTGGTATCCGCGAGCCGTGGACCGCGAGGAGGGCGGCTTCCTCAGCCAGTTCGATTGGCGGTGGCGACCCACCGGCGACCAGGACAAGATGATCGTCACCCAGGCGCGGCACGTGTGGACCAACGCGCGCGCCGCGCAGCTCTTCCCCGGCGACACGCTGTACCTGCGCGCCGCCGCGCACGGCGCGCGCTTCCTGCGCCACCGCATGTGGGACGCGGAGCGGGGCGGCTTCTTCTGGCTCGTCAGGCGCGACGGCACGCCGAAGCCGGAGCGCGACGGCCGCCTCGTCAAGCAGGCCTACGGCGAGGGGTTCGGGATCTACGCCCTCGCCGCTTACTACGACGTGTCGCACGACACGAGCGCGCTGCGGTTCGCGCAGGACGCCTTCCACTGGCTCGACTGGCACGCGCACGATCCGGTGGCGAAGGGCTACTTCAACTACATGGATCGCGACGGCACGCCGCTGCGCGGCGGCTACGCCGGAGATCCGCCGAAGGACCAGAACTCGAGCATCCACCTCCTCGAGGCGTTCACGGAGCTGTACCGCGTCTGGCCCGACTCCCTCCTTCGCGCGCGGCTCGACGAGATGCTCCACCTCGTCCGCGACGTCATCGTCGTGCCCCCCGGCACGCTGACGCTCTTCTCCACCGCCGACTGGCGCCCCGTCTCCTGGCGCGACTCGAGCGAGGCCGCGCGCCGCGCCGACCACTACTACCACGACCACGTCTCGTTCGGCCACGACGTGGAGACGGCGTACCTCATGCTCGAGGCGTCGCGCGCGCTCGGCGGCGCGCAGGACAGCCTCACCCTCGCCGTCGGCAAGCGGATGCTCGACTACGCCCTGCGCAAAGGCTGGGACGCGAAGCTCGGCGGCTTCTACGAGGCGGGCTACTTCTACCCCGGACGCCCCGACCTCACGATCGTCGACGACACGAAGAACTGGTGGGCGCAGGCGGAGGGGCTGAACACGCTCCTCCTCTTCGGCGACCTCTATCCGGACGACCCGCTGCGCTACCACGAGAAGTTCCTGACGCAGTGGGCGTACATCCAGCGCTACCTGGTGGACCACCGGTACGGCGGCTGGTATCAGGGTGGGCTCGACAAGGAGCCGGCGCGGCGCACGGACCTGAAGGGGCAGATCTGGAAGGCGATGTACCACGACGGCCGCGCCCTGATGAACGTCGCGCGGCGGCTCGAGCATCCGGAGCCGCCCGTGCCGACGTGGGTCCTGCCCGCTCGCGATCGGTCCGGCACGCCCTGAGCCGGCTCAGAACTTTCGCGCGTCGACCTCGCCGTGCGTGAGCGTGCGCGGGTCGTCGTAGATCGCCTTCACCTGCGCCGGCTCGTTGTGCGAGTCGAGCCAGTTCGCCCAGACCATGAACCAGCTCCACCGCGGCTGCGCGTCGAGGATCTCGAGCTTCGGCAGCTCGCCCACCTCGCCGAGCGCGATCGGCTTGCCGTGCGCGAGGCGCAGGAGCTGCTCGTAGTCCTTCTGCTCGTAGTCGGAGTGGTACACGTCCGTGGCGAGGACGTCGACATAGCGCGCGCCCGGGTAGAAGGGCGCGTAGTCGTACGCCTCGTCCTTCGGGATGTCGCGCGGCCCGTTCGCGTCCCACACCCAGAGCAGGTTGTCGAGGTGATGGACGCGCACGAAGCGATCGTACATCTGCCGATACAGCGTGGCGATCCCGTTCGGCCCCGGGTGGTTGCCCCACCAGAACCAGACCCCGTTCATCTCGTGGAAGGGACGCCAGAGCACCGGCACGCCGGCGTCGCGGAGCTGCGCCAGATAGCCGGCGATCACGTCCTCCCGCGCCACCCAGCGGCGATTGAGGGGCGTGCCGGGCGTGACCAGCTCCCGCCACTGGGCATCCGTCAACTTCCCCTGGATGCTCTGGCTCCAGCCGAAGGGCGGGTCGTCGGTCGGCCGGCCGGCGTGCCACATGAGCGTGACGACGTACCCCTGCCGGTACTTCGCGATCGCGTCGCGCACGATCCGCGGTCCCGGATCCTCGCTGCCGTTCCAGATGAAATCGGTGCCCCAGAGCGCGGGATACTTCCCCGTGAGCTCGTGCACGCGCGCGAACCAGCGCGTGGAGTCGTTGTTGTAGTCGTGCTGGCCGGCGAGGATGTGCTTCCCGCTGTTGTCGTAGAGGAAGCGGAGGAGCGCGCGCGCCGCCGGCGTGGCGTGGGGGTTGACCGGCTCGGCGTGCTGCGCGGGCGCGAGACGCGCGCTCGCCAGGCAGACGAGCGAGCCGAGGATCAGCGCTCGCGTGATCATGCGTCGGCGGCGTCGGCGTAGAGATCGCCGGCCAGGTACTTGAGTCCCGTGTCCACCGCCACGGTCGCCACCGTGTGGCCGGGGCCGAGCTCGCGCGCGAGGCGGACCGCGCCGGCGACGTTGAGCCCCGTGGAAGTCCCGGCGAAGATCCCCTCCTCGCGCGCCAGGCGCCGCGCCATCGCGCACGCCTCCTCCTCGTCCACCGCGCGCGCCTCGTCGTAGTCGTCGCGCTCGAGGTGCGGGGGGACGTAGCCGACGCCGATGCCTTCCACATGGTGCGCGCCGCCGTGCCCCGCCGTGAGCGCCGGCGACGTGGACGGCTCGAGGGCGACGATGCGCGCGCGACAGCCGGCGTCCTTCAGCGCGCGCGACACGCCCACGAGCATCCCCGCGGTGCCGACCGCGCCACAGAAGACGTCGAGGGAGCCGCCGGTCTGCTCGGCGAGCTCCCGCCCGATGCCGCGATATCCGTCCAGCGCGTCCGCGTTGTGGAACTGGTCCGTCCAGAAGCTGCCGCCCTCGGCGAGCAGCCTGTCCACCTCGGCGCGCATGCGGGTGAACAGCTCCGGGCGCACCTTCCCATCCCCGCTCGGCACGAGGATCGGCTGTGCGCCGAGCGCGCGCATCGTCTTCGTCTTCTCGAGGGCGAAGGCGTCGGAGGTGACGGGGCTGAAGCGGAAGCCCTTCACGGCGCACACGAGCGCGAGCGACGAGCCCGTGCTCCCGCCCGTGTACTCCACCACCCGCATCCCCGGCTTCAGCGTTCCGCGCTTCACGGCGCCCTCGATCATCGCCAGCGCCATGCGGTCCTTGTACGACCCGGTCGGATTGTAGTACTCGAGCTTCACCACCACGTCCGCGCATCGGTCGTCGACGACGCGACGCAGGCGAACGGCTGGCGTGTTGCCGATCGCGTCGAGGACCGAGCCGCGAACCGGGGGCACGGAGGTGGACGACATGCGTTGTGCTCCGGAAGAGAGACGGCCAAGCTACGCGCGCTGGACCGCGGCTGCCAGCGCCGGCACGGCGGCGTCGGCCGCCCCGACTGGCCGCTCGACTTCGGCAGCTCTGATTCCCGCCCCTGCCCTTGCTCGCTGTCTCTACCTCCTGCCGTTGAGCACCTGATCCGCCGCCAGCGCGAGAAAGACGTAGTGCGTCGCGCCGCCGCCCATCACGTACTCTGCCTGCTGCCACAGGTACGGGAAGTTCTTCAGCTCCGGCAGGTCCGGGCGGATGAGCGCCGTGCCCGACACCACGCCCCCCGGCACGTACGACCAGTCGGCGCGGTTGAAGCCGTAGGCGGTGGTCATCGACCGCGCGCCCACGCCCGACGCGAACGACGCCGTGTTGCGCCCCGGGTGCGCGCCGAGGACGAAGTTCAGCGCGTTGAGCATGTACTCGGGGCCGACGACGTCGGGGAAGGCGCGGTGCAGGAAGTACTGCTGCACGCCGAACCACTGGATCCCCCACCCCGCGCCCCAGATGTACGGCTCGTACGGCACGCCGTACGGCGTCTTCCGCTGCGCCGCCGCGACCTCGGCGTGGTGCCTCGCGACCGCGTCGTGCACCGCGGCGGCGAAGCCCGCGTCGTGCAGCGCCGGCAGCGCGCGTCCGACCGTCCACCCCACCGCGCCGATGCGCGCGAGGATCGGCGCGCGCATGTCGAGCAGCGCCTGACGATACTCCGGCTTCCCCGTCGTGAGGAGCAGCTCCACCGCGGCCTGCACCCGGTCGTCGAACGCCGCCTTCGGGTCCCGCTCCCGCGTCCACAGCGCCTCCGCCGCCTCCTCGCTCTCCCGCGCCAGCGCGGGGTCGAACGTCCGCAGCACGCGCCCCGCGATCGCCAGCGCGGCGATCCCCTTGTACTCGTGCGCCGGGTTCTCCTCGGTGAAGACGAGCCGGTCGTCCGGCACGCCCGACGTCGTCGCCGTACGCTCCGTCGGCGCCAGCGCCGGATCGTGGAACAGGTTGTCGCTGTTCGTGCTCACGTCGCCGAGCAGCACGTACTGCTTCAGCGTCGGATCGATGATCCCGCGATAGAGCCGCCCCATGCTCCGGTAGCCGCCGAGGATCGAGAGCAGCCCGTGCTCCGCCTGCTGGAGCAGGTCGGGCTTGCCGTCCGGCTGGTGGATGCGCGCGAGGTGGTGCGCCTCGTCGATCGTCGTGTTGTCATAGGCGAGCCCGAACTGCTCGTACATGGAGAGGAGCGTCCACACCTCGTCCGCCTGCGACTCCAGTCGCAGGTCGTAGTCGCCCGCGTCGTGCCACCCGCCGACGTTCAGCCCGGGCACGACGTCGCCGGCGTGGTACTTCGTGAGCGTGGACGGCCCCTGCACGTAGCCGTCGAAGTGGTTCGAGTCGGGGCGCGCCATCCGCGCGTCGTCCATGTGGTCGAGCCCGTGCCAGACGCGGTACTGCTCCTCGACGCGCATGTGGCACATCTGCACGGGAAGGAAGTAGTCGATCGTCGGCTGCCACGCGCCGCGCTCGAACACGTCCGCGGCGATGCGGAAGGGCTCCGTGCGGTAGCCGCGGTACTCCACGACGTACATCCCCGGCCGCGCCACGGCGCTGAAGTCGAAGCGCGCATAACGATATCGGAGGAAGTCGCCCCAGGGGACCGGCGCCTTCGCCAGCACGTCCTCGAAGCCGCCCCGCTCCGAGATGCGGCGGAGCCGCGCCACGCCCGTCACGCCGTCGCGCGGATCGAGCTCGATCACCGCGACCTTCCGCTCGCGCGGGTGATACCCGACCTGCGAGACCTGCACCACCGGCGACTCGCGCCAGCCGGGCACGGCGTGCGGCCGCACGACCCACTCGATCGCCCCCGTCGTCGCTCCCGCCGGCACGAGCCCGCGCACGACGAACCAGCCGTTGTTGTGCTGGATGCGCCCATCGAGGAGCTGCAACTCCCCGGTGCGACTCTCGATGGTCAGCTGCTGCGCCGGCGATTCGGCGGCGACGGTCAGCACGCGTCCCGTCGCGAAGGGCACCGCCTGCGCCACGCCGTCGGCATCGCGCACCGTCGGCCCCTCCGGCTGCCGCGGAAAGATCCCGGAGCGGCCGCCGAGATACCAGCTCTTCCCGAAGAGGTCCGTCGGGTACAGCTCGAGGTTGAAGCCCACGCGCCCGACCCACGCGGCGGGGAGCGGCCGGTCGAGGTCCACCGTGATGCGCACCGCGTCGCCGTCGCCGCGCACGTGCACCGCGTACGCGAGCTTCAGGTCGGGATAGACGATCGGGTTGAAGCCGTGGCGATCCCTGCTCGTGTCGGGATACTCGAGCCAGGTCGTGATCTCGTCGTGCGCGCGGTCCACCACGCGTCGGAGCTGCCGCGGCGTGGGCTGCCACTGGCCTGGCGTGGCCTCGAGCCGCAGGTCGCCGTTGCTCGCCACGCGCTCGCCCTGCTCCACGATGCTGACGCCGCCCTGGTGCCCTTCCGGATAGATGTCCTGGAAGGCCATCACGTCGACGCCTTCGTGCTTCAGGTAGTCGCGCGGCGTGATGCGGAAGCCGTCGCGCTGCGCCCGCGCGGGGGCGGGCATGATGGCGAGCGTCGCCGCCGCGAGGAGCGCGAGCGCGAGGGTGCGTCGATCGGGTGGGTGCATGCGCGGGAGGGGAGGATGCCGCCGGAGCGTCGCGGCCACTCCGCCAACATGCGTCGCTCGGCACGAACGCGAAAGCGCGCGACGCGCCGTCGCGCACTCGCTCGGCGCGCGCCCCGACCTATGCGCCCCCGCGCAACGCCATGTACGCGCCCAGCGCGAGCAGCAGCACCGCCAGCATCTTGCGGAACACCCGCTCGGGCAGTCGGCCGAGCACGCGCGTGCCGAGGGCGGTCCCGACCACCACCGCGACGCTGGCGACGACGACGAGCGGCCAGACGCCGGCGATGTCCCGCCACTCCGTCGCGAAGTACACCGGCAGCCGCGCCGCATCCACGAACAGCGCGACCGCGGTGGCCGTCGCGACGAACGACTCCTTCGGCACGTCGAAGCCGAGCATCGCCGCCGTGCGGATGCCCCCCTGGTTGCCGACCAGCCCACCGAGCGCCCCGGAGAGCCCGCCCGCCGTCCACGCCGCGGCGCGCCCCCACCGCACGCGCCGCATCCACCCCGTGAGCTCGGAGAGCCCGGCGAGCATGACGACCACGCCGAACACCACCGCCAGCGCCCGGCTCGCGATCCACACGTGCGCGAGCGCGCCGGCGAGCCCGCCGATCGCGCTCGCGATCCCGAAGCCGAGGAGGACGCGCGTGTCGACGTGTCGGCGGAGCATCCAGAAGCGCTGCGCGGTGGCGATGACGTGCGGCACCGCGATCGCCGCCACGGCGAGCTTGGTCCCCGTGCGCAGGGCGAGCGTCGGCGTGAGCAGACTGCCGATCCCGAAGCCGGCGATCGACGCCACCCCGCCCGCGAGCAGCCCGACGACGGCGACGAGCAGCGCGAACGGCGTCATGGCATGCGCGTCCCGCGTCCCGTGTCCCGCGTCCCTCGATTCACGGCGCCGGGAACGTCCACGCGACCCGCACCCCGCCCGCGACGTCCGGTGCCACCGACACGTGCACCATCACGCGGTCGATCGGGTTGTCCGGGTGGTCGTGGCTGTACTGCACCACCTTGCGTCCGCTGAACGTCCCGATCGCCGCGCCTAACGCGACGTCGGACGCCCAGTGCTTGTTGTGATACATCCGCGCCAGCCCCACCATCCCCGCGCCGCCGTACAGCACCGGCCCTACCGCCCACGTGGACCACCAGCGGTCGGGCCAGTGCCGCCGCGCCTCGCTCGTCAGCGCCGCCGCCGCGGCGAACGCCACGGTGGTGTGCCCCGACGGAAAGGACGTGCGGTCGTCGTTGGTGAAGCCGCCGGCGAATCGGAAGTCGTGCGGGTTGGTGTCGCTCGACACGTACGGCCGCGCGCGGCCGAGCGTCCCCTTGAGGAGCCCCGTGACGCCCGCGGCGACGATCGCCGACTCCAGCCCGTGCCAGCCGGCGTCGCGCACGTCGGGCGCGTGCGCGACCCACCCCGCGACGTAGATCCCGCTGCCGATGAGCAGCCCGCCGGTCGACCCGAACCACTCGAAGGTGCTCGCCGCGCGATCCGCCAGCCGGTTCGCCTGCGCCCCGGGATCCTGCAGCCGCTCGGCGATGTGCCGGTCGAGCGGGAACATCGCCACCGTCGCCGCCGCGAACCCCGCCCCGATCCACGCATCCTCGGCCGTGAAGAGCGTCGCGTGCGCCGCATGGTGCGTCGTATCCCGCGCAGAAGCGCCCTGGGCGAGGACGGTGGTTGGAGTCGCGAGAACAGGGACGGCGACGAGGAGCGCGACGGTCAGCGAAGCCACGCGCGTCCCTCGTCCCTCGTCCCTCGTCCCTCTCAGAGCACGAACCTCACCCCTCGCGCCAGCCTCTCCATCCACCCCCGGTGCGCCGGAACGTACCGCTCCAGCTCCTGCTGCGACTCGATCCACGTGCTCCGCGCCATGATGAAGTAGAGGTCCACCAGCCCCGCGGCGGCGTGGAAGCCGGAGACGATGATGCTCGCCTCGCCGTCCGACAGCAGGCCCCGCGGATCCTCGTTCTGCGTCCCGAGGCTGAAATAGAACGACATCCGCTTCCGATCGGCAGCGGGGAGCGCCTGCTCGTAGCCGCGGAGCAGGGCGTCGTTGCTCCGCACCGCGGTCGTGTCCACGTCGGGGGTCGTGAAGCCGAGCTGCTCGGCGAACTTCGCGCTCTGCCGCGACTGCACCCGCATCGCCCGCGCGAGGATCTCGTCCCACCCCGGCTGGCGCACGAGCGCCGCGATCGCCCCCGGCCGCGCGATGAGCTGCGTCTTCTGGTGGAGCTGCGGCGGGATCTTCTTCTCGTGCGGCGTCATGTCGCTCGCGTCCGCGCCGTCGGCCGCCGCCGTCGTCGTCGCCCGGTCCAGCACCGCGAGCGTCTTCGCGTCGAAGGGGATGACGTCGCGGATCCACGGCGCCCGCGCGAGCCCCTCCCGCACCTCGCGCCGACGCCCCTCGACGTCGTTCACCTGCGCCCGCGCGGTGAAGATCCCCACGCGCAGGTCGCCGCCGGCCGCGCGCATGTCCGGGCCGAGCCGCTGCCGCAGCGCGAGCAGCCGGCCGAGGACGTCGTGCGCGAGCGCCATGAGCGGCGCCTGCGGGCTCGGCGCGTTCTCCACCGACGGCGCCACGACGTACACCCGGCTCCCCCGCGCCGCCGCGCCCGCGAGCATCGACGCCCAGCGTGGGCTCAGCCAGAGCGGGTCGGGGACGATGATGATGCTCCCCGGCGGGGCGAGGGTGTACAGCATCGCCCGCGCGATGGACGACTCCTTCCGGCCGAAGCCCACCTCGTTATGCACCTGCAGGGCGCGGCCGACGTATTCCCCGCGGTTCATCCGCCGCACCGTCGTCGTGTCCGACGGCGCGCCCTTCACCACCTGCAGCGGCTTCGGGATCTGGTCGGCGCGGAAGCCGTTCTGCTCGAGCAGCCGCCGCACCGCCGCGCGCGCCTCGAGCGCCGCCGGCCCGCGCATCCGGTAGCCGCGATCCTCCCAGGACGTGCTCGCGTACTGCTCGCCCACCCCCACGCCCATGAGGATGAGCGACCCGCGGTACGGATCCGCCTCGTTCAGGTCGTAGAAGGCGAGCTTGCGGTGGTCGCGCATGACGTTGTCGGGCGTGAACGGGATCGGCGGCACGATCCGCTCGCTGCGGAAGGAGAAGTCCGCCGGCTGGGTGATGTCGACGTCCACCTTCACCACCTGGTGCAGCCAGCGCTCCCCCCCGTGCCGTGCGGCCTCCCGCTGCAGCCGCTTCGACGCCGCGACCGCGGCGCGCAGCGCCGCCTGCCGCTGGCGCAGGTGCGCCTCCTTGTCCGCGTTGTGCCCCGGCAGCCGCACCGAGGCGCCGAGCGGGTCCTCCAGCATCGTCATCCACAGCCGCCCGTCGCGCGGCTCGTACCAGTACTGGTCGAGCAGGATGAGGTAGAGCGGCAGCTTGCCCGTCGAGTCGTAGCGCTGCACCGCCGCGGTCAGCGCGGGGAAGTAGACGTCGGCCACCATGCTGTACCCGATCTCGTCCACCGCGCGCGTCGCCGTGCGCCCGGAGAAGTCGTGCACCCACAGGACGTGGTAGTCGCGGGCGGCGTAGATCGAGCGCGCGATCTCCAGCGGCAGGTCGCTGCTCGCCAGGTACGTGAGCGCGTTCTGGTCGCTGAACGGCCGGCCGACGACGCGCGCGATGAGCGAGTCCACCTCGCTCTGCTCGTCGTACTGCTCGGGCGCCACCGCGAGCTGGAGCGGCAGCCACACCAGCCGCGAGTCCTTCCACCGCGCGCGGATGTCGTCGTGCACGCGCTCGAGGATCGCCATCCAGCGCGCGTGCACCGCCGCCACGGCCGCCCGCGCGCGCGCGGGCACGCGCGACGAGTCGGCGAGCCAGCCGACGAAGCGCCCCTGCGCCGCCGCCGTCAGCTTCCGCACGTCGTCGCCGTCGCGTTTCGGCTCCCCGAACAGCGAGTCGTATGGCACGATGACCGCGTCCAGGGCGCCGGTGCGCGCGCGCCGCGCGATCGCCTCCCCGAGCGCGCTGTCGCCGGCGGCGATGCCGAAGGCGCGCGCCAGCTCGTTGTCGTAGGCGTCCATCGCCGCGTCGTAGCCGTGGCCCGCGCCGCCGAGCGGCGCGCCGCGCACGCGCTCCTCCTCCCCCGGCGTGTACAGGCTCGTGTAGGCGTCGACGAGCGGCGCCGCCCTCGCCACCGACGCGAGCGCCGCCACGGCGGCGCCGGGGATGCCGTCCGTGTCGAGCGCGACGTGCGGTCCCTCGTTCGGCAGCCGCACCGCCGTCGCGCGGGGGCGCGTGCGTCCCGCGAACGGCTGCATCACCGGCACGGTCACGCCCACGGCGAGCGTCCGGTGGCGCGTCGGCAGCCAGTCCACGCGCAGCATCGTCCCGTCGCCGAGCAGCCCGCCGCGGCGCAGCGCGGTCTGGTACGACAGCAGGAAGTCCACGCGGCGCCGCGTCACGTTCCAGTCGGCGCCCGCGCTCAGCGCGAGGGAGCGCGACGTCCCGAGGAGCCGCGCGCCGACGCCGGGGAAGACGTCGCCCGCGTTGCCGTACACCTCCCCCGATGCCCCGAGCAGCCCACTCACCGGGTTCAGCACCGGACGGTGCACGCCGAGGAGGAAGGTCCCCCCGTGCGCGCCCCGCGCGAGATCGAACGCGCCGAGCGCCGCCGCGTACGGCTGCCAGACCGGCGGCTGCCCCATCGTCGGCGCCGGCTCCGCGCCGATGACGGGCGGATCGACGCGCTGCGCCTCGACGCGCGTGGCGACGAGAGCGAACGCGAGCGCACAGAGGCGCGCAAGGCGCCGGAGGCGCACGTGTTTCGTGTCGTGTGATTGCACGCACGAGCACGTTTCAAGCGCCGTACCACCCCGCATCGCTCCCGCGGCCGCGCCGTGCTCGCGTTTCGAGCGGCTCTTTTCGGGGGTGTACCATGCTGCAGAGTTTCCTTCGACGAACGCGCTGGCGATAATCAGGAGTGCACGTCGCAGGACCCCACCGCCGTACCCCCGATGTGGCTCCCACTCGCAGTCCTCGCCGCCCTCGGCTCCGCCTCCACCAGCCTCGCGCTCAAGCGCGCCGTGGAGCACGGCGGCGTGGTCGCGTCCACCGCCGCGTTCCGCGCTCTCGCCGGCGTCGTCCTGCTCGGCGTCGTCCTCTCCCTCGGCGCCTTCCCCACGCTGCCGCCGGCGTACTGGCGCACCGTCGCGATGGTCATCCCCCCCGAGGCCGCCGGGGTGCTCTGCATGGCCCTCGCGCTGCAGGCGGACGACCTGTCGCGCGTCCAGCCGATCTTCGGCTTCATCCCGCTGTTCGTGATGTTCGGCGGCGCCGCGGTGCTCCACGAGATCCCGAGCGGCATGGGCGCCGCCGGCGTCGTCCTCGTCACGATCGGCGTCTACTGCACGGGGCTGACGAAGGGCGGTTCCGCGCTCGCCCCGCTGCGCGCGCTCGTGCACTCGCGCGCGAGCTGGTACGCGCTCCTCGCCTGCGTCTTCTTCAGCGTGACGAGCGTGCTGCACAAGATCGGCATCGCCGAGGTTGGGCCGCTGCCGTGGGGGATGACCCTCGCCTTCGGCTCCGCCCTCGCGCTCGTGCTCACGATGCCCGTCCTCGCCTGGCGCACCGGCGGCATCGGCCTTCCCCTGCCGGAACGCGCGGCGCCGTGGGGCGCCTTCGTCGTCCTCGCCGGGATCGTCTTCGCGGTGCAGCAGGTCGGGCTGCAGCTCTCGCTGCGCATCACCGAAGCCGGCTACGTGATCGCGGTCAGCGCGACGAGCACCCTCGTCGCCACCGCGTTCGGCATCCTCCTCCTCGGCGAGCGCGGGGCGGCACGCACGCGCATGGCGGGGGCGCTGCTCGTCACCGCGGGCGCCATGCTCATCGCCCTCGGCGGCTGACGTCGTCGGCCGACGCGGCTCTGGCCGGCGGCGCGGGGCGCGCGCATGTTCAGCGCGCCAGAGGGGTACCGCTCCTTCCGATCCGAGCCCGTCACCATGCCCAGCCGCATCCCCCGGCCGCGCCTCGGCGTTGCCGCGCTCTCCTGCCTGACGATGGCAGCGCTGTTCGTCGCGCCCACGCCCGCCGCCGCGCAGCGCCTGAGCGATCCGAAGCGCCTCGGCGACCCGGTGGACGTCTCCGCCGAGTTCCGGAACCCGGACGACGTCTACTTCATGGCGAGCCGCCTCACGTCGTTCGACGCGGCCAGTGGCGAGGGGCGGCTCCAGTGGGATCGCTACGCCCTGCGCACGACGACGGATTTCCAGAAGTCCGACCGGCGCTTCGTCCGCTCGCAGGACATCGAGTTTCCCAACACCGAGTACGACCGCGATCCCGCGCTCCCCTTCCGGATCTCCTTCGTCACCCCGCGCACCATCCGCCTGCGCTTCTCCACGCGCAACGTGCCCTGGTCGCAGGTCGAGCGCCCCGACTCGCTGATGCTCGCCGGCCCCGTGCCGAACGACCGGTCGTGGCGGGTGGACGCGGGCGACAGCGTCGTCACGTACACGAGCGCCTTCGGCCGCGTGCGCATCGTGAAGAACCCGTGGTCGATCGAGATCCTCGACGCCGCCGGCAACGTGCTCACGCGCACCCAGCGGATCGGCGAGCCCGTGTCGCTGATGCCGAACGTCCCCTTCTCCTTCGTGCGGCGCGCCGCCGACTTCCAGCGCAACACCGCGGCGACGTTCGAGCTCGCGCCCGACGAGAAAATCTTCGGCATGGGCGAGTCGTTCACGCGCCTCGACAAGCGCGGCCAGCACATCGTCGAGTACCAGCGCGACGCGATGGGCGTGCAGAACCTGTATCAGTACAAGTCCATCCCCTTCTTCCTGAGCAGCCGCGGCTACGGGATGTTCGTCCACACGAGCACCCCCGTGACCTTCGACGTCGGCCACGACTTCGACGCGCACAACGTCGTCTACACCCGCGACGAGCTGCTGGACCTGTTCATCTTCATCGGCGACCCGAAGACGGTCCTCTCCGAGTACACCGCGCTCACCGGGCGCAGCCCCGTGCCCCCGCTCTGGTCGTTCGGGCTCTGGATGAGCCGGATCACCTACAACTCGGAGGCGCAGGTGCGCGACGTCGCGGCGAAGCTGCGGCAGTATCGCATCCCCGCCGACGTCCTCCACCTCGACACCGGCTGGTTCGAGACCGACTGGCGCAGCGACTACAAGTTCTCGACGACGCGCTTCACCGACCCGGCGAGGATGATCCGCGACCTCGGCCAGCAGGGCTTCCACGTCAGCCTCTGGCAGTACACGTACTTCACGCCCAAGAACCCCCTCTGGAAGCAGCTCGTGGACAGCGGCTACGAGGTGCGCGACGAGAGCGGCCAGCTCCCCGCGGAGGACGCGGTGCTCGACTTCAGCAACCCGGCCGCCGTGCGGTGGTACGAGGACAAGCTCGCGCCGCTCCTGAAGATGGGCGTGAGCGTGATCAAGGCGGACTTCGGCGAGGGCGCGCCGCTCACCGGGCTGTATCACTCGGGGCGCACCGGCTGGTACGAGCACAATCTGTATCCCGTGCGCTACAACAAGGTGGTGTACGAGCTCACGAAGCAGATCACCGGGGGCGGGATCATCTGGGGGCGCAGCGCGTGGGCGGGAAGCCAGCGCTATCCGCTGCACTGGGGTGGCGACGCGGAGAACACCAACTCGGCGATGGCCGCCGAGCTGCGAGGCGGGCTCTCGTTCGGCCTGTCGGGGTTCACGTACTGGAGCCACGACATCGGCGGCTTCGTCCAGCGCTCGCCGCGCGATCTCTACGGACGGTGGCTCGCCTTCGGGATGCTGACGTCGCACAGCCGCACCCACGGCGCGCCCCCGCGCGAGCCGTGGACCTACGACTCGGCGTTCGTCGACGAGTTCCGCCGCGCGGTGGACCTCAAGTACGAGCTGATGCCGTACGTCTACGCGCAGGCGAAGGAGTCGTCGGCGTACGGCTGGCCCATGCTGCGCACCCTCTTCTTCCAGTATCCCGACGATCCGACCTCGTGGGACATCGAGGACGAGTACATGTTCGGCTCCGACCTCCTCGTCGCTCCGATGTTCGACGACGCGGCCGACCGGCAGGTCTACCTGCCCCCCGGCACGTGGATCGACTACCAGACCGGGAAAGGCTACCAGGGCGCGCGCTGGCGCCGGATCGCGCACGGGCAGATCCCCGTCGTGCTCCTCGTGCGCGACCACGCGGTCATCCCGCACATCGGGCTCGCCCAGAGCACGGCGCAGATGGACTGGAGCCGCATCGAGCTGCGGGTGTTCAGCACCGACGGCGCGCCGGCGACCGGGCGCTTCGCCCTGCCGAACGGCACGCTGGACACCCTCCGCGTGGCCGGCGGGCATCTCGCCGCCGACCCGCTCAACGGGCGCGTGCGCTGGCGCGTTACCCGGGCGGCGGCCACTCCCGCCGCGCCCTGACGAGCGGCGGACCCGGCCGGGAGCATCGGCTCCCTTCGGGCGCTCCCCGGCTGGACGGCCGGCGCCGGCCGGCACCACATTGATGCGAGCGTCCGCGACGGCGGCGGACGGCGACCGCGGTCCTGATCGGAGCGATCCATGACAGTCACGTTCCACGTGAACGGGAAGCCCATCACGGTGGACGTCGCGCCCGACATGCCCCTGCTCTGGGTGCTGCGCGACGCGCTCGACCTGAAGGGCACGAAGTTCGGCTGCGGCATCGGGCAGTGCGGCGCCTGCACCGTGCAGCTGAACGGCAGGCCGACGCGCTCCTGCTCCCTGCCCGTGTCCATGCTGCAGGGCGCCCACGTCACCACGATCGAGGGGCTCTCGCCCGACGGGACACACGCGCTCCAGCGCGCGTGGGAGGAGCTCGACGTCCCGCAGTGCGGCTACTGCCAGGCGGGGCAGCTCATGTCCGCCGCCGCGCTCCTCGCGAGGAACCCGAAGCCGACCGACGCGGACATCGACGCGGCGATGAGCGGGAACATCTGCCGGTGCAACACCTATCTCCGCATCCGCGAGGCGATCCACCGGGCGGCGACGACGCTGTCGGCCGATGCCGTGCAGGCCGGCCGCAAGGCCGACGCCGCGAAGCCGTGAGGAGGCGCGCCATGAACACGCAGACGCCCGTCAATCGCCGCCAGTTCCTCCGCGTGAGCGCGGTCGCCGGCGGCGGCATCCTCCTCGCCAGCTGGTTCGACACCGCAGGCGCCGCCCCCGCGTACGCCGCCCTCCCCGGCGGCGCCGCGCCCGAGGGTGCGGCCGACGCCGCGGCGGAGTTCGCGCCTAACGCGTTCGTCCGCATCACCCCCGACGGCATCGTCACCATCACCGCCAAGAACCCGGAGATCGGGCAGGGGGTGAAGACGATGCTGCCGATGATCATCGCCGACGAGCTCGACGCCGACTGGAGCAGGGTGCGCGTGGAGCAGGCGCCGCTCGACACGAAGGCCTACGCCGCGCAGTTCGCCGGCGGCAGCACGGCCACGCCGATCAACTGGACGCCGATGCGCCGCGTCGGCGCCGCCGCGCGCGCGATGCTCGTCTCCGCGGCCGCGGCGGCGTGGAGCGTTCCCGAGGCGGAGTGCGTCACCGAGGCCGGCGTCGTCAGGCACCGGCCCACCGACCGCCGCCTGTCGTACGGCGACCTCGTGACGAAGGCGGCGACGCTCCCCGCCCCCGACCTCGAGAAGGTCCCGCTCAAGGACCCGAAGGACTTCCGCATCATCGGCACGCCCGTCCACGGCGTCGACAACCACGCCGTCGTCATCGGCAAGCCGCTCTACGGCATCGACGTCGCCCTGCCGGGGATGCTCTACGCCGTGTTCGAGAAGTGCCCGGTGTTCGCCGGCAAGGTGGCGAGCGCGAACCTCGACGAGATCCGCCGGCGGCCCGGCGTGCGTCGCGCCTTCGTCGTCGACGGCGGCACGGCGCTGAACGGCCTCCTCGGCGGCGTGGCGATCGTCGCCGACTCGTGGTGGGCGGCGCACCAGGCGCGGCAGAGGCTCCGCGTGGCGTGGGACGAGGGCCCGACGGCGCAGCAGAGCAGCAAGCGCTTCGCCGAGCAGGCGACGGCGCTGTCGAAGCAGCCGCCGCAGAAGGCGATCAAGCACGACGGCGACGTGGACGCGGCGCTCCAGGGCGCGGCGAAGGTCGTGCGCGCCGAGTACTTCTATCCGTTCATCGCCCACGCCACCCTCGAGCCCCAGAACTGCACGGCGCGCTTCGCGAACGGGAAGATGGAGATCTGGGCGCCGAGCCAGACGCCGGAGAGCGGACGATCGCTCGTCGCGAAGACCCTCGGCCTCGCCGAGGACGACATCACGATCCACATCACGCGCAGCGGCGGCGGCTTCGGCCGGCGGCTCAACAACGACTACATGGTCGAGGCGGCGTGGATCGCCCGCGAGGCGGGAGTGCCGGTGAAGCTCCTCTGGTCGCGCGAGGACGACATCCGGCACGACTTCTACCGGCCGGCCGGCTTCCACTACCTCGCCGGCGGGCTCGATGCCGCGGGGCGGCTCGTCGCCTGGCGCGACCACTTCGTCTCGTTTGGCACCGACGGGAAGTTCGCCCCCGGCGCCGACATGGGCGCGGCCGACTTCCCCGGCGGCTTCGTCCCGAACTACGCGCTCGACACCTCGCTCATCCCCTTCGGCGTGCCGACCGGGGCGCTCCGCGCGCCGCGCAGCAACGCCATCGCCTTCGTCGTGCAGTCGTTCGTCGACGAGCTGGCGCACGCGGCGGGCAAGGACCCCGTGCAGTTCCGCCTCGAGATGCTCGACAACGTCGCCCCCGCCGCGGGCGCTGCGGGGGGGGGCTTCGACGCCGCCCGCATGCGCGGCGTGCTGGAGGAGGTCGCCGAGCGATCGGGCTGGGGGAAGGCGTCACTCCCTCGAGGGACGGGCATGGGCGTCGGCTTCCACTTCAGCCATCGCGGCTACTTCGCCGAGGTCGTGCGGGCGAGCGTCAGCCGCGAGGGCGCCGTGAAGGTGGAGCAGGTCTGGGCCGTCGGCGACATCGGCAGCCAGGTGATCAACCCGCTCAACGCCGAGAACCAGGTGCAGGGCGCGGTGCTCGACGGCATCGCCGAGGCGCTGGCGCAGGAGATCACGATCGAGGACGGCCGCGCCGTCCAGGGAAACTTCGACCGCTTCAAGCTCCTGCGCATGCGCCAGTCGGCGCCGGTGGACGTGCACTTCCGCAAGACCGACTTCCCGCCGACCGGCCTCGGCGAGCCGGCGCTGCCACCCGTCGTGCCGGCGCTGTGCAACGCGATCTTCGCCGCGACGGGCAAGCGCGTGCGCGCGCTGCCGCTGTCGAAGCAGGATCTGCGGTGGGGGTAGGCGAGACGAAGCTGGAGGTGAGCACGAGGAGCGGCCCTGCGGCACGCCGCAGGGCCGCTGGTCTTGCGGGAGATGCCTGGTCATCCCGAGCGCAGCGAGTGATCCAGCGTGCGCCGCCGATGGGCAGCCATTGCGCTAGTATCATCATCCTGTACCGGCTGTTCTTGTCATCCTGCGGGAGCGCCCGCCTGGTTTGTCATCCCGAGGGAGCGTAGCGACCGAGGGATCTGGCTCCGCCACACCGACGCCAGATCCCTCGCTTCGCGCAAGATGGCAACCTCACCACTCCCCGACACCTGACCCCATGCACTACCGCACCCTCGGCCGCACTGGCTTCCGCATCTCCGAGATCAGCTTCGGCGCCTGGGCCATCGGCGGCGACGCGTGGGGACGCACCGACGACGCGGAGTCGCTGCGTTCCCTGCACCGCGCCGTCGACCTCGGCGTCAACTTCATCGACACCGCCGACGTCTACGGCGACGGCCACTCCGAGCGCCTCATCGCGCGGCTGCGGCGCGAGCGCAGCGAGGAGATCATCGTCGCCACCAAGGCCGGACGCCGCCTGAACCCCCACGTCGCCGCCGGATTCACGCGCGAGAACCTCACCGCGTTCGTCGAGCGCAGCCTGCGCAACCTCGAGATGGAGGCGCTCGACCTGCTCCAGCTCCACTGCCCCCCGTCCGAGGTGTACGAGATGCCCGAGGTCTTCGGCATCCTCGACGACCTCGTCGCCGCCGGGAAGCTCCGCTACTACGGCGTGAGCGTCGAGCGCGTCGACGAGGCGCTGCGCGCGGTGGAGTACCCGAACGTGCAGTCGGTGCAGATCATCTTCAACATGTTCCGCCTCAAGCCCGCCGAGCAGTTCTTCCCGACGGCGCGCGAGCGGAAGGTCGGCATCCTCGCCCGCGTCCCCCTCGCGAGCGGGCTGCTCACCGGCAAGCTGCGCCCCGACTCCACCTTCGCCGCGACCGACCACCGCAACTACAACCGCCATGGCGAGGCCTTCGACGTCGGCGAGACCTTCAGCGGCGTGGACTACGAGGAGGGGCTGAAGGCCGTCGAGGAGCTGCGACCGCTCGTGCCCGACGGCGCGACGATGGCGCAGCTCGCGCTGCGGTGGATCCTGATGTTCCCGGAGGTGACGGCGGCGATCCCCGGGGCGCGGAACGTCGCGCAG
The DNA here is from genome assembly GCA_946480295.1 of uncultured Gemmatimonadota bacterium. The sequence goes on from CAMLIT010000001.1 coordinate 93,551, forward strand.
GTCGAGGGCAACGTGCGCGCGGCCGATCTGCCCGCGCTCCCGGGCGAGACGATGGCGCGCGTGCGGTGGGTGTACGACAAGTGGTTCCGGAAGGAGCTGGCGGGGAAGTGGTGAGCCTCCGAGCTGCGCCTGTTGACTGACGCGCGGCTCGGCCTCACCGTTAGGCCGGCCAGAGGACGCTGCGTTCCCAAGAACCCGCACCCCACCGGAGCCCTCTCATGGCGACTCCTCCCAGGAACACCATCTGCCTCTGGTACGATCGCGACGCCGAAGGCGCCGCTCGTTTCTATGCCGAGACCTTCCCCGACTCCTCGGTTCGAGCGGTCCATCGCGCGCCCGGTGACTTTCCGTCCGGCAAGAAGGGCGACGTCCCCACCGTCGAGTTCACCGTGCTCGGCATTCCCTGCCTCGGGCTCAATGGCGGACCGGCCATCAAGCACAACGAGGCGTTCTCGTTCCAGGTCGCGACGGTCGATCAGGCCGAGACGGACCGCTACTGGAACGCGATCGTCGGCAATGGCGGCCAGGAGATCGAGTGCGGCTGGTGCCGGGATCGGTGGGGCCTCTACTGGCAGATCACGCCGATCGTGCTCACGCAGGCGATCGCGGATCCGGACCCGGCGGTCGCGAAGCGCGCCTTCGACGCGATGATGCAGACGAAGAAGATCGACATCGCGACGATCGAGGCGGCGCGCCGCGGGTGACGTCGCGCCGCGACGGGCCAGCCGACGTCACGGCGCGCCGAGTCGCTCCTCCGCCCGCTCCGGGAGGCCCGCCACCTGCACGACCAGCATCGCGACGATGATGACGTGCACCCCCGTGCACCAGGCGCAGAGCTTCCCGATCACGCCGACCTCCTGGTACACGAGGTACAGCACGCCGACCGTGCCCGCCGCGGTCCACGCGAGCGACGCGATCCGCAGCGTGTTCCACGCATCCCGCACTTGCGCGCGGAGCAGCCCCGCCGCGAGCGCCGACGCGACCGTGAACCACGCGAGGCCCCACACGGCGACGGGCACGCCGAGCACCGTCGCCGAGGGACTGGTCAGCACCGTCTCGCAGTTCACGTACGAGCCCGCGCTGCACACCAGCGGCACGCTGCTGTCGTAGTGCAGCAGCGTCAGGTACCCCACGATGAGCAGCCCGACCAGCGCCAGGGCGAGCGTCAGGCGGTCGGCCGTGCGCTGCCGCATCAGGGCGTCTTCGACGGCAGTTTCCTGATCGCGCTCTGGATCTCCGGCGCGGAGCAGACCGCCGCCGGCTTGCCGCCATCCACGGCGCAGATGGCCGCCGTGAGCTCGTTGGCGTTGCTCAGGATCGCCTTCGCCGCGTCGTCCGTCCCCTGGGCCAGCGTCCCCGCGATCGCCGCCTGCGATTTCCCCGCGAGCACGCCGGGATTGAACGGCGAGCCGCTCCACATGAACCGGCCGCCGACGAGGATGAACGGGATGCCGCCCGCGCTCTTCACGTACGGCGGCGCGTCGTACTTGTCGAGCAGCGCCTCCTGCTCGGCCGTCGGCTTCTCGAGCGGATTGTAGCGGCCGCCGGGGAGCGGCACGTCGCCTTCCAGCTCCACCGACTGGAACGCGACGTAGTCGCTGGCGTAGCTGCTCCTGTAGAACGAGAAGGTCGGCGTGCTCGGATACACGTCCTCCGCGGCCGAAGCGCCGAGGGTGAGGCCGGAGAACGTGCCGAAGCGCGACAGCGCGGCGACCATCGACCAGCGCGCGGCGGCGCAGTAGGGGCAGAAGCCCGCGCCGATGTAGAGCACCACCGGCTTCGCGCCGACCCGATCGCTGTCTCCCACGAAGACCGGTACCGCCGCGTCCTCCGTGCCCGCGCGCCGCCAGGCCGCGGCGGGGACGTTCTCCAGCTCCCGCATGATCTCCGCCGGGACCGGCTGCGCGGGCGCGGCGGTGTCCGCGGCCGCGGCGACCGCGTCGGCGCGTTGCGCGCTGCGACGGTGGATCACGCCGGCGGCGACGGTGACCACGAGCGCCGCCACGACGACGACGACGACCCAGACCAGGGGGGCGGCGCCCGCCCTGTGCTTGCGCCGGCGGGTGTCAGGACGAATCACGATCGCTCTCTCCGGAAGTCGCGGTGCGAGGCCTCTGACGTCGCACTGGCAGGTTGAGTGGCATCATCGCCAACCGGCGGCCGGCGCGCATCGTCGCGAGTGATCGCGGCGCTCGGTCGACGAACGCGAGCGCGTGATGCACGAGCGCCAGGTCGAAGCGTACACGTCGAGGGTCGCGTCGCAAGCCCCCAGTGGGGCGACATCGACCGAGCGCCCGTGACGCCCTGCGCGCCGCCACCGTCCGTGAGGGAACCCACCCCTCGCCATGGATCTGGACTCCAGCGTTCTGCTCACCGTCGTGGCCCTTGCCGCGCTCGCCCCCGGTATCACCGCCTGGTGGACGGGCCGGCAGCTCGCGCGCTCGATCCACGACCCCACCCTCCCCGAGCTCCTCCTCGCCCGGCGGCAGCGCACACTTCAGGTCTTCGCCTTCTGTGCCGTCTTCGCGATCGTCCTGGGCGGCCGCCAGTCGTGGTGGAGCATCCCGCTGCTCGCCGTCGCGCTGATCGCCGGCACCTACCCGTTGCGTCGGACGCTGGGGATCGAGACGCAGGGAGTCGCTCGCTACGGCTGGCGCTGCGCGAAATCCGTGGTCGGCGGGTTCGGCTTCTGGCTCGTCCTCGTCGTCACGCCGGAGATCGTCCTCTCGATCGATGCGCGCTACCGGCTGCTGTCGCTCGCGCTGGTGCCGCTCCTCCTCGCGTGGGAGCACTGGGGCGTGCCGTTGTGGCTCTGGGCACATGATGCCGCTCCGCTCGCGGACGCCGACGTCGAGCGGCGCGTCGCCGCCATCGCCGAGCGCGCGGGGACGGCGGCGCCGGCGCTGTACCGAATCGGCGGCACGGGCACGCGGTTCATGAACGCGGTCGCGCTCCCCTCGGCGCGACACCCGGCGATCGGCCTCGGGAACGCCCTCCTCGAGCTGCTCGACGCCGACGAAGTGGCCGCGATCTACGCGCACGAGCTGTCGCACATCGAGCAGCACGGCCCTCGCTCGCTGCGCCGCAGGCAGGCGGAGAACCGCGGACTCGTCCTGCTCGGCGTGGCCGCCGGGTTCGGGGCGAGTTGGCTGGCGCTGCCGTGGGCGTCGCTGATCCCGGCGCTCTGGGCGCTCGTGCCGATCGCCGTGCTCGCGCATCGCGGGCGCCGCCGCAAGCAGCGGGAGATGGAGAGCGACCTGCGCGCCGCGGCACTCTGCGGCGACGCGGAGGTCGTCGCCCGCGCGCTCGTCAAGCTGCACGTGCACGCCATGATACCGCGGCGTCTGCCGGTGGACTACGAGCGTCGCGCGTCGCACCCGAGCCTGGCCCGCCGCGTCCAGGCGCTGCGCGCCGGTGCCGCGGCGGCCAGCCCCGTCCCGATGCTCGGTGCACCCGTGGTCCTGGCCACCGCGTCCGCCGGCAGCATCGTCGTCCTGGACGACGACCGGGCGCACTGGTTCGATGGCGTGCCCGCGGACGTGCCCGACGATCTCGCGTCCCTGCGCACCCATGCGGCCAGCACGCGGTCCGTGGTCTGGGATGCGCTCGTCGAGCTGCGCGTCGCGGCCGCCGGCGCCGAGCGCGTGCTGAGGGCCACGCACCGGAACGGCGAGAGCTGGAGCGTGCCGCTCGCGCCCGCGCAGGTGACGATCGTGCAGCGGGCGCTCGACCGGATCGACTGGCGCCTCCACCGGGAGCTGGGGCGGCGCCCCTTCCCCGACACGCGGCTGATCGCGGTCGCGACCCTCCTGGCGCTGCTGCTGTCGCGGGATGTCGGCGTGCTCCTCGTCCCCGCCGCACTCGCCGCGCTGTTGCCCAGCACGGCCGCGCTGGCGGCGCTGGGGACGATGGCCTGCGGTGCGGCGCTCTTCGGCCTCCTGCGCGATGGCTCGTCAGGCGCCGATGCCCTGATCCCGATCGTCGTCCTCGCCGCGCTGGGCGCGCTCGGCCTGTGGCGCGTCTGGCATCGCCGCCGCCACGACGCCGGGCAGGATGCGCTGCACGATGCCGGCTCGCGAGCGGCGCTCCTGGTGCTGGGCGGCCTGGCCGCCATCGTGCTGCTCCTCGTCGGCATCGCCGCGACCGACCTTCCCCCGGCCAGCCTGGCGCAGCTGCCGCTGGTCGGGACGCTCGCGATCACGCTGGCCGGCCTGGCCGCGGCGCTCGTCACCACGTCGGCGCGGCGCGCCCGCGCGACGGCGGCCGCCCTCGCCACGGCGGGCGTGCTCGCCGCCGCCACGGCCGTGTGGTCGATGGACGCGTTCGGCGCGCACCGCGGCGGGTTGACGCGCACTCGTGTGGCGGCCCGCGAGACCGGCCGCATACCCCTGCCGCGGAACACGAGCAGCGTCCAGCTCTCGCCGGACGGCGACTGGTTCCTCGCGCAGCACGTCGAGCTCGCCGAGAGCCGGGAGGGCCGGTTTCCGTACACCCTCGGCTCGACGAGCGGCGTGCGACGGGAGGTGCACGCGGTCGCGGCAGCGTTCACCGGCGGTCATCAGCTGCTCGCGCTGCGGACGATCGGCGATTCGCTCGGCCTGGAGCTGCAGGACGTCGACTCGTCAGGCGCGCTCTGGCGGCAGGCGCTGCCCCGGCTCACCAATCCGCGGCTCGCCGTGTCGCCAGGCGATCGAGCGTGGGTCGTGAGCGGAATCGACGAAGCGACATGGACACCGGTGGTGGTTACGGGGCGCGTCGGATCCCCGTCGACCGCCGTGCGCCGCCTGCGGCGCGCGGATGCCGCCGGCGTGATGATGGGCGTCGTGCGCGTCGGCGAGCGCCTCGTCGTCCCCGCCTACGACCTGACTGGTCGCGACGGCGTGCTGGTGGACCTGAACCTGCTGCCCTTCCGCGTCGGCCTCTGGGAGATCGATGATGCCGGCCGCCGGCAGGTCGGTGAGGTGGACGGCATCCCGCAATGCGGTGGCGCCGACGGCGGTTACGCGGCGTGCATCGTGCGGCAGCGCGGCCGCAGCGAGATCTGGACCCTCGGGCCGCATGGCCAGCTCTCGCGCGTGGCCAGCATCCCTCGGGCCGACATCGTACGTTCGCTCGGCCCGGGGCGGCGTATCACATCGCTCCACGACCACCGGAGTGTGGTGATCGTCGACGCCGGCGCGCGGCGCATCGCCGATGTGGACGTGGCCGCAGACTCCGGGTATGCCATGGACGCGTCGAGCATCCCGGGGCGGCTCGCGGTGCTGTGGCGGGGGAATGCGGGAGCGGCGGTGGCGTTCTATGATGTGCCCTGAGGGGTTCCAGCGTCTGTGGCCGTCCCCTGGAGATCGATCCAGATGACCGACGTGCTGTTCATCCAGGGTGCGGGCGAGGGCGTGCACGAGGAGTGGGATCTGGCGCTCGTCGAGAGCCTGCGACGCGCGCTCGGGCCGGGCTATGATGTTCGCTACCCGACCATGCCGAACGAGGCCGATCCGAGCCTGGCGACGTGGAAGCCCACCGTCGAGAAGGAGCTCGCTGCGCTGCGGCGCGGCGCCGTGGCCGTGGGACACTCCGTCGGAGGCACGATCCTGATCCATGTCCTCACCGAGTCGGCCGCCGCGACGAGCCTGGGCGCGATCGTGCTCATCGCGGCGCCCTTCATCGGCGAGGGAGGGTGGACGAGCGAGGAGATCGATCGTCGACCGGATCTCGCGACACGATTGCCATCTGGAGTGCCAGTGCTGCTGTACCACGGCGAGGACGACGCGATCGTGCCCGTGGCGCACGTGGACCTGTACGCCCGAACCATTCCATGGGCCCGTGTGCGCCGGCTGGCCGGGCGCGATCACCAGCTCGGAAACGATCTCTCGCCGGTCGCTCGCGACATCCGGGACCTCCCGCGATGATCCGCCGGGGGGCGAATCAGAACTGCACCGCCGTCGCCCCCGCCCCCGCCTCGATCGCCTGGGCGAGCGCCGCGACCTGCGGCATCACCTTCCCCGCATACCACGCCACGCACGCCAGCTTGTCCGCGTAGCGCGCCCCGTCCCCGCCCGTCCCTCGTTTGGCAGCCGCGACGGTCCCCATTCGCAGCCACATCCACCCCGTCGCCACGATCCCGAACAGCCGCAGGTACTCCGCCGCCGCCGCCCCGATCTCCGCCGGGTTCTCCTGCGCCCGCGCCATGATCCCCAGCGTCACCTTCTGCAGGAGCTGCAGCGCCTCGCCGAGCTTCTTCGCGAGCGCCTGCACCGCCGGCTCGCTGCTCGCCCCCGCCGCCGCGAGGTCCCGCTGCACCAGCGCGGCGAAGCGCTTCACCAGCCGCCCGTTCCCCTCCGGCACCTTCCGCCCGAGCAGGTCCATCGCCTGGACGCCGTTCGTCCCCTCGTAGATCTGCGCGATGCGCGCGTCGCGGACGAATTGCTCCATCCCGTACTCGCGGATGTAGCCGTGCCCCCCGTAGCACTGCAGGGCGAGGTTCGTGATCTCGAAGCCGGTGTCGGTGAGGAAGGCCTTGATCACCGGCGTCATCAGCGCCACGAGGTCCGCCGCCTCCTCGCGCCGCGCCGCGTCGGGGTGCCGGTCCTCGACGTCGATGAGCATCCCCACCCAGTAGGCGAGCGCGCGCATCCCCTCGATGTACACCTTCATCGTCATCAGCATCCGGCGCACGTCGGGATGCACGATGATCGGGTCGGCATCCTGCCCCGGGTTCGCCGGGCCGTCGGGCGCCCGCCCCTGCAGCCGTTCCTTCGCGTACGCCACGGCGTTCTGGTACGCCACCTCGGCCAGCCCGAGCCACTGCATCCCGACCCCGAGCCGCGCGCCGTTCATCATCGTGAACATCGCGCGCATGCCCTTGTGCGGCTCGCCGACGAGCCATCCGCGCGCGTTCTCGAAGTTCATCACGCACGTCGCGTTGCCCTTGATCCCCATCTTGTGCTCGATCGAGCCGCAGGAGACGCCGTTAGGCGCGCCCGCGCCCCCCTCGTCCGTCGGCAGCCGCTTCGGCACGAGGAAGAGGCTGATGCCGCGCGTCCCAGGCGGCGCGTCGGGGAGCTTCGCCAGCACGAGATGGACGATGTTCTCCGTCAGATCGTGCTCCCCCGCCGAGATGAAGATCTTCGTCCCGGTGACGAGGTACGCGCCGTCCCCGGCCGGCACGGCGCGCGTGCGGATGATGCCGAGGTCCGTCCCCGCCTGCGGCTCGGTGAGGCACATCGTCCCGCCCCACGAGCCGTCGACGAGCTTCGGCAGGTAGCGCGCCTTCAGCTCCTCGTCCCCCCACCGCTCGAGCAGCGCCGTCGCGCCGTGCGCCAGCTCGGGATACATGCTGAACGAGAGGTTGGACGAGCAGAGCATCTCGTCGAACACGAAACGCGTGAGGTGCGGCAGCCCCTGCCCGCCGTACTCGGGCACCGCGGTCATCGCCGGCCAGCCGCCGTCGCAGTACGCCTGGTACGCCTCGCGGAACCCGGCCGGCGTCGTGACCACGCCGTTCTCGTACCGGCACCCCTCGGCGTCCCCCTTCTGGTTCAGCGGCGCGAGCACCTCCTCGCACAGCCGCGCCCCCTCCTCGAGGACGGTGAGCAGCAGCTCCGGGCTCGCCTCCTCGTACCCCGGGAGCGCGGTGAGCTGCGCGACGTCGAGCACTTCGTCGAGGACGAAGCGGATGTCGTCGAGCGGGGCCTTGTAGCTCGGCATGGGTTCCTCGTGCGATGATGGTGGCGCGCCGACTCCGTTGACAGAATGTGAGGAATTCCTCACGTTGTCAACGAACGTGAGGAATGGCTCACGTTGTTCCGGCCCCGATGTCGCCACCGCGATCCTTACTGCACCACGATGCCCCGCGCGTCCCGCGTCCCGCGTCCCGCTTCCCGCAGAGTCCCCTCCCAGCGCCGCTCCCGCGAGCGCCTCGACCGGATCACCCGCGCCGCCGGGGCGCTCTGCGCCGAGCTCGGCGCCGACGCCGTCACCATGGACGCCATCGCCGAGCGCGCCGGCACCTCCATCGGCTCCCTCTACCAGTTCTTCCCCAACCGCGACGCGCTCCTCCACGCCCTCGCCGGCCGCTACGTCTCCGACCTCGTCGCCCTGCTCGACGCCGCCGACGCTGCGCCCTCCGTCACCGCTCTCCCGCTCGACGCGCTCGTCGACGCCGTGCTCGCGCCCTTCGTCGCCTTCCACGAGGCGCACCCCGGCTACTTCGCCATCCTCTTCGCCCCCGCCGGCAGCGAGGCGCTGCGCCAGCTGCGCGGGCAGCTCCGCCGGAAGCTCGTCCGCCGCGTGGACCGGCTCCTCCGCGCCCGCGCCCCGCACATCGCGGCGACGAGGCGCCGCCGGATCGCCGCCACCGCCGTCGAGGCCGGCCGCGCCCTCCTCCAGTACATCGAGGTGAGCGTCCCCCCCGCCGAACGGCGCGCCATGCGCGGCGAGCTGCACGCGCTCCTCGTCGCCTATCTGCGTCCCTGGCTCGAGGGCGGCCGGAGCGAGTAGAATCCGGCATGGACGAATCCCTCGCCCGCGCCATCCCGCTCCCCTCCGATCCCGCCACCCGTCCGGAGGACGTCGCCCTCCACGAGGACGTGCGCTGGCTCGCCGCCACCCTCGGCCGCGTCATCCGCCGGCTCGAGGGCGAGGAGGCCTTCCGCACCGTCGACGAGCTCCGCCGGGCCGCCCGCGCCCGTCGCCGTGGCGCCACCGACGCGCCCACGCTCGAGGAGCTCCTCGCGCGCGTCGAGAAGCTCCCCGTCGGCCTGAGCGCCGTCGCCGCGCGCGCCTTCACGCTCTTCTTCCTCCTCATCAACACCGCCGAGCAGGTGCATCGCATCCGCCGCCGCAGGGACTACCAGCGGCACGGCGGGACGGAGCCGCAGCCCGCGTCGGCGCGATGGACGATGCAGCGCCTGCGCGCCGGCGGCCGCTCCGCCGCGGAGGTGGCCGAGGCGATCGCGCGCCTCGAGGTCTCGCCGGTGCTCACCGCGCACCCCACCGAGTCCACGCGGCGCACCCTCCTCGCCCTCCAGGCGCGCGTCGCCGACCTGCTCCTCGCGCGCGGCGAGATGCCGAAGAGCGAGCACCTCGCGATCGAGGATGCGCTCGAGGGTGAGGTCGAGCTCCTCTGGCTCACCGCCGAGGTGCGGCAGGACCGCCCGTCGGTGATGGACGAGGTCAGCACCGTTCTCTGGTATCTCGAGACGCGGCTCCTCGACGCGCGCGCGCAGGCGCACGACGCGCTCCTCCGTGCCTTCGAGGAGGAGTTCGGCGCGTCCACCGACGCGCTCCGTGTCGGCGTGCCGCTCCGCATCGGTAACTGGGTCGGCGGCGATCGCGACGGCAATCCCTTCGTCACGCCGGACATCACCATCGCCGCGGCGCGGCGCGCGGCCTACGTCGTCCTCGGCCGCTACCGCGACGCGCTCGACGACCTCGCGCACCGCCTCTCGCTCTCCGCGCGCATCGCGCCGCCCACCGACGCGTTGCGCGCGTCGCTCGTCCCCGATCGCGAGGCGCTCCCCGAGATCTGGGAGGCGAATCGCAAGCGCAACGCCGACGAGCCGGTGCGGCTCAAGCTCACCTTCATGGAAGGCCGCATCGAGGCCACGCGGCGGCTCGTCGCGTCGCGCGACGCGGGCCGCCCCCGCCACGAGCCGGCGGCGTACCCGGACGCCGCCGCCTTCGAGCGCGACCTGCTGCTCGTCCGCGACTGTCTCGTGAGCGCCGGCGCGCTGGAGGCGTGCCGCACGACCTTCGACCCGCTCCTCGCCACGCTGCGCGCGCACGGCTTTCACGGGCTGCGCATGGACGTGCGCGACCACGCCGACGTCCACACCGCCGCCCTCGACGACATCGCGCGCCAGCTCGGCGAGGAGCCCTTCGACACGCGGGCGCTGCACCGGGAGCTCCTCGGCCGGCGCCCGCTCGTCGGCCCGCAGGTCGCGCTCGCCGATTCCACCCGGCGCGTGCTCGACACCTTCCGCGCCATCCGCACGATCCAGGACGAGATGGGCGCCCCCGCGGCGTCGACGTACATCATCTCGATGGCGCGCGGCGGCGACGACCTGCTCCGTGTCCTCCTCCTCGCCCGCGAGGCGGGGCTCGTCGACCTCGCCGGCGACGCGCCCGTCTCGCGGCTCGACGTCGTGCCGCTCTTCGAGACACTCGACGACCTCGATCACGCGCCGCAGGTCATGCGCGCGCTGCTCGACGACCCCGTCTACGCGCGGCAGCTCGCCGCGCGCGGACGCCGGCAGGAGGTGATGATCGGCTACTCCGACTCGAGCAAGGATGCCGGCGTGCTCGCGTCGTCGTGGGCGCTCTACCGCGTGCAGGAGGAGCTGGCGCGCGCGCTCGAGGGGCGCGACATCGCCCTCACCCTCTTCCATGGCCGCGGCGGCACGGTGGGGCGCGGCGGCGGCTCGCCCGTCTATCGCGCCCTCGCCTCGCTCCCGCCCGACACCACGGAAGGCCGGATCAAGATCACCGAGCAGGGCGAGATCATCTCGCAGCAGTTCGGCCTCCTCCCGCTCGCCGAGCGCACGCTCGAGGTGACGCTCTCCGGCGTGCTGCTGCAGGAGTTCACCGACTGGCGCGACGACGTTTCGCCCGCCGACGTGGAGCGCTTCCGCCAGACGATGTCGGCGCTCTCCGATCGCTCGCTCGACGTTTATCGTGAGCTCGTGCACGAGAGCGAGGAGCTGTTCACGCTCTTCCGTGCCGCGACGCCGATCGAGGAGCTCGCCGACGCGCGCTTCGGCTCGCGTCCCTCGTACCGCCCCGGCGCCGGCGCGGGGATCGAGGGGATCCGCGCGATCCCGTGGAGCTTCGGCTGGACGCAGATCCGCCTCATGCTCACCGGCTGGCTCGGCGTGGGCACGGCGCTCGACGAGGCGATCGCGACGGACGACGGGCTCGCGCTCCTCCGCCGCATGGCGCGCGCCTGGCCCTTCTTCGACGACCTGCTCGCGAAGATCGAGATGGTCTGCGCGAAGGCGGACCTCGCCATCGCGCGCACGTACGTGCAGAGCCTCGGCGGGGACATGGCGCTCTTCGCGCGCCTCGAGGAGGAGTTCGAGCGCACCACGCGCGCGCTCCTGCGCATCCGCGAGGCGGCGCACCTGCTCGACGACAACCCGGTGCTCCAGTCGGCGATCGCGCTGCGCAATCCCTACGTCGACCCGCTCTCGCTCCTCCAGATGGCGCTGATGCGCCGCAAGCGCGCCCTGGCCCGCGGCGCCGACGGCGAGCGCGCGCGCGTGTCGGAGGCGCTCGCGACGACGCTGAGCGGCGTCGCCCAGGGGCTGCGCAACACCGGCTGATGCCGCGCATCGCCTTCGCCGAGCTGCAGGCGCGGCTCGCGCGCGTCCTCGTCGCGATGGGCTTCGCGCCCACGGACGCGGAGCGCTGCGCGCGGCTGTTCGCCGAGGCGAGCCGCGACGGCGTCGCCTCGCACGGCGTGAACCGCTTCCCGCGCTTCGTCGAGACCGTCCGCGCCGGCGTCGTGGACGTCCACGCCGTGCCGACGCGCGTCGCCGCGCACGGCGCCTTCGAGCGCTGGGACGGCTGCCGCGGCCCCGGCAACCTCAACGCCGAGCGCTCGATGGACCGCGCCGTCGCCCTCGCCCGGCAGCACGGCATCGGCGGCGTCGCCCTCCGCAACACCAACCACTGGATGCGCGGCGGCGCCTACGGCTGGCAGGCGGCGGACGCGGGGATGATCGGCATCTGCTGGACGAACACGATGCCGAACCTCCCGCCGTGGGGGGCGGCGACGCCGCTCCTCGGCAACAACCCGCTCGTGATCGCCGTGCCGCGCGCCGGCGGCCACGTCGTCCTCGACATGGCGATGTCACAGTACTCGTTTGGCGCGCTCGAGTCGTACCGCCGCCGCGGCGAGCCCCTCCCCGTCCCCGGCGGCTTCGACGAGGCGGGGGAGCCGACGCGCGATCCCGCCGCCATCGAGCGCTCCGGCCGGCCGCTCCCCATCGGCTACTGGAAGGGATCGGCGCTCGCCCTCGTCCTCGACATCGCCGCCGCCACCCTCGCCGCCGGCCTGGCGACGCACGAGATCCCGCAGGACGTCGTGCGCGAGGGCGGCCTGTCGCAGCTCTTCCTCGCCATCGATCCCTCGTTTGGCGGCGGCGCGCCCGCGGGCGCCGTCGCCGATGCCGTCATCGCGCACCTTCGCGCCGCCAGCGGCGGCGCGGATGCCGTCCGCTATCCCGGCGAGCGCACCCTCCGCCTCCGCGAGGAGAGCGCGCGCGAGGGCGTGCCCGTCGACCCGGAGATCTGGCAGCGCATCCTCCAGCTTCCCACCTGACCGTCCACATGCCCGCTCGCACCGCCCAGGAGCTCCGCGTCGGCGTCATCGGCTTCGGCCTCGCCGGCTCCGTCTTCCACGCGCCGATCATCGCCCGCACCCCCGGGCTGCGCCTCGCCGCGATCGTCACGCGCAACGTCGAGCGCCGGCAGCGCATCGAGCGCGAGTACCCCGGCACGGCCGTGGTGGACGGCGTGCCGCAGCTGCTGGAGATGACGCCGCGGCTCGACCTCGTCGTCGTCGCCTCCCCCAACGGCGAGCACGCCACGCACGCCGCCGAGGCGCTCGCCGCCGGGATGAACGTCGTCGTGGACAAGCCCTTCGCCGCGAGCGCCGTCGAGGCGCGGCGCCTCGTCGAGACGGCGCGCGCGAAGAACCTCCGGATCATCCCCTTCCACAACCGGCGCTGGGACGGCGACTTCCTCACCATCCGCCGCCTCCTCGCCGACGGTGAGCTCGGGGAGCTCTGGCGCTTCGAGTCGCGCTTCGAGCGCTGGCGCGCGACGCCGAAGCCGCGCTGGACCCAGCCCGACGCGCCGCACAACGCCGAGGACATCGTCTTCGACATCGGCGCGCATCTCGTGGACCAGGCGCTCGTGCTCGGCGGTCCGGTGCGCAGCGTCTATGCCGAGATCGACCGCCGGCTCCCCGGCGTCGTCGCCGGCGGCGACGCCTTCCTCGCGCCGTCGCAGGCGAACGGCGTGCGCTCGCGGCTCGTCGCGAGCGCCGTCGCCGCGCGCCCAGCCCCGCGCTTCATCGTCTTCGGCAGCAGGGGCGCGTACATCAAGTACGGCCTCGACCCGCAGGAGCACGCGATGATCGCCGGCGCCCGCCCGGGCAACCCAGGCTGGGGCGAGGACGTCCCGGAGCGCTATGGCCGCTTCGGCCTCGGCCACGACGTGCGCATCGTGCGCACGGAGCGCGGCTGCTACGAGTGCTACTACGCCGGCGTCGCCGCCTGCCTCGCCGGCGACGCGCCCCCACCCGTCGCGCCCGAAGACGCGATCACCGGCCTCGAGATCATCGAGGCGGCGCATGTGTCGGCCCGCGAGGGACGGGTGGTGACGCTGGGCTGAGGGGCTGAGGGGCGAGGCAGGACGTGATTGGTTCTTGGTCGTTCGTGATTGGCGAGCCGCTCGGGATGGCACCAGAAGCATCCCGAGCGGCTCGCCAATGACCAACTACTGACGACCAATCACGTACGTCCTCGCCCCTCATCCCGCTGCGCTCGACCCGCGACCCTCGACCCTCCACCCTCGACCCTTTCGACGAGCCGACGAACGCGTTCGCGATCCTGGTCGCGGTGGTCTCGCGTCTCGAGGATGCGCATCCTGGGCGGCGAGTCGTCAGGGAGTGGAGGAGCCACGAGTGGCGGGATGCCCGATGGCGCGTCCGATAGACGTGCCGGCAGATGTGGGCAGGCGCGAGTGGCGCCGCGAACGCGAAAGAACGAAAGAACGTCGTTGGTCGTTCGTCATTGTTGTTGGCCAGCCGCTCGGGATGTCATGAGAGGCATCCCGAGCGGCCCGCCAAGAACTAATGAGCAATCACGCTCGTCCTCGATCCGACCCACCGTCGGCACAACGTAGTTCCCTCGCTCGCTTCGCTCCCTCGGGATGACCCCCTCGTCCCTCGTCCCCCCGCGCGTGCCCCGCTCCGCCTTCGTCGCCTTCCGCCGCTCCCTTCCCCGCGCCCCGCGCCTCGAGCGCCAGAGCGTGCGCGTGCGTGGTGTCGCGCTCGCCGTGTGGAGCTCGCCCCCCGTCGACGACCGGCCGCCCCTCGTCTGCATCAACGGCGGCATGCTCTACGATCATTCGATGCTCTGGCCGGCGCTCTCCCCACTCGCGCAGAGCCGCCAGGTCATCCTCTACGATCAGCGCGGGCGCGGCGCGTCCGCGATGCCAGCGGAGCCGCTGGCTTCCACGATCGACGACGACGCGGCCGACGTCGGCGCGCTCCGGCGCGCGCTCGGCGTCCGCCGGTGGGACGTGCTCGGCCACTCCTGGGGCGGCGGCATCGCCATGCTCGGCGCCGCCGCGGACGGCGGCGGCACGCGGCGCCTCGTCCTCGTCGACGCCGTCGGCCCGACGAGCGACTGGATGCCCGAGCTGCGCCGCAACGCCCTCGCGCGCCTGCACGGGGAACAACGCGCCGCGCTCGAGGTACTCGATGATGCGGCACTGGGTCGGCCCGACCCGGACCTCCACAGCCGCCACGCCCGCGCCATCTACCCGGCGTGGTTCGCCGATCCCGACCTCGCTGCGTACTTCACCCCACCGAAAGCGACGAGCCTCGCGGGCGCGGCGGCCCTGGCCCGACTGCGGAGCGATGGCTACGACTGGCGAGCTCGACTGAGTGCCCTTTCCGTCCCCACGCTCGTCATCCACGGTGAACTCGATCCCCTGCCCAGCGCGGTAGCCGACCGGCTCTCGGTCCTGCTGCCCGCTGCACGGAGCGCGTTCATCCCCGCCACCGGGCACATGCCCTTCTGGGAAGCGCCCGCCCGCTTCTTCTCGATCGTCGAAGCTTTTCTCGAGGCGCCATCCCCGGGCGCAGTACCCCTCCCGCCATGAAGCGAGTATTCCTCCCACTCCTCGCGCTCCTCGCCGGAGCCACCGTCATCGGTGCGGTCCGCGTGAGCGGTGTGTCGCCCCAGAGGGCTTCCGCGATCACGGCCACCGCGGCCGGCGCCATCCTCAACGGCGGGGGCGACGAGCGCACGCGCGCCGAGGTGCGCCGCCAGCTCCGCCGCAGCGGCGCCGGCACGTACATCGGCGAGATCCTCGGCGAGCGCGACTCCTCCCTCGCGCGCTGGCCCGATCGCCGCAATGACCCGCTCGAGATCTGGATCCAGCCCACCTCCGCCGTCGCCGACTGGGTGCCGGGCTACGTCGACCAGGTCCGCTCCGCCTTCGAGGACTGGAACCGCCTCGACCTCCCCGTCCCCTTCGTCTTCACGACGGATTCGGCCGACGCCGACGTCCACGTGACGTGGATCGACCACTTCCAGCAGCCGATCAGCGGCCGCACGAAGTGGGCGCGCGACGACGATTGGTGGATCACCGACGCCGACATCGTCCTCGCCGTGCACCACAACCACGGCGAGATGCTCGACGAGGACGCGATGCGGGCGATGACGCTCCACGAGATCGGCCACCTGCTCGGGCTCGACCACACCACCGACCCGACGAGCATCATGGCGGCGAAGGTCCGCGTGCGCGAGCTGTCCGCCGCCGATCGCGCCACCGTGCGCCTGCTCTATCGGCTGCCCCCGGGCTCCGTGCAGCACGGTTGACCGTCGCCGGCCGCCTCCCGCGGCCGGAACCGATCTTGCCCTGCCGTCGGGCCGTGACACGCGACCCTGACGACACTCGCTTCGACGTCGGCATCGTGGGCGGTGGCCCGGCCGGGCTCACCGCCGCCATCTGGCTCGGCCGCTATCTCCACTCCGTCGTCCTCGTCGACAGCGGCGATCCGCGCAACTGGGAGACGCGCGGCATCAACGGCTTCCTCGGCCTCCCCGGCGTGCGCCCCCCCGAGCTGCGCGAGCGCGGCCGCCGGGAATGCCGCGAGTACGGCGTGCTCCTCGTCGACGCGACGGTCGAACACGCCCGCAAGCTGAGCGACGACGAGTTCGTCCTCCAGCTCCACGACGGCCGCGAGCTCCAGGCCCGCCGGCTTCTCCTCGCCATCGGCATCAAGGACGTCTGGCCGGACATCCCGGGGCTCTCGCGCGTCTACGGGCAGAACGCGCACGTCTGCCCCGACTGCGACGGCTACTGGACGCGCGGCCGGAAGGTCGTCGTGATCGGCCACGGCCGCAAGGCGGTCGGCCTCGCGCTCGACCTCACCACGTGGACGCGCGACATCATCATCCTCACCAACGGCCACTCCCCCGAGCTCGACCTGCCCGAGTACTGCGAGAAGCTCGACGCGCTCAACATCCCCGTGCTGACCGAGCCCGTCGAGATGGTCTGCTCGTCAGGCACGGCGATCCACTGCCTCAAGCTGCGCAACGGGATGCAGCTCGACGCGGACAAGATCTTCTTCACGATGGGCCAGTATCCCGCCGACGACCTCGGCGTCGAGCTGGGCTGCGCACGCGACGACGAGCAGCACATCCTCGTCGACGAGCACTACCACACCTCGGTGCACAACGTCTTCGCCGCGGGCGACATCGTGCCGGGGCCGCAGCTCGCGATCGCCGGCGCCGCCGACGGCGCGATCGCCGCCCTCGCCATCCACAAGTCGCTCGTGCCCGCCGGACGCAAGCTCACGCCGCGGCACTGACGCGCGGCGCGGCCGGGCGCCGCGCGCGGGTCACCAGTGCAGGGTCAGCCGCTGCTCCCGGCGGTCGCGCACCACGACCAGCTCGACCGCGCGCTCCGGCGCGTGCGCGGCGACGATCTGCCGGAACTGCGCGGTGCTCGTGACGCTCCGTCCGCCGGCGCGCACGATGACGTCGCCGCCGCGCAGCCCGGAAGCGCGGGCGGGTCCGGGGAGGAGGTTCGTCACGATGAGCCCGTGGCTCACGCCGAAGTAGCGCGCCAGGTCGCGGTCGCGCGCCTGGACGAGCTGCGCGCCGGCGACCGGAGCATCCTCGAACGCGAAGCCGGGACCGCCGGTGATGACGACGCTGTGTCCCGAGCCGTTGCCGAACGAGGTGACGACGCCGCTGCCGTAGCCGCGGAACGTGCGGCTCATCTCGTCGTCGTCCTGCGCGCTCGGCGTGCCCGCCAACGACGGCGCGTTCGGCATGGAGGGCATGGACGGCATGCTCCGGATCGATGGCGCCTTCGGCGCCGCCGGCACCTCGAGGAACATCTTCGGCATCTCCGGCGGCCACGGCGCGGGGGCGGCCGCCGGCGCCATCGGCGCGAGCGCCATGCGACGCATCTGGAACTGCTCCGGCGCGCGCGCCACGCGCACCGTGAAGACGCGCCGATCGCCGTCGCGATCCACCGTCACCCGCACGCGCTCGTTCGGACGCAGCAGCCGCGTGACGTCGATCGTGTGCTTGCGCACGTCGTTGCCGTTGTACGCCACGAGCACGTCGCCCGCGGCGAGCCCCGCGCGCTCCGCCGGCGAGTTCGGCTCGACGGAGAGGATCTGTGGGTAGTCGAAGTAGCGGATGAACTGCTCCTGTCCGCGCACCTCGTGCACCTGCGGGGCGTCCACGTTGATGCCGATCCAGCCGCGCGGCATCGCGTCCATCCACGCGCTCCCCTGGAAGGTCGTCGCGGCGCGGGCCGCCTCGCGCGCGGCGTCGCGGGCGGCGCGCGTCGCCTCGAGGCTCATGCGGCGCACGTCGAGCTCCCCGCGCGACAGCTCGGCGAGCGACATCACCAGCTTCGTCAGCTCGTTGGAGAGGTGCCGCCGCTCGTCCGGCGTGAGCGGCTCCTCGTCGTACTCGCGCCGCAGCGAGTCGAGCCGGTCGAGCATCTGCGCGCGCTCCCGCCGCAGGCTGTCGCCGTCGCGCGCGCTCCGCGCCTCGCCCGCCGAGACCCGCTGGGCCGCCACCGTCCCCGGCACCACGAGCGCCGCGGCGAACAGCGGGGCGATCAGCCGGAGCCTCCGCGTCGCGCCTTTCCGATCGGACGTCATCGTCGTCATCAGAAGCTGTTGATCCGCATCCCGACGGGCAGCACGGTGTTCAGCTGGTGGAGCGTCTGCTCGCGCTGGCCGATGGTCGTGAGATAGTAGCCGTTGATCACCGGATCGTACGGCGCCTCGTGCATCGCCTCGCGCATCGCGCGATCGACGCGGTCGAGCGCGGCGAGCCGCGTGCGCATCGCCGCCGGGCTCTCCGGCGCCACGGCGCCGGTGTCGTGCTGCGCGATGTACGCGGCCGCGCTCTGGTACAGCGCCTCGTAGCGCGCGCGCGCCGCCCGCGCCTGTTCGAGGCTGCCGAAGAGGACCGTCGCGCTGTCGGCGACGTTCGTCGCCGTCGTCGTCGCGGCCAGCACCGGCTCCGCGGACGGCGCCGATGACGCCATCCGCCGATCCGCCATCGGCTGCCCGCCCTCACTCGTCCCCGTCAGCGCCGTCTCGCTCGGCACCAGCGTCGCCCCCGCGCTGTACCGCCCCGCCACGACCCCGCCCCCCACGAGCAGCAGCGCCGCCGCGATCCGCGCCGCGGGGCGCGCGACGCGCGATGGCCTCCGGCGGACCGCGGAGAGCGGACGCCGGACGATGCTCGGTGCGCCTCCCGCCTCCCGCCTCCCGCCTCCCGCTGCGAGCGCTCCCTCCATTCCCTCCCACGTCGACAGCGGCTCGCCGATCCGCGCCCGCTCGCTCGCCGCCATCGCGAGGAGGGACAGGTAGGCCCGCCGCTCGCGCGCGCACTGCTCGCAGGTGGCGAGGTGCGCCAGCTCCGCGGCCGTTCCCGGTTCGTCGGCGAGCGCCGCCAGGCGCTCAGTAGACAGGTGCGACATGCTCTCGTTCCCCGACCGATGCTGCTGATGGTCCGTCCACGAGGTGCGCGAGCAGCGTCCGCAGCTTCGCGCGTGCCTTGAACAGTTGCGATTTCGAGCCGCCCGTGGTGATCCCGAGCTGCTCGGCGATCTCCTCGTGCGTGTAGCCTTCCACGTCGTGGAGGAGGAAGATGGCGCGCGCGCTCGGCGGCAGCTTCGCGGCCGCCTCCTCGATCGACGCGGCGAGGAAGCCGCGCTCCGTGTCCGGCTCCATCATCGCGCTCTCCTCCTCCACCTCGACCTCGACGCTCGCGATGCGCCGAGCCCGGCGCAGCGCGTTCAGCGTCCGGTTCACCGCGATCCGGTGCGCCCACGTCCCGAACTGCGAGTCCCCCCGGTAGCTCGGCAGCGCGCGGAAGATCTGGATCCAGACCTCCTGCGCGATATCGGCGGCCAGGTCGGCGTCCCCTCCGACCAGCCGCCTGACAACGCTGTCGATGTGAGGGGCATGCCGCGTCCAGAGCGCTCGTTGCGCCCCCGTATCCCCCTCCATCGCGCGCCGTATGACGAGAGACTCGGTGTTCTCCATGGGTCGCTGGATTGGTCACCGGGAACCGGTGATACGGTTTACTGTCGCGGGGAGGGGACAGCGTCGCGGGGAAAGGGAGACAGCGGGGGACGAGGGACGCGGGACGCGTCGTGGCGCGACGGCGGAACACCTCGGCTGAGCTGCTCGAGATCTCGACCGCCACGCCCGCGCCGCGCGTCCCGCATCCCTCGTCCCGCCCCTTAGACCCCTTCTCAGCCCCCTTAACCCAACCCGTTGCCCCGCCGCCCCTTGCCTCGTCACGTACCTGGGGTCATTATGGCCAAGGAGCCTGTCGCGCTGCCGCGGAACCCCCTCCACCCACCGGTAGTACGCCAGACCGGGAGGCGCCCGCCCCTTTCGGCGTCTCTTCATGAAGGTAAGCACGCCTCCTGCATTGGCATCGTACGGGTGCCGGTCAGTCGGCGTTTCGGTCGTCTACCGTCATCGGTTCCCAGGAGCTGTCGGTGTTCACGCTGTTGCTTTCCGCGGTGCTCGTTGCTCACACGGGAGGCGGACTGCCGGTCAAGGCCCCGGCGTCCGTCGGCATGTCGGCTGCCCGCCTCGCCAAGATCGACCACGTGGTCGAGCGAGGCATCCATGCGGGCGGCTATCCCGGCGCCGCGGTCGTCGTCGGTCGCAAGGGCGCTGCGGTCTGGGAGAAGGGCTTCGGACGCCTGGGATGGAGCTCCTCCCGGCCGGAGGTCAGCCCCACCCAGACCATCTACGATCTCGCCTCGCTCACGAAGGTCGTCGGGACCACCACCGCGCTGATGGTGCTCTTCGACGAAGGCAAGGTCCGCCTCGACGATCCGGTCTCCAGGTTCGTCCCCGCCTTCTCCGGCGGCCCGAAGGATCGCGTCACCATCCGCATGCTCCTCGAGCACCGCTCCGGCCTCCCCGCCGGCCGCGACCTCTGGCGCATCGCGCACTCCCCCGAGGAGGCCCGGCAGGCGGTCATCGACACCCCGCTCGAGTACGAGCCCGGCACCGCGTACATCTACTCCGACCTCGGCGCCGACATGCTCGGCTTCGTCGTCGAGGCCGCGAGCGGCGAGCGGCTGGACCAGTTCCTCCAGGAGCACGTCTTCACGCCGCTCGGGATGAACGAGACCTTCTTCCGCCCCGCCGACTCGCTCCGCGACCGCATCGCGCCCACCGAGGTGAACCCGCCCCGCGGCTATCCGCTGCAGGGCGAGGTGCATGACGAGAACGCGTACGCGCTCGGCGGCATCGCCGGCCACGCCGGCCTGTTCAGCACCGCGGCCGACCTCTCCGTCTTCGCGCAGATGATGCTCAACGGCGGCGAGTACGACGGCGTCCGCATCGTCGCCGACTCCACCGTCGCGCTCTTCACGAAGCGCCAGCCCGGTGCCGGCTCCCGCGCCCTCGGCTGGGACACCTGCACCGGCCACGGAAGCTGCGGCGAGTACCTCAGCGACGACGCCTACGGCCACACCGGCTTCACCGGCACCTCGATCTGGATCGATCCCGATCGCGAGATGTTCGTGATCCTCCTGACCAACCGGGTGCACGAGGCCCGCGCCCGCCGCCCGGCCAAGGTCATCGAGGACGTGCGCGCCGACCTCGCCGACGCCGCCTCCCTCGCCGTCATGGACTCGCCGGACGGCGTGCTCGCGATGCCCGCCTCCTTCCGGGCAGACCGCGCCATCGGCTGGAACCGCCCCGAGCGCCCGGTGCGCTCCCGCCACCGCCACACCTCGTCGCGCTCCCACGCCCGGAGCGCGAAGTCGCACGCCAAACGATCGCGCTCGACCCACTCGACGCACACTGCGCGCACGACCCATACGACTCACGCGAAGAAGAAGAGCACCAGCCGCCACGCGTCGAGCGCCGTCAGGAAGAGCACGGTGAAGCACCACGCCAAGCGGCGCTAGTCCGCGCTGGCTCACGCACCGAAACGCATCGAGGGGAATCGCCTTTGCGATTCCCCTCTCTCGTGTCCGCGCCTCTCGTCCCTCGTCCCTCGTCCCTCGTCCCTCGTCCCTCGCCCCGACGCCTCCCACCCCCCTCCTCCCCCCTCCCGTCGCTCGCGCCCGCGCGCTCGTGCTCGAGTACGGCTGGAACGCCACCGCGTACCAGATCATCAACCCGGGGATCGCGCACTGGTTCGACCCCCGCGGCGACGCGGTCGTCGGATACGTGGAGTACCATCGCGTGCGCGTGGTCGCCGGCGCCCCGGTCTGTCCGCGCGAGCGGCTCCCCGCCGTGATGCAGGCCTTCGAGGCGGAGGCGGCGCAGGGCGGCAAGCGCGTCTGCTACTTCGGCGGCGAGAGCCGTCTCGAGGGCGTCTTCCGCGACTCGCGCCGGCACTCGATGGTCCTCCTCGGCGCGCAGCCGGCGTGGGACCCGGCGCACTGGCCGGCGATCATCGCCCACAAGGCGTCGCTCCGCGCGCAGCTCCATCGCGCGCGCAACAAGGGCGTCGTCGTCGCGCCGCTGCCCTCCGCGGAGGCCGACGACCACCCGGAGCTGCGGCGCGTGCTGAACGAGTGGCTCGGCACCCGCGGGCTCCCGCCGCTGCACTTCCTCGTCGAGCCGGACACCCTCGCGCGACTCTTCGATCGTCGCGTCTGGGTCGCCTGGCTGCGCGGCCGGGCCGTCGCCTTCCTCGTCGCCTCGCCGGCTCCGGCGCGCAACGGCTGGCTGGTCGAGCAGATCGTCCGCGGGGCGGGCGCGCCTAACGGCACGAACGAGCTCCTCCTCGACGCGGCGATGCGCGCGCTCGCCGGCGAGGGCTACGCCTACGTCACGCTCGGCCTGTCGCCGCTCTCGGCGCACGCGCCGCCCGACGCCGTCACCCGCAACCCGCTCTGGCTCCGCCTCGCGCTGCACTGGGTGCGCGCGCACGGGCGCCGCTTCTACAACTTCGCCGGCCTGGACCACTTCAAGGCGAAGTTCCAGCCGGACCGCTGGGAGCCGGTCTACGCCATCGCCAACGAGCCCGTCTTCTCGCCGTCCATGCTGTACGCCATCGCCGGCGCGTTCAGCGGCGGCTCTCCGATCGTCACCGTGACGCGAGCCCTCTGGCGCGGGCTTCGCACCGAGATGCACTGGGCGGCGCGGCGGGCGCGCGCCAGGCGCCGACCGGCCGCGCGCCCGCGCGCCCTTGCTGCGGGCGACGGCAGGTGATGATCTTGCGAGCACAACGCCGGAGTGGACAATGAGCGAATATGACGACGATCGGCAGCCGCCCACGGCCGAGCCGCCTCGCGGCGCCGCGCCTGCCTCTGCGCCGCCAGCCGGGGCGCCGCCGCAGGACGGCGGCATCACCGCCGATCAGGTGAAGCTGGCCCTGCGCAAGGTGAAGGATCCCGAGCTCAACCTGAACATCGTGGACCTCGGCCTCGTGTACGACATCATCGTCGAGGGCGACGACGTGCAGGTGGACATGACGCTGACCTCGCCGGGCTGCCCCGCTGGTCCGCAGATCACGAGCGACGTGGAGCGCACGCTGAAGGCGATGCCGGGCGTCGGCGCGGTGGACGTGCATCTCGTCTGGCAGCCCTTCTGGAGCCCGGACCGGATCGAGCCGCGGGTCCGCGCCTACATGGGCCTGTAGTCCAGGCCGCCGCGCGCGACGTCGGCGCGCGGTGCGCCTCTCGTCAGGCGTCGCGGTAAGGGGACTCGTCCGCGTCCTGCCCCGCAGCGGACGCCGCGCCCTGACCCGATGCCGCCGCGGTGGCGCGACGGTGGGGCCGCAGCGCCTCGAGGAACGCCTCGCCCAGCGCGCCCACCTGCCAGCGTCGCAGCTCCGGGATCTCCTCCAGCGCCTCGCGCGTCGCCGGATTCCGGCGCGCCACCGCCTCCATCCGGTCGCGCGAGCAGAGCACGCCGGGGTCGAGGTCGAGCCGCTGCGCCGCCGCGTCGCGCACCGTCTTGAGCGCGGACACCCGCGCGTCGAAATCCGGGTCGCGCTCCCAGCGCGGCGCCTTCGGGAAGCGCGGCAGCTCGCCATCCGGCACCTCCAGCCCGCGCTGCACCGCGGCGAGGATCTCGCCGGCGCGGTTCTCCAGCAGCCCGCGCGAGATCCCCTTGATCGCCGAGAGCGCCTCGCGCGTCTGCGGCTTCGTCCGCGACAGCTCCAGGAGCTGCTCGTTCCCGATCACGCGGAAGGTGGCCTTGTCCGCCCGCCGCGCGATCTCGTCGCGCCAGGGCACGAGCTCGCGCAGGATGGCCAGCTCGCGCCGGTTGAGGTCGCGCGCGCCCTTGATCTTGAGGAAGGCAAGCGACTGGTCGGTTTCCGCCCAGCGCGTGCCCTCGAGAAGCCGGAACTCCTCGAGCGCCCAGTCCCACCGGCCCGCCCGGATCAGCTCCTCCTTCAGCCGGTCGCGCAGCGGCAGGAGGTACATCGTGTCCTGCGCCGCGTAGGCGAGCATGTCCGGCGTGAGCGGCCGCATCGACCAGTCGGCGCGCTGGTGCTTCTTGTCGAGCTTCACGCCGAAGAAACGCTCGAGCAGGGCGGCGAGGCCGAACGCCTTGATCCCGAGGAGCTGCGCGGCGATCCGCGTGTCGAAGATCGTCCGGATATGCCAGCCGTAATCCTGCGCGAGGAGCCGCAGGTCGTAGTCGGCGTCGTGGAAGACGACTTCCACGTCCGGATGCTCCAGCAGATCGCCCAGCCCCTGCGGCGTACCGATCGGCAGGGGGTCGATCACCGCCGTCTGGTCGCGCGTGGAGAGCTGGAGGAGGTAGATTCGATCGACGAACCGGTGGTAGCTCGCTCCCTCGGTATCGAGCGCCAGCACCTTGTCGTGCGCGATCGAGGCGAAGAATCGGGCGACCGCTTCGGGCGTGTCGAGATAGAGCGGGAGATGGGTGCGTTCGGACACGTGAGGTAATGTAGCAGGTCCCACTGGATGAGCAGGCATCGGCCTTGCCCGCCCCGCCACCATGACCGACCAGGTACGAGAGCACGACGGCGCGGCGCTGCCGCCCGTCCCGACCCCACCCGCGACGGTCGAGCCACCCGCCACCATGACGCGCACCGCCGAGCATCGGCGGCGGCAGCCGGGGTGGCGCAGCACCGACATCCTCCGCACGGCCGCCCTCGTCATCGCCATGTACATCGGGGCGCGGCTGCTCTGGGTCGCGAACCCGCTCGTGCTCACGGCCTTCCTCGGCGTCCTCTTCGGCCTCGCGGTCGCGGCGGGGGTCGACTGGCTACAGGCGAGGGGCGTGCCTCGCGGGCTCGGCGCACCCCTCATCGTGTTCGGCTTCATCGGCCTCCTCGTCGCGTTCGGCGTCTCGATCGCCCCGACCATCCGGCGGCAGGTGATCGAGCTGGAGCAGAAGCTCCCGCAGTCGCTCGACCGCATCGACCAGTGGCTGAACCGCCACAACACGAGCGTGCTCTCCAGCATCGTCGCCGGCGCCGCGACGCAGGCCCGCATCGACTCGGCCACCGGCAAGCCCGTCGGCGTCCCGGCCGCGGCGGATACCACGCGCGCGAAGGCCGCCGCACCCGCGGACTCCGCGCGCGCGCCCGGATCGATCTCCCTGAGACAGCGCATCGGCGCGCAGCTCAGCGGCGCCACCAAGTACTTCTTCCCCTTCCTCTCGTCGACGCTGGCGATCTTCGCCGGCATCCTCGTCACCATCTTCATCGCGATCTACCTGGCCGTCGATCCCGACCTCTACCATCGCGGCCTGATGCACCTCTTCCCGCACCGCGCCCGTGATCGCGCCGGCGTCGTGCTCTCGGCGATCGCCGTCACGCTCCGACGGTGGCTGCTCGTGCAGCTCGCCGGGATGGCGGTGATCGGCGCGGCATCGACGATCGTCCTGCTCGTCCTGCGCGTGAAGGCGGCGTTCGCGCTCGGCGTGCTCGCCGGGCTCTTCGAGTTCATCCCCACCTTCGGCCCGGTGCTCAGCGCGATCCCGGCGATCGCGATGGGCTTCCTGGATTCGCCGGAGAAGGCGGCGCTGGTGGCGCTTGGCTTCTGGCTCATCCAGATGTTCGAGAACCACCTGCTCATCCCGCTGCTCATGAAGGGGGCGATGGACCTGCCGCCGGTGCTCACGATCCTCGTGCAGGGGCTGATGGCGATCCTCTTCGGGGCCCTCGGCCTGATGGTGGCCGTCCCCGCGCTCGCCGCGATCATGGTCGCGGTGAAGATGCTGTACGTCGAGGGCGTGGTCGGCGATCCGGTGCAGGTGCGCGGCGGCGATGGCGCCTGACGAGTCGCCGTCGGGGCACGATGCCATCCCACTCGTCAGGCGCTTCCCCGCGCTCGCGCGCCTGCCGCGCGCCGCGCTCGGGCACCTGCCCACGCCCATCGAGCGCGTCGACGCGCTCGCGCCCTGCCTCTGGATCAAGCGCGACGACCTCACCGCCGACCCGCTCGGCGGCAACAAGGTGCGCGCGCTCGAGTTCCTGCTCGGCGGCATCCGCCCCGGCGAGCGTGTCGTCACCGCCGGCGCGTACGGCTCGACCCACGCCCTCGCGACGGCGATCCATGGCGCGCGGCTCGGCGCGCGCGTCGAGCTGTTCCTCTGGCCGCAGCAGCTCAACGCCACCGCCGAGCGCGTGCGCGCACGCAGCCATGCGGCGGCGGCGCGCGTGCGCGAGGTGCGGTCGGTGGCGGGAGCGTACCTCCGGGGCCTCGCCGCCAGCCTGCGCGGCGCGCGCTGGATCCCGCCCGGCGGCAGCACGGCGCTCGGCGCCCTCGGCTACGTGAACGCGGCGCTCGAGCTCGCGGAGCAGGTGCGCGCCGGCGTACTCCCCGCCCCCGCGCGCATCGTCGTCCCGCTCGGCAGCGGAGGCACCACCGCGGGGCTCCTCGCCGGCCTCGCCCTCACCGATCTCCCGTCGACGATCGTCGCCGCGCGCGTCGTCCCGCGCATCGTCGCGAACCGCTGGCGCGTGCTGCGCCTCGCGCGCGCCGCCAACCACCTGCTGCGCCGCCTCACCGGCGAGCGCCTTCCGCGCCCGGACGCCCGCCGGCTGCGCATCGTGCACGACGTCTTCGGCGGCGCGTACGGACGCGAGACCGAGCGCGGACGCGCCGCCGCCGAGCGGTGTCGCGCGTCCAGCGGCATCACCCTCGATCCCACGTACAGCGCCAAGGCGCTCGCCGCCGGCCTCGCCCTCGACGACCGCGAAGCGACGCTGTTCTGGCTGACGTACGATCAGAGAGCAGCACAGGAGCAGTGAACGAGTCGTTAGGAAACAGTCGGTCCCCCCATCGCCAGCGCCCATGACGACCCTGCCCGAAGTCACCTTCCACATCTACCCGACCGACTGCGACATGCTCGGGCATCTCAATCACGCGACGATGCTCAACTTCCTCGAGCGCGCGCGGTGGGCGCTGCTCGAGCCGCAGATCGACATCCGCAACTGGACGCGCCAGCCCGTCTACTCCGTCGTGCGGCACGTCGACATCGGCTACACCGCGCAGTCGCTGCCCGGCGAGGACATCGTCATCCGGTCGGGCCTCCTCGCGGTGCGCAACACGAGCTACATCGTCAGGCAGGACGCGCGGAAAGTCGGTTCCGGGATCAAGGTCGCGGAGGCGAACATCGTCTTCGTCACCCTCGGCCAGGACGGCCGGCCGGTCCCCGTACCGGACGGGTGGCGCAGCATGCTGCCGCAGTGGCCGGAATAGCCATGATCGCGCGGATCGACGACGCGCACATCGCCTTCGACGACGGCGGCAGCGGCGCGCCGATCGTCTTCCTGCACGCCTTTCCGCTGAATCGGTCGATGTGGGCGGCGCAGGTGGAGCGGTTCGCGAACCGGGCCCGCTGCATCACGATGGACACGCGCGGCTTCGGCGAGTCGAGCGCGACGCCGCCCTTCACGATG
The DNA here is from genome assembly GCA_946480295.1 of uncultured Gemmatimonadota bacterium. Next base: position 120,697 of record CAMLIT010000001.1, read on the forward strand.
GACCGCTACGCCGACGACGTCGCCCGCGTGCTCGACACGCTCCAGGTGGAGCGCGCCGTCGTGACGGGACTCTCGATGGGCGGCTACATCGCCTTCGCGCTCTGGCGGCGTCACCGCGACCGCGTGCGCGCCTTCGTCCTCGCCGACACGCGCGCGACGGCCGACACGGCGGAGGGGCGGGAGCGCCGGCGCGCGCTCATCGAGGTGGCGCGCACGGAGGGGAGTGGTGCCGTCGCCGCGCGGCAGTTCGATGCGCTCGTCGGGCACACCACGCGCGAGCGCCACCCCGACCGGTGCGATCGCATCCGCCGCATCATGGCCGCGGCGCCGGTGGCGGGGATCGTCGGGGCGCTCGAGGCGATGATGGCCCGCCCCGATTCCACGTCGACGCTGCCATCGATCGACGTGCCCACCCTGTTCATCGCCGGCGAGGAGGACAGCATCACCCCGGCCGCCGATGCGCGGGCGATGCAGCGCGCCGTCCCGGGGAGCCGGGTCGAGGTCATCCCGGGCGCGGGGCACCTCACGAACCTGGAGCAGCCGGACGCGTTCAACGCCGTCGTCGAGGACTTTCTCGCCATGGTGCTCCATGAGCGGATGTCCGGCGGTTAGCTTTCCCGGTTCCATCCCTCGCAGCTCCCACCCGTCCGGTCATGCCGTCCGCCCCACCCACCCCCGCCACCCCTCCCGCCGTCTCCCCAGCCGAGCGGAGCCGTGCCGCCCGCGCCGGGGCCGTCCTCTTCCGCAACCGCGGCTGGCTGCCGGTGCTCTTCATCGCCGTGCCGCTCCTCGTGCCGGGGCACATGGCCGCGGTGACGTGGGTGATCGGCGCGGTGCTCATCGTGCTCGGCGAGTGGGTCCGGCTGGCCGGCGTGGCGGCGGCGGGGACGGTGACGCGTCGGCGCTCCCGCAACGTGCAGCGGCTCGTGTCCTACGGCATCTTCGCCTGGGTGCGCAACCCGCTCTACGTGGGGAACTTCCTCATCTGGATGGGCTTCGTCGTCGTCTCGGGCGTGCTCTGGTTCCTCCCCCTGGCGATCGTGATCTTCGCGATCGAGTACACGCTGATCGTGCGCTACGAGGAGGGCGTGCTCGAGTCGATCTTCGGGGAGGAGTACCTCGCGTACAAGCGCGCGACGCCCCGCTGGCTCCCGCGGCCGCCGCGCGCGCGCGAGGCCGGTCCCCACGACTGGGGGGAGGCGTGGCGGAGCGAGACCAGCACCTTCCTGCAGTACGCGGCGCTCGTCGTCGCCTTCGCGCTCAAGCAGCACTTCCTGCGCTGAGCGGCGCGCGCGATCCGACCGGAACGGTCGAGGGGGTGGGGCTCCGGACGGAGCCCCACCCCCTTCTCTCATCCCCGAGGCGTGGCGGTCAGCGCTGCGGCCGTCCCGGCGGGTTGTCGCTCTTGAAGACGTCCCGGTTGATCTGGACGTACTGCTTCAGGTTCCCCGGCACGTCCTCCTCCGGGAAGATGGCCGTCACGGGGCACTCGGGCTCGCAGGCCCCGCAGTCGATGCATTCGTCGGGGTGGATGAACAGCTGCTGCTCCCCCTCGTAGATGCAGTCGACCGGACAGACGTCCACGCAGGCTCTGTCCTTCACCCCAATACAGGCTTCGGTAATGACGTAGGGCATGCTCGCCTCAGGTGTTGCCGCGGATGGTGGTGGACAAAGGCTAAGATAACAGGAATCGGCGGGGGTTGAAGAGGACTGGTCGCGGGCGAGGAACGGAACCGGGTGGTCCTTCACTCCCCGTCGTTGGTCGTTGGTCATTGGTTCTTGGCCGGCCTCGGGAGGCCTCCGCGGCTTCCCGAGCGGCTCGCCAATGACCAGGCACTACCGACCAACTACGTACTTCCTCGTCCCTCGTCCCCGTCCCTCGTCCTCGCGTTAGGCACGCCACGGCGGCGCGTCGCCTTCCCGGCGCTCGAGCTCCGGGTTGTGCCGGTACAGCGTCGCCGTCCGGCCGATCACCTGCACGACCTCGGCGCCGAGCGCGCGCGCGAGCTCGTTCGCCGCATCCTTGACGTCGACCTCGGCGCTCTTCGTGAAGCCGATCTTCACCAGCTCCCGTGTGCGCAGGGCGTCGTCCAGCGCCCCCTGCAGCGTGGGGGTGAGGCCGAGCTGGCCGACGTGCAACGTCGCCGTCAGGTGGTGCGCCTCGCCGCGGAGCGCGGCGCGGTCCTTCGAGGTCAGGGGCATGCGGGGAGCGGGCTGTGGTCGTCGGCGAGCGGGCTCACCGCTCGCGTGGGCGGAGGATGCAGGGCGCACGCCGCCGCACGCGGAAGCTAGTGCGTGTGGGTGCCCTGCAGCGCGGGCCGCCCAGCGCTCGTGTCCGCCCGCGTGACCTCCTCCTCGAGGATCGGCCACGGGTCGATCGGCTCGCCGGCCCAGTACTTCCCGTTCGCCGGCATGCGCATGATCTGGAAGTGGAGGTGCGGCGTGTTCTTCGGCGCGTTCCCCGTCGTGCCGACGAAGCCGATCGTGTCGCCCTTCGCCAGCCGCATCCCCGCCGCGAGCGCGTCGGCGTAGTGGTCGAGGTGGGCGTAGTAGTAGACCATGCGCCCCTCGGAGTCCACGGCGTAGATGGTGATCCCGCCCAGCCGGTTGCGGCTCAGCCGCAGGATGCGGCCATCGTCGGCGGCGAGGACGGGCGTGCCGCGCGGCGCCAGGATGTCGAGGGCGCGATGGGTGCGGCCGCCGCTGCGCCCGGAGTCGAAGGAGTCGCGCACCTTCGTCATGTCGGCGCCGGCCACGGGGATGACCAGGTGCCGCTCGCGCAGGTACTCCACGTCGGCCGAGTCGGCGCGCGCCGGCTCCGGGGCGACGATGGGGCGCCTCGCGCACGCGGCGACGAGGCAGGAGAGGGCGAGGGAGAGGAAGAGGCGATTGGAGTGACGTGTCCGCATCACTGTCCCGACGATCATGGCTGAACGACGTTGCACGCCCCGCGCCCCGTTCACCCCGTCAGGCATCCGACTACGGATTTTTCCGACAGGCATCGCGGCAACTCACCGACAGACGATTTCCCTGTGTCGCCGTCATCTTAGCGCCGTCGAGCGCTTCGCGCTCGATGCTCTCAGGTGGGGAAGGCGGCGTGACCAGCGCTGTCGTCCCGCGCGGCGATCCCGCCGCGGAACACCGGGCTGAATCCTTCCGTTGGTCGTGGCGAGCGTCAGGCGCTCGCCGAGCTCACCCCGATCGCGGTCCCGAGCCGTAGGAGGGCAGAGACACCTGAGACACCTGCAGTACAATCTCCGGCGTATGTGAGGGCGAAACCTAGCCGCGCGGACCAGAGCCACTGGCACTGATCCGCGCGGCTTCGCGTGTGGGGGGTCGGGTCCGGGCTCCGTCGTCGTCCCGGCTCGACTCCGGTACCGCCGTGCGTCGGGTTCCGTGGTCGGGGCGGCATCACGCGATGGGGAGACGCGGATGACCACGAATGAACTGCCGAATCCGGGCGAATCGCTCCGGGTGGCGGGACGGCTCCCCTCGCCACGGCCGGCCCGGGGACCGGCGCCCGCACCCCAGCGCCCATTCGCGCCGATTCGCACGATGTCCGATCAGATTCGCGTCTGCCTTCTGGAAGCTGGTCGGGTAGAGGGGCGAGCGTTGGCGAGAAGAGCCCGGTCGCGCCGTGCGTGGGGCTCCTCCGCCGAGCCGGCATCACACGGCTGGAAGACGCGAATGATCACGAATGAACTGCCGAATCGTGCGAATCGCTCCGCGTGGCGGGACGGCTCCCCTCGCCACGGCGGCGACGGTGAGGTGTCCACCCAATCGGGTCAACTCCAAGCCCATCCGTCCGATCCGTGACCTCCGTGGCATCCGTGTCCAAACGGCGTCGATGCCGGAGTGCCCTCCGGACCCAGCGCACGCCGGAAGTGGCCTCCCAGGACTCGTCCCTCGTCCCTCGTCCCTCGTCCCGCGCCCCACCCCCCGCCTTCTCCCCACCGCCCGTCCCACTATACATTTCGGCCCGCAAGCGTTGGCCAGCCCTCGAGGAGACCAGGATGCACCAGGATCGATACGTTCCCGCCGACAACAACGGCGGTTGGGGTTACGCGCTGGGAGTCATCGTCCTCACCATCGCCCTCATCGTGATGGTCGTCGTCATCCACAAGCGCGGCTACAAGCCGTTCACGGACGTCACCGCCCACGTGCACGGCGAGCCGCGGATCAGCGGCGTCGCCCCGTAGCGCCTCCGGCGCCGGCGCCCGTCGAGCTGGCCCGCGCTAGGCCACGTGCTCCGCGCCGGCGCGCGGGACCTTCGCGCAGCGTTCCAGCAGCGACACGACTTCCTCCAGCGTGCTGATGCCGCCGTCGCGCGCGTACCAGCGCCGGACCTCCCGGTAGCGCTCGGCCTTGTCCAGCGCCTGCCCGGGCCCCAACACCCAGCGTTGCAGCTCGGTCGGCCGTGGTCCCCACCAGCCGCGCTCCCGGAACTGCTCGTCGAACACGATGACCAGCGGGATCGATCGCGACGTTCCGGTGAGGTGCGCGTCCATGATGTCCGGATTGGCGTCGCGCGCGAGGAGTCGGAGATCCAGGGCGTCGGAGAGCGACGCCAGCCGCGCGACGACGGGGACGGTGTTCACCGCGTCGCCGCACCAGTCCTCGCTCAGGACGAGCAGATGGAAGCGCTCGCCGAGCGCCGCCACGCGCTCGAGAAATCGCTCGGCCACCCGGGCCCGCTGATGCACGGCGCGCCAGAGGTCCGCGTTCTTCTCGACCGTCGCGAGGAACTGCTCGAAGGTGACGGCACTCTCGTATCGCTGTCGCATGGAGGTCGGGACTGATGCCCCGAAGCGTCGCGGGTCGCCACGCCGCGACGGGCGTGGAGGAACCCTCGACGGCCCCTGGGCGTACACATCGATTGGTGCCGCGGTCCGGCGGCGCGAGCCGCCATGCGTGTCTCTTGCAGGCGTCGGACCGGGTGAACCGGCGTGACGGAGGACTCGATGCCGCCCGCCGGGTCGCGGAACCGGACTTGCGCGCCGCCGCCACGCGGATCGCGGCCTGATCGACCACACTCGACGGAGGAGGCCGGGTTGAGTCCTCGTTTGGCCCTCGGCACGCAGACGACGGAGCTGCGGGACGGTGACACGCTCGTCGGCGGCGGCGCGCAGGCGAACTGGCGCGTCCAGAACGTCGACCTCATGGCGCGCCACTTCATCGTGACGGTCGCCGGCGACACCGCGACCGTGCGCCCCGCCTCGGAAGAGGCGGTCGTCGCGGTGGATGGCGACCAGGTGTTCGACGACGGCCGGGCGCTGGCCGACGGCAGCCGCATCGAGGCGGGCACGGCGTGCTTCTTCTTCTGGACGGGCGCGGCGAGGCCGATGCTCACCGAGCGGGCGCCCCTCCCTCCGGCTCACCTGGTCATCGACGACGACGGGCTCGCGTACCCGCTCGATCGCACCTCGACCACGATCGGCCGTGATCCGTCGAACGTGATCGTCGTCAGCGACCCCACGGCCTCGCGCTTCCACGCCGAGGTGCGGCGCGAGGCGGGCGGCTACGCGCTGCATTCCATGGGCTCGTCGGGGACGCGGATCAACGGCGAGGAGATGCAGGGGCCGCGGTTGCTCCGGGAGGGCGACATCATCGAGATCGCCTTCACCACCTTCCGCTGTACCGGGCAGGCCGTGCCCCCCGACCTCCTGGCCGCCCACGACCCGGGCGCGGTCGTCACCGAGCCACCCGACCAGCCGACCGGCCAGCGCCAGCGGGCTTCCCTCCCCGATCTCGCCCCCGCGCGCACGCCCCCCGGGAACCTCGGCCTGCTCCTCGGCACGACCGCGGTCATCGTGGTGATGGTGGCGGCGCTGTTCTGGTTGTTGAGGTAGGGGCGAGGGGCGAGGGACGAGGCACGGCGAGCCACTTCCGCCGTGCGCTGGGCCCCGGCGACGTCTAGCATCAGGGCCAGTTGGACGCGGATGCCACGGAAGGCACGGATCCGACGGATGGGCTCGGGGGGCCGGCTCCCACTGAGAGCGATCGGTGGCATCCGTGTCGGTCATCCGTGAAATCCGTGTTCGAGACGCGTGATGCCGGCCCGAGCGAGGATCGCGACGCACGGCGCGACCAGCTCGTCGCCGCCGCTGACCCCTCTACCCAACCAGCTTCTAAAGAGCCGACGCGAATCGAAAGGACATCGTGCGAATCGGCGCGAATGGGCGGTGGGGTGAGGGCGCCGGTCCCCAGGCCGGCCGTGGCGACGGGAACCGTCCCGCCACCCGGAGCGATTCGCACGATTCGACAGTTCATTCGTGGTCATCCGCGTCTCCCCATCGCGTGATGCCGGCCCGACCACGGAGCCCCACGCACGGCGCGACGAAGCCAGGCATGCCCGCGTCCCTCGGCCCGCGCCCCACACAAGCGTCCGGAACTCTCCGACTTCCCCGCCGACTAAAACCGACTAATCTTATCAAGGTTCAGGGCGGCATGATCCGCCCGTCGTGCACGAGGGACGCAGATCGGCCGCGCCGGCTCGGGAGCTGGAGACGCAAACCCCGGCGCCAGAATGGCTTGCGGAACGGTTCTCGCCCCCACGACTTGACGGCGCGGTGAGTGGCCCGGCGGACGCCGGGCATCGGAGCGACGCACGTCGTCTCCCGCCCGCGCCAGCGACCGCGGCCCCGCGTGATCGACGCTTCCGGGGCCGGCGGCGGACCAGGGAGCAGCCATGAGCTCGTCGATCGAGAACCTCGTCAGCAAGGAATACCAGTACGGCTTCGTCACCGAGATCGAGGAGGACAAGATCGCTCCCGGCCTCAGCGAGGAGGTCGTGCGGCTCATCTCGCAGAAGAAGGGCGAGCCGGAGTGGATGACCGAATGGCGGCTCAAGGCCTATCGTCGCTGGCTGACGATGACCGAGCCCCACTGGCCGAACGTGAAGTACGGCCCGATCGACTACCAGGCGCAGAGCTACTACTCCGCGCCGAGGACGAAGAAGCCCCTCGGCAGCATCGACGAGGTCGATCCGGAGCTCCTCAAGACCTACGAGAAGCTCGGCATCCCCCTCCAGGAGCAGAAGGTCCTCGCCGGCGTCGCCGTCGACGCGATCTTCGACTCCGTGTCCGTCGGCACGACGATGCGCGACGAGCTCGCGCGCCACGGCGTCATCTTCTGCTCCTTCGGGGAGGCGCTGCGCCATCACCCGGAGCTCGTGCGGAAGTACCTGGGGAGCGTCGTCCCGTACAGCGACAACTTCTTCGCGGCGCTCAACAGCGCCGTCTTCTCCGACGGCTCCTTCGTCTATGTGCCGCCCGGCGTGCGCTGCCCGATCGAGCTGTCCACGTACTTCCGCATCAACTCGGCCGACACGGGCCAGTTCGAGCGCACGCTCATCATCGCCGACGAGGGCGCGTACGTCAGCTACCTCGAGGGATGCACCGCCCCGAAGCGGAGCACGCACCAGCTCCATGCCGCGGTCGTCGAGCTCGTCGCGCTGAAGGGCGCGACGGTGAAGTACTCGACCGTGCAGAACTGGTACGCCGGGGACAAGGAAGGGCGCGGCGGCATCTTCAACTTCGTCACGAAGCGCGGCAAGGCGCTCGAGAACGCGAAGATCTCGTGGACGCAGGTCGAGACCGGATCGGCGATCACGTGGAAGTACCCGAGCGTCGTCCTGCAGGGCGACAACGCGGTGGGCGAGTTCTACAGCGTGGCGGTGGTGAACAACAAGCAGCAGGCGGACACCGGCACGAAGATGATCCACATCGGGAAGAACACGAAGTCGACGATCGTCTCGAAGGGGATCTCGGCGGGCGAGGGGAACAACTCGTACCGCGGCCGCGTGCAGGTGCTGCCGAAGGCGGCGGGCGCGCGCAACTACACGCAATGCGACTCGATGCTCATCGGGAACCGCTGCGGCGCGCACACCTTCCCGTACATCGAGGTGGCGAACAACACCGCGACCTGCGAGCACGAGGCGTCGACGTCGAAGATCGGCGAGGACCAGATCTTCTACCTCAAGCAGCGCGGGCTGAGCGCCGAGCAGGCCGTGTCGATGATCGTGAGCGGCTTCTGCAAGGAAGTGTTCAAGGAGCTCCCGATGGAGTTCGCGCTGGAAGCGCAGCAGCTCCTGGGGATCACGCTGGAAGGATCGGTAGGCTGATCCAACTGACGCCGTCCGCTATCCGCTCTTCCGCTCTCCGCCGACGCGGGACGCCACTGCTGGCGACCCGCGCGGCTGGCGGACGACGGAGGGCGGAACGCGGATGGCATCGCATTCATACTCGGAATCAGAATGGCTCTTCTCGAAATCCGCGGCCTGACGGCCAACGTCGGCGACAAGCCGATCCTCAAGGGCATCGACCTCACGATCGACGAAGGTGAGATCCACGCCGTGATGGGGCCGAACGGCTCCGGCAAGAGCACGCTCGCCCAGGTGCTCGCCGGGAATCCGGCGTACGAGGTCACCGGCGGCGAGATCCTCTACCGCGGCCAGAACCTGCTCGAGCTGGAGCCGGAGGCGCGCGCGCAGCAGGGCATCTTCCTCGCCTTCCAGTATCCGGTGGAGATCCCCGGGGTCTCGAACGCCTACTTCCTCCGCGCCGCGTACAACGAGGTCCGCAAGGCGCGCGGCGAGGACGAGGTGGATCCGCTCGAGTTCGCGGAGATCATGGAGGACAAGCTGCGCCTCGTCGACATGGACCCGGCGATGCTCAACCGCTCGGTGAACACGGGCTTCTCCGGCGGCGAGAAGAAGCGCAACGAGATCCTGCAGATGGCGGTGCTCGAGCCGAAGCTCGCCATCCTCGACGAGACCGACTCCGGCCTCGACATCGACGCGCTGCGCATCGTCGCCAACGGGGTGAACTCGCTCCGCCGCCCCGACAACGCGACGATCGTCGTCACGCACTACCAGCGCCTGCTCAACTACATCGTCCCCGACTTCGTGCACGTGCTGGCCAACGGCCGCATCGTGAAGTCGGGCGGCAAGGAGCTCGCCCTCGAGCTCGAGGCGCGCGGGTACGACTGGATCCTCGAGGAGGCGGTGGCGTGATGCAGTCGTACCTCGCCGGCTTCGAGGCGTTCACCAACGACGGCGGGAAGGACGCGCCGCAGTGGGCGCGCTCGCTGCGGCTGTCGGCCATCACGCGGTTCGAGGAGCTCGGCTTCCCGACGACGAAGAACGAGGACTGGCACTTCACCTCCGTCGCCCCGATCGCCGAGCGGGAGTTCGAGCCCCTCGTCGGCCGCGGCGTCGCCACGGGCGTGTCGCGCGCCGACCTCGCGCCGTTCACCTTCGGCGCCGACGACTGGCACACCCTCGTCTTCGTCAACGGCCGCTTCAACGCCGCGCTCTCCGGGCCGGCGTCGCTCCCCGACGGCGTGTCGGTGATGCCGATCGCGCGCGCCTACGACGAGCTCCCCCTGCTCCTCGAGCAGCACCTCGGCCGCGTCGCGTCGATGGACGCGCACACCTTCACCGCGCTCAACACGGCGTTCATCAACGACGGCGCGGTGGTGCACGTGGCGAAGGACGTCGAGCTCGACAAGCCGATCCACCTGCTGTTCGTGTCGGACGAGGGGGCAAAGAACGGGGTCGCCCAGCCGCGCAACCTGATCGTGCTCGACCGGTTCGCGAAGGCGACGGTGATCGAGTCCTACGCCGGCCTGCGCGGTGCCAGGGAGTACTTCACCAACGCCGTCACCGAGGCGGTGCTCGGCGACGGTGCCACGCTCACGCACCTCAAGCTCCAGCGCGAGTCGGCGCAGGCGTACCACGTGGGCACCTTCGACGCGCGCCAGGGGCGCGACAGCCACCTCGTGAGCTTCAGCTTCGCCACCGGCGGCGCGCTGTCGCGCACCAATGTCTATACCGAGCTGCGCGGTGAGGGCTGCGGCGCCACCCTGAACGGCCTCTACCTGGGGGACGGCGAGCAGCACATCGACCACCAGACGCGCATCGAGCACGTGGAGCCCAACTGCTACAGCCGCGAGCTGTACAAGGGGATCCTCGACGGCTCGGCGCACGGCGTGTTCAACGGCAAGGTGTTCGTGCACCCCGAGGCACAGAAGACCGACGGCAAGCAGACGAACAACACGCTGCTGCTGAGGGAGAAGGCGCAGATCGACACCAAGCCGCAGCTCGAGATCTTCGCCGACGACGTGAAGTGCACGCACGGCGCGACCGTCGGCCGGCTGGACGAGCAGGCGCTCTTCTACATGAAGAGCCGCGGCGTGTCGAGCGAGCTCGCCCGCCAGCTCCTCACCTACGCCTTCGCCGCCGACGTGCTCGAGACGATCGAGCTCGACCCGGTGAAGCGGGAGCTCGAGCGGATGACGCTGGCGCGGTACACCACCGTGGAGAACCCGTGACCTTTCGTCCGCGATCCGCGCTCCGCCATCCGCTGGTCCGCGAGCCCCTCGGGACGCCCTCTGCGCACCGGGGGCGCTCCATGGACGGCGGAGCGCGGACGGCGGACTAGCGGAGAGCGCACTGCGATGGCCGACCTCGACGCCCTGTACCAGGAGCTCATCCTCGAGCACAACCGCAAGCCGCGGAACTTCCACGCGATGGAGGACGCGTCGCGCGAGGTCTCCGGGCGCAATCCGCTGTGCGGCGACGAGCTCACGCTCTGGCTGAAGCTCGACGGCGACCGGGTCGCGGACATCTCGTTCGTGACGCCGCCGGCCAAGGGGTGCGCGATCTCCAAGGCGTCGGCGTCGTTGATGACCGCGGCGGTGAAGGGGAAGACGCGCGCCGAGGCGCTGGCGCTGTTCGAGAAGTTCCACGCGCTCGTCACGGGCCACCTCACCGACGAGGTCGAGCGCAAGTCGCTCGGCAGCCTCCAGGCGCTGGGCGGCGTCGCGCGCTTCCCGATCCGGGTGAAGTGCGCGAGCCTCGCCTGGCACGCGCTCAAGTCGGCGCTGGAAGGCGCGGACGGCGAGCCGGTGTCGACGGAATGAGCGAGGGACAGCCTGCCCCGAGCGCAGCGAGGGGAGGGACGCGGGACGAGGGACGCGTGGCGCTCGACCGATACGAATCCGTCGCCAGCGTCGACCAGGTCCCCGAGGGGGAGCTGGTGCCGGTCACGTTGTCGGACGGGGCGCGGGTCTGCCTGTTCAACTACCGCGGTACGATCGGCGCCGTGGACGACACGTGCACCCACGCCGAGTTCTCGATGTCGGAGGGGGTCCTGCACCACGACGGCACGATCGAGTGCGTCTGGCACGGCGCGCGGTTCCACTGCATGACGGGCGCCGTCTGCCGCGGGCCGGCGTTCGATCCCCTCCCGACGTACGAGGTGCGCGTGGTGGACGGGAACGTGCTCGTGAAGCGGAGGAGCGCATGACGGTCGTGACGCCGGTCGCGGGAGGCGGGACGCGCGCCTTCGCGACGCTGAAGGAGGACTTTCCGCTGCTCGCGGCGAACCCGGGGCTGCACTACCTCGACTCGGCGGCGACGTCGCAGAAGCCGTACGCCGTGCTCGACGCGCTGCGCGGCTACTACGAGCACGACAACGCGAACCCGCATCGCGGCGCCTACGCCCTCTCGGCGCGCGCGACCGAGGTGTACCACCAGGCGCGCGAGCGCGTGGCGCGCTTCCTCGGCGTCGCCGATGCCGCCGCGCTCGTCTTCACCCGCGGCACCACCGAGTCGCTCAACCTCGTCGCCACGGCGTGGGGGGGCGCGAACGTCCAGCGCGGCGACGAGATCGTCGTCACGGCGCTCGAGCACCACGCGAACTTCGTCCCCTGGCAGC
>CAMLIT010000002.1 GCA_946480295.1 uncultured Gemmatimonadota bacterium
GACGATCGCCCCTCGCCCCTCACCCCTCACCCCTCACCCCTCACCCCTCGCCCTTCGACCCTCGACCCTCGACCCTCGACCCTGCATCTTCCGTCCATGTCCATCGACCTCCGCAGCGACACCGTCACCAGGCCGAGCGCCGGGATGCGGCGGGCCATGGCCGAGGCCGAGGTCGGCGACGACGAGCGCGACGGCGATCCGACGATGCGGCGACTGGAGGATCGCGTCGCCGCGCTGCTCGGCAAGGAGCGCGCGCTGTTCTTTCCCAGCGGCGTGATGGCGAACCAGACGGGGGTGCGCGTGCTCTCGCGCCGAGGCACGGAGGTGCTGCTCGACACGGAGGCGCACATCATCCACTGGGAGATGGCCGGCGCCGCCGACCTGAGCGGGGTGCAGGTGAGGCCGGTGGTGCCGACGGGGCGCGTGATGAGCGCCGCCGACCTCCGCCGCGCCATCCGGCCCCGCTCGCGCTTCTCCCCGGAGGCGAGCCTCGTCTGCCTCGAGAACACGCACAACGGCGCGGGCGGCGCGATCACGCCCCTCGCCGAGATGCGCGCCCTTCGGCAAGTCGCCATCGAGCACGGGCTCCCCGTGCACCTCGACGGGGCGCGTCTCTGGAACGCGGCGATCGCGTCGGGGACGCGACTGGAAGATTTCGCCGCGTGCGCCGACACGGTGATGATCGACTTCTCCAAGGGGCTCGGCGCGCCGATCGGGGCGGCGCTCGCCTGCTCGGCGGCGCTCCACGACGAGGTGTGGGAGGTCCGCAAGCGGTTCGGCGGGGCGATGCGCCAGGACGGCATCCTCGCCGCGGCGGCGCTGTACGGGCTCGACCACAACCTCCCACGCATGGGCGAGGACCACGAGCACGCGCGGCTGCTCGCCGGGATCGTGGATGGCGCCGGCGGCGCGCGCGTCGTGCCGCCGGAGACGAACATCGTCATGATCGACCTCCCGGAGGGGATGGACAGCGGCCCCGTCATCGCGCGCGCGAAGGAGGACGGGGTGCTCGTGGCCGCCTGGTCGCCGACGCGTATTCGTGCCGTGACGCATCTCGACGTGAGCGCGGAGGACGTACGTCGAGGCGCGGAGGTGCTGGCGAGGGCAATGGAGCGGGAGGAGGGAGGCGGGAGGAGGGAGGCGTAGGGACGAGGGACGAGGGACGCGCGGCGTCCGCTCCGGTTGAGAAGCGCCCGACTCGCGGCTAGATTCCCTGGTGCCTCAGGTCCCGGAGGGCGTCGGCCTTCTAACTCCGTCAGGACCCCGAAGGTAGCAGCGGCATGAAGTGTCTGACGTTGCTCCGTCAGGCCTGAGGTATCGACGCGGGAGGTGAGACGCCGCAAGGCGTGGCACCCCCGCGTTTCATTTGGGGACGCGGGACGCGCAACGCGGGACGCGCGACCGAGTTTGCGCTTCTCGCGCCGTCTCCGCAGAATTCCTCGGTGGAGCGCGCGAGGCATCCGGCACGACGCGTCCCGCGTCCCCACCGCAGCCCGCACCCCGGTCCCCGGTCCCCGCATGTCCGTCGCCCTCGCCCGCAAGTACCGCCCGCGCACCTTCCAGGACGTCGCCGTGCAGTCGCACGTGTCGACGACGCTGAAGGGGGCGATCGCGCGCGGGCGCGTGGCGCACGGGTACCTGCTGTGCGGGCCTCGCGGGGTGGGGAAGACGACGCTCGCGCGCGTGCTGGCGATGGCGCTCAACTGCGAGCGCCGCGCCGAGGCGGCCCGCCAGCTCGACGAGCTCGGCGAGCGTGCGGCGGACAGCGCGGACTACGAGACGCTGGCGCGCGAGGCGAGCGAGCCGTGCGGCGCGTGCGCGAGCTGCCAGCGCATCTGGAGCGGCGCGGCGAGCCTCGACGTCGTCGAGATCGACGCGGCGTCGAACCGCGGCGTGGACGACGCCCGCGAGCTGCGCGAGCGCGCGATGTACGCCCCCTCCGGCGACGACCGGTACAAGGTCTACATCGTCGACGAGGCGCACATGCTCACGCGCGAGGCGTGGAACGCGCTGCTCAAGATCCTCGAGGAGCCGCCGCCGCGCGTGGTGTTCGTCTTCGCGACCACGGAGCCGCAGAAGATCGCGCAGTCGGCGGCGCCGGTGCTCAGCCGCCTCCAGCGCTTCGATTTCAAGCGCATCGGCGCGGCGGACATCAAGGAGCGCCTGGAACGCGTGCTCGGCGACGAGGGCGTCGAGGCGGACGCCGACGCGCTGGCGATGATCGCGCGCGCGGCCGACGGCTCGATGCGCGACGCGCTCAGCCTCACCGACCAGGTGCTCTCGATGGGCGAGGGGCGGATCACCGCCGAACGAGTGCGCGAGGCGCTCGGCCTCGTGCCCGAGGACGAGTTCATCGCGATCCTCGACCTCCTCGCCGAGCGGCGGGCGGCGGACGTCTTTCCGACGGTCGCGCGGCTCGCCGACGCGGGGGTGGACTTCGGCGGCTTCATCACCGGCCTCGCCGACATGCTGCGTGCGCAGCTCGCGGTCACGCTGGGCGGCGTGGCGCCGGACGTGTCGGAGCACGCGCGGGAGGCGCTGGACGAGCGGCGCGACCGCTTTGGCGCCTCGGACCTCCTGCGGATGCTCGCCGCCGTCTCGGAGCTCGAGCCCCGCTTCCGGAAGAGCGGCCAGCAGCAGCTCCTGATCGAGACGCTGCTCGTGCGGCTGGCGCTGATGGACCGGGCGGTGGAGCTGGAGGAAGTGCTGAGGGGCCTCGGGGGAGGCGGGAGGCGGGAGGCGGGAGGCGGTGGGGACGCGGGACGCGGGACGCGCGACGCGTCCCGGGAGGCCACGCGCCCCTCGTTTGGCCGTCCCGCGCCCGACGCGCCCCGGTCGACGGGTCCACGCGCGGAAGCCGCCCAGCCGAGCACCGGTCGGCCGACGCTCGTCACCGAATCGGCGCCGGTCTCGACGCGCGGCGCGGCGCCGGTGATCACGGCGGCGAAGCCGTCCGCGTCGCCGGTGCCGGTGTTCGAGGAGGAGCCGGACGCCTCCCGCCTCCCGCCTCCCGCCTCCCCCCACGCGTCCCCCGTCGCGTCTCCCGCAACGCTCCCCGACGTCCACCACCTCCTCGAGCGCTGGGACGACCTGCTCGAGCGGCTCCGCGCCTCGGGCAGGACGCTGGTCGCGACCGCGCTCTCCCACGCGAGCCCGTCGGCGGTGTCCGGGAAGGGCGAGGTGACGATCGCGCTCGACGAGCCGAACGAGTTCTATCGGCAGGCGTTCGAGAAGGACAAGGGCGACGTGCTCGCGATCCTGCGGGAGTGGTTCGGGGGTGTGGAGCGCGTGCAGCTCCGGCGCGACGCGGGCGCCGCCGCGGCGGCACCGCCGAAGCGGCTCACCGACGAGGACATCCGGCGGGAGCGGCTCGCCGCGCTGCGCAAGCGCGACCCGATCCTGTCGGCGGCGATCGACGCGCTCGACCTCGACGTGGCGGATTGACGGCGACGACGCCGTCCGCTGTCCGCCATCCGCCATCCGCCGTCCGCCATCCGTCATCCGCGGGCGGCCGATGCTTCCTCAGCCCCGCCGAGCGGCGACAGCCCAGGGCCGGCGGAAAGCGGAAAGCGGAGAGCGGAGAGCGGAGAGCGGAGAGCGGAGAGTGCCGCGCGCAGCGCCGCCCCTTTCGCTATCACCCGTCCGCCCCATAACTTACCTGACTCAACCCGCGTTTCAGAATGCCAGATTTCATGAAGATCCTGCAGCAGGCGAAGGAGATGCAGGATCGGATGCAGAAGATCCAGGACGACCTCCAGCAGCTCACCGTCTCCGGTGCCGCTGGCGGCGGGCTCGTGACGGCCGAGGTCAACGGCCAGGGCACCCTCCTGCGCATCAAGCTCGATCCCACCGTCGTCAACCCCGGCGACATCGAGATGCTGGAGGACCTGATCGTCGTCGCGGTCGCGGAAGCGCAGAAGAAGGCGCAGGAGCAGGCGAAGGAGGAGGTCGGGAAGCTGACCGGCGGCATGCAGCTCCCCTTCAAGCTTCCGTTCTAGCGCCTGCCGCTTCCTGCGTCCCGCCTTCCGCGATGTCCGCCATCGACGATCTCGCCACCGAGCTCGCGAAGCTGCCAGGGATCGGCCGCAAGACCGCGCTTCGACTGACGTATCATCTCCTGAAGCAGGCCCCCGATCAGAGCCGGCGGCTCGCCGAGGCGCTGCGGACGCTCAGCGATCGCGTGCGGCCCTGCCGCCGCTGCTTCAACCTCACCGAGGAGGAGCTGTGCGCGATCTGCCGTGATCCGCGCCGCGATCCGTCGGTGATCTGTGCCGTGGAGGAGGCCTCCGACATCGCGGCCATCGAACGGGCGGGGGAGTTCCGCGGGTTGTATCACGTGCTGGGCGGCCGCCTGTCGCCGCTCGACGGCGTCGGGCCCGAGGATCTGACGATCGCGCAGCTCGTGGCGCGGGTCGGCGAGGAGCAGGTGCGCGAGGTGATCCTCGCGACCAACCCGAGCCTCGAGGGGGAAGCGACGGCGCTGTACGTGCAGCGGCAGCTGGCCGCCCTTCCCGTCACGGTGACCCGGATCGCGCGCGGGCTGCCGGTGGGCGGGGATCTGGAGTACGCTGACGGAGTCACCATCGCGCAGGCACTGGCCGCAAGGCGGACGATGTGAATACGGGAAAGAAGGTCAGCTACGTGACCGCCGCGTTCTTCGGCGGTCTGATATTGGGGATGGCCGGGTGGAGCGCCGCGATCCGGCGCAGCCGCCGGGACCTCTTCAGCGGCAGCCGCGTGAGGCGGCTGGCGGCGCTGGGCTATCTCAATGGCCGGCCTGGGATCGACACCGCCCGGCTGCTCGGCGAGTACGTGACGTGGGAGAAGCAGCCCGTCCTGCGCCGGCGCGGTGAGCGCATGCTGCGCCGGATGCGGGTGGAACTCGAATAGGCAGGAGCCTCATGCCCGTAGGTGCAGCGAGCTGGTCGTTCACGGAAGACGATTTCGGCGCCATCACCCAGTCGCTCCAGCGGTTCCTCTACGATGCGAGCGCGCGGTGCGCGCTGCTCGTGGACCGCACGGGGCAGCTCGTGGCGACCGTCGGCGATCGTCCCAACTTCGACCCGACGGCCTTCGCCACGCTCACCGCGGCGGACTTCAGCGCCAACGACCAGCTGGCGAAGCTGATCGGGGAGAGCGACTTCAACTCGCTCTTCCACCAGGGCGAGAAGGACTCGATGTACCTCGCCGACGTCGCGCGGCGCGTCATCCTCGTCGTGATCTTCGACAACCGCACCACTCTCGGGCTCGTGCGCCTCAAGATGAAGCAGACCGTCGAGGAGCTGACGAAGCTCTTCGAAGCGATGTTCCAGCGTGCCGCGACGGAGTCGTCCGCCCCGAACATCCTCGCCGGCGCGGACGACGAGATCGACAAGCTGTTCCAGTAGGAGACGGACAGCGATGTCGATGATCAACTACGCCTCGCGCGAGATCAACTGCAAGATCGTGTACTACGGGCCGGGGCTCGGGGGGAAGACGACGAACCTCGAGCACGTCTACGGCAAGGTGCAGCCGGACACGCGCGGCAAGCTCATCTCGCTCGCCACGGAGACCGAGCGCACGCTCTTCTTCGACTTCCTCCCCGTGGACCTGGGCACCATCCGCGGCTTCAAGACCCGCTTCCACCTCTACACGGTGCCGGGGCAGGTGTACTACAATGCGAGTCGGAAGCTGATCCTGAAGGGGGTGGACGGGATCGTGTTCGTCGGCGACTCGCAGGTGGAGCGGATGGAGGCGAACCAGGAAGCCATGCAGAACCTGTACGACAACATGGCGGAGTACGGCTACGACCTGACGCGGATGCCGTTCGTCATCCAGTACAACAAGCGGGACCTCCCGAACGCGGCGCCGATCCGCGAGCTCCAGGCGGCGCTGAACCCGGGGTGGGAGGTGGCCGAGCTGGGTCGGCAGCGCGTGGTGCCGGATCCGTGGCACGCGGGCGAGAACCTCGTCGATCGCATCTCCACCGGCGAGTGGATCGAGCGCGCGCCCTACTTCGAGGCGGTGGCCGTGACCGGCGAGGGCGTGTTCGACACGTTGAAGGCCATCAGCAAACTGGTATTGAAAACGCTCGCCTGAGGCGCCGCGACGGTACGTGAACCTTCCGAACGCGCTGACCATCGGGCGAATCGTCGTCACGCCCCTCATCGCCCTCCTCCCGCTCGCGGACTCGGCGGCGCTGCGGCTCGTCGCGTTCGTGCTCTTCGTGTTCGCCGGCGTCTCCGACTACGTGGACGGGAAGCTCGCGCGCTCGCGCCAGCAGGAGACGGACCTCGGGCGGCTGCTCGATCCCTTCGCCGACAAGCTCCTCCTCGTCGGCACCTTCATCCCGATGTTCTGGCTCGCCGGCAGCGGCTGGTTCATGCCGGGGATGCACGCGGCGGACAGCGCCACGGGCGCGGTGTTCCGCGAGGGGTTCGCCGGCGCGCACGCCTTCCCGTTCATCACGCCGCTCGGCATGGTGCCGCTGCCGTGGTGGGTCGTGGCGATCGTGCTCGGGCGCGAGATCTTCATGACCACCTTCCGCCAGGCCGCGGCGCGCCGCGGCGTGGTGATCGCCGCCATCGGGCCGGCCAAGTGGAAGACGGGCCTCCAGCTCCTCTGGCAGGGCTCCGCCTACTTCTGGTTCTTCATCGCCACCGTGGCCCTGGCGCGCCACTGGGACACCGCCGCCTGGCGCGGGTTCGCGTACTTCAACGGGACGGTGGGGACGCTGGCGATGGCGGTGGCTGTGGTGCTGACGGTGTGGAGCCTGGTGCTGTACCTCAGGCGGTATGGGGCAGTGCTGTGGGGACGCGGGACGAGGGACGCGCGGCGCGTGCCGCGCTGATCGGGATCACGTCAGCAGCGCACGCTTCAGGCGAGTCAGCATGCGGCTGATGGCGTCGCATAATTCGCGAGCATCGGCGATCTCCTGCTCCTTCGTGTAGCCGAGCTTCACGGCGAAACCGAGCAGCGCTTCCACCTCGTTCGTGGAGCCCCGCGCGATCGACAACTGGCGGGCGAAGTCGCGCCGATGACTGCGGCCGTGCCCCTCGGCGATATTCAGGTAGATGGACAGCGCCGCCCGGCGCAGCTGCGACGCCATGCCATAGCGCTCGTGTGGTGGGAATGCGGCCGAGATGCGGTAGCTTTCCAACGCGAGTCTCTCCGCTTTCTGCCAGACGATGAGATCCTGGTAGCGGCGTATCTGCACCGGCGCTCGGGCTGAGATCCGGACAAGGTTCGACTCGATCCGGCCTGACTGCACCATCGAACCCACGCGCGCATGTCCGATTCCGCCCCCCGGGGCCCTGATCCCTCGTCGTTCGACGCGTCGCGCGTCCCGCGTCCCGCGTCCCCAAAGGCGCCCCCATCGAGAGTTGAAGTGGTAACAATCGGCGACGAGCTCCTCCTCGGCTTCACCATCGACACCAACGCCGCGCACCTCGCGCGCGAGCTGGCGGTTGTCGGGATCGAGATCCCGCGGCGGACGACGGTCGGGGACGACGCGGACGACATCGTCGCCGCGGTGCGCGAGGCGCTCGAGCGCACGGGGGCCGTCATCACCACCGGTGGGCTCGGGCCGACGAGCGACGATCGCACCCGGCAGGCGATCGCCGCGCTCTTCGGGCGCGAGCTCGTGCTCGACGAGGCGCACCTCGCGTGGCTCGGCGAGCGGTGGCGGAAGCGGTGGGGACGCGAGATGCCGGAGAGCAATCGCCAGCAGGCGCTCATCCCCGCGGGGGCGCGGAAGCTCGAGAACCACCACGGCTCGGCCCCGGGGATCTGGCTCGAGGACGAGCGCGGCCGGTGGGTCGCGATGCTCCCCGGCGTGCCGCGCGAGATGCGCGGGATGCTCGCCGACACGCTCCTCCCGCTCGTGCGCGAGCGCGTGGGGGGCGGCACCGTCGTGCGGTCGAAGACGCTGCGGACGACCGGTCTCCCCGAGTCGCTCGTCGCCGACCGGATCGATCCCATGCGCGCGGAGCTCGGCGACGTGGCGCTCGCGTACCTGCCCAATCCCGACGGTGTGGACCTTCGCGTCACCGTGAAGGGAACGGACGCCGGCACCGCCGACGGGCGGCTGGAGCACGCGGCGACACGGCTGCGCGCCCGCGTCGGCGAGGCGGTCTACGGCGAGGACGCCGCCGATCTCGCCGCGGTGGTGCTCGACGCGTGCCGGCGCGCGGGGCGCACGATCGCCGTCGCCGAGAGCTGCACGGGTGGCCTGCTCGGCGCGCGGCTGACCGCGATCAGCGGCTCGAGCGACGTCGTCGTCGGCGGCGTCATCGCCTACCGCAACGAGGTGAAGATGGAGCTCCTCCACGTCGCGCCGGACGACCTCCGCACGCAGGGCGCGGTGAGCGAGCCGGTGGCGCGGCAGATGGCGAGCGGTGTGCGGGCGCTCGTCGGCTCCGACTTCGGCATCGGCATCACCGGGGTCGCCGGCCCCACCGGCGGCACGCCGGAGAAGCCGGTGGGCACGGTGTGGATCGCGCTCGACGACCGCGGCCAGGTCGACGCGAAGCTGCTCAGGCTCTTCGGCGATCGCGAGGAGATCCGACGCCGCGCCACGCAGGCGGCGCTGGAGATGGTCCGGCGGACGCTGCGCTGAGCCTCGGTCGCTTCGTCGACCGCCGGCCTATCCTCTGCCGTTCCGGCAGCGGTGGGGGGCACGCCCGTTGCACCCCGTCGCGGGTTCAACGAACATTCAGGTTGGGATGGTTCCGGGAGACGCGCGCGAACTCTGGCGCGCGTTCCCGTTCCTCGCATGAGGCAGGCACGACATGGAGCGTCCAGACAACAAGACGATCCGCGACAGCGCCGACGAGCGTGGCGCGCCCGGTTCGGACGATTCCTTCGCCCGCGGCGCCGCGGACGAGGGTCGACAGGCGGCCGACGGTTCGGCGGACGGCCCCGACCGCGGCGCCGGCGCGGCCGAGTCCGCGGAAGCGGACCCGCGCGCGGACGCGGAGCGCCAGCTCGCCGACCAGCGCGACCGCTATCTCCGCCTCGCGGCCGAGTACGACAACTACCGCAAGCGCACGGCGAAGGAGCGCGCCGACGCGCACGCGCGCGGCCAGGCCGATCTCGTCAGGCAGCTGCTCGATCCGCTCGACGACCTCGCCCGCTTCGCCCACGTGGACCCGGCGACGGTCGACCCGGCGACCCTCGTGCAGGGCGTCGACATGGTCGAGCGCAAGCTGCACAAGCTGCTCGCCGGCGCCGGGCTGGAGGCGGTCAACCCGGTGAACCAGACGTTCGATCCGAACCTGATGGAGGCCGTGGCCACCGAGCCCGCGCTGTCGCCGGAGGACGATCACGTGGTCTCGCGCGTGTACCAGCAGGGCTACCGCTTCAACGGCCAGCTCCTGCGTCCCGCGCGGGTCGTCGTGAAGCAGTGGAACGGCTGATCGCGCACTGACCGCCCATGGCACAGACGAAGGACTTCTACGCGGTCCTCGGCGTCTCGGCGTCGGCGACGCAGGACGAGATCAAGAAGCAGTACCGGAAGCTCGCGGCGAAGTACCACCCGGACAAGAATCCGAACGACCCGAAGGCCGCGGACCGCTTCAAGGAGATCTCCGAAGCGTACCAGGTGCTCGGGGACGCCGAGAAGCGGAAGCAGTACGACGAGATGCGGCGGCTCGGGGCGTTTGGCGGCTTCGGTGGCGGCGGGGCGCGCGGGCGCGGCGGCCACGGCGCGGGTGCGGGCGGGGGCTTCGCCTATCCGCCGGGCGGCGGCGCCGGGATCAACTTCGAGGACATCGGCCTCGGAGGGCTCGGGGACATCTTCAGCTCCATGTTCGGGGGCGGCGCGGGCGCTCAGCGCGGCGCCCGCCAGCGCGGCCCGGAGCGCGGCCAGGACATCGAGTCGCAGCTCGAGATCCCCTTCCGCACCGCGGCGCTCGGCGGCAAGGTGCCGATCGAGCTGGAGGTGAACGAGGAGTGCCCGACCTGCCACGGCACGGGGGGCGCGCCGGGCGCGAAGATCCAGCAGTGCCCCGAGTGCGGCGGGCGCGGCACGATCTCCTTCGGCCAGGGCGGCTTCGCCGTGCAACGCCCCTGCCCGATGTGCCTCGGCCGCGGCACCGTGCCGAGCGAGCAGTGTCCGACGTGCGGCGGGTCGGGGGAGGTGCGCGCGCGCAAGAAGGTGCTCATCACCGTGCCGGCCGGCGTCGACTCGGGCACCAAGCTGCGCCTCAAGGGGCAGGGCGGCCACGGCCCGCGCGGCGGCCCGCCGGGAGACCTCTTCATCACCTTCCAGGTGCAACCGGACCGCTTCTACCGCCGCGAGGGGCTCGACCTCGTCGCCCCCGTCCCGATCAACATCGCGCAGGCCACCCTGGGCTCGAAGGTCAACGTCAAGACTCTGGACGGGAAGAAGGTCGCGGTGAAGATTCCCGCGGGCACGCCCAACGGGAAGCGCTTCCGGGTGCGTGGCCAGGGGATCGAGAAGGACGGCCAGCGGGGCGACCTGATCGTGGAAGTCGACGTGCAGGTGCCCGAGAACCTCAACGAAGCCCAGGAGAAGGCGATGCGCGAGTTCGCAGAGGCGAGCGGGATGAAGTACTGAGATGCGGGTGACCACCGTCGACTGGGTCATCGTCGCGATCTCCCTCGTTGTTTCCTTCCTGCCGGCCATCCTCCTCGCCCGCCGCGCCGGCTCCACCACCGCCGAATTCTTCGCCTCCGGACGCGCCGCCCCCTGGTGGCTCGTCGGCGTGTCCATGGTCGCGACGACCTTCAGCACGGACACGCCGAACCTCGTGACCAACATGGTCCGCGAGTACGGCGTCGCCGACAACTGGCTGTGGTGGTCGTTCCTCCTCACGGGGATGACGACCGTCTTCTTCTTCGCGCGGCTGTGGCGCCGCTCGGGGGTGATGACGGACCTCGAGTTCTACGAGCTGCGCTACTCGGGGAAGCCGGCGTCGTTCGTCCGCGGCTTCCGCGCCATCTATCTCGGCCTGCTCTTCAACTGCGTGATCATGGCGACGGTGAACCTCGCCGCCGCGAAGATCGCCAATGTGGTGCTCGGCTGGCCGATGGTGAAGACGCTGTCGATCTGCGCGGTCATCAACGTCGCCTTCGCCGCGACGGCCGGGCTCTGGGGGGTGCTCGTCACCGACTTCCTCCAGTTCGGGATCATGATGACCGGCGCGTTCGCCGCGGCGTACTACGCGCTGAAGCAGCCGCAGGTCGGCGGGCTCGCGGGGCTGATCCGCCAGACGGATCCGCGCACCCTCGGCTTCCTCCCCGACTTCGGGAACTGGAGCGTCGCGCTGTCGGTGTTCCTCATCCCGCTGACGGTGCAGTGGTGGTCGGTGTGGTATCCCGGCGCGGAGCCGGGCGGCGGGAGCTACATCGCGCAGCGCATGCTCGCGTCGAAGAGCGAGCGCGACGCGCTCGGCGGCACGCTCTTCTTCAACGTCGCGCATTACGCGCTGCGTCCGTGGCCGTGGATCATCGTGGCGCTGGCGTCGATGATCGTCTTCCCGACGCTGGGGGACATCCATCGCGCCTTCCCGTACGTGGACCCGCGGCTCATCGGGCACGACATGGCGTATCCGGCGATGCTGAAGTTCCTCCCCGTCGGGTTCATGGGGCTGATGATCGCCGGGATGCTCGCCGCCTACGTCTCGACGCTGTCGACGCACCTGAACTGGGGGACGTCGTACCTCGTCCACGACTTCTACCGCCGCTTCGTGCGGCAGGGCGCCGACGAGCAGCACTACGTCAACGTGGGCCGGGTCGTCACCGGGGTGCTCATGGTCCTCGCGGTGCTGCTGACCTTCGTGCTCGACACGGCGAAGCAGAGCTTCGACCTGATGCTCTCGGTCGGCGCGGGCACGGGGCTCATCTATCTCCTGCGCTGGTACTGGTGGCGGATCAACGCGTGGAGCGAGGTGGCGGCGATGATCAGCTCCTTCGTGGTCGCCGTCATCTTCTTCGTCGCGGGGAAGATGGGACACGGCGTGCCGGAGACGGTGTCGCTGATCGCGACGGTGGCGTCGACGACGGTGGTGTGGGTGGTGACGACGCTGTTCACGGAGCCGACGAACCGGGCGACGCTGGTCGCGTTCTACCGGAAGGTGCGGCCGGCGGGCCCGGGGTGGCGGCACGTGCGCGCCGAGGCGGGGGTGGCGCCCTCGCCCGACAGCATGCCGCAGATGTTCCTCGGCTGGACCCTCGGCTGGTTGTTCGTCTACTCCGCGCTCTTCGGCGCCGGGGGCTTCCTCTTCGGCAAGGTCGCGTTAGGCGCGGCGTGGACGGTGGTGTTCGTCATCACCGGGATCGGACTGCTCCGGCTGCTGCCGAAGCTCTGGACGGGCGAGTCCGACGAGCCGACGCCGAGCGAGGAGCCGGTGGAGGTCGCGGGCTCGCGCTGAGCGCGCCGTCGCCGGTTCCGGCCGCGCGTGACGCCGGCCGGACCGGCGCGGTTAGGCATCAGGGACGGCTCGCCCGGCGGGCCGCTCCCGGATCCTGCCCTGTCCCGTTCTCCCGAGGTGACGGATGCGCCGATACGTCGTGCTGCTCGTGGCCGCGGCACTCGCGGCCTGCTCCGACTCCCGGTCGTGCGCACCCATGGCGCCCTGCTACACCGTGCGAGCGGAGGCGAACGCGGTCGCGGGCGGCTGGAGGGGACTCGAGCAGTGGCGCGGCGTCTCCATCGACATGTGGCTCGCCGCGAAGGACACCACGCTCTCCGGGACGGCTTCGTGGGGCTCGGCAGTCGCGGGCAGCTTCACGAGGGGGACGGGCACCATAAGCGGCTACGTCTTTGGCGCGGACTCCGGGGCCGCCCCGTCGGGCTACGTGATTCCGCCGCACCCCGCCGTCGTGCTGACCTTCGCGTTCAGCGACGGCACGTCAGCACGACTGGACCAGGCGGTGCTCCGTGGGCGGGACACCCTGAGCGGCGCGCTGACGTTCTCCGATGCGCCATCCACGAGCTACGGTGCGACGTTCGTTCGCGCCTCGTTCGCGGACGACCGTCTGCCGCGCTGATCCGGCGGGCCGCCGGATCGGGGCGCCGGCGCGGCGCCGTCAGTCGGCCGGACCGGCCGCATCGACCAGCCGCGCGAGCTCGCCCTCCTGCGCCTCGAACGATCGCAGGAGGGCGAGCTGCGTCCGCGCCCGGTCGAGGTTCTGCTCCGGCCTCGACACGGCGTAATAGCGGTCGCCGTCGAGGAAGTCGGCGAGGAAGCGCACGAGCTGCTCGTAGGTGATGACCTTCGCCGCGGTGACGAGCAGCTCGCGTTCGCGCGCCGAGAGGAGGGGGCCGGCGCCCCCGACGTAGCCGCGGGCGAGCGCGACGAAGAACTCCGGCCGCGCGACGACGCGCGCGAGGTCGCGCTCGTCCTCGGCCGCCGGGCTGGCCATCGAGCGCGCCATGTCGCCGAAGTCGTACAGCGCGAGCCCCGGCATCACGGTGTCGAGGTCGACGACGCAGACCGCGTCGCCCGTCGCGACGTCGAAGAGGACGTTCGACATCTTCGCGTCGTTGTGCACGACGCGCTCGGGGATCTCGCCCCGCCGAAACGGGGCGAGGAGGGCGTCGGCGAGGTCGCGTCGGGCGAGGACGCCGTCGATCTCCGGCCGGGCGCGCTCCGCGCGCGAGGCGCCATCGCGCGCGAGCGCCCGCTCGAACGCCGCGACGCGCGCGGGGGTATCGTGGAACCCCGGGATCGTCTCGTGCAGCCGCGGCCCGGCCAGGTCCGCGAGGTCGCGCTGGAAGCGGCCGAAGGCGAATGCCGCGGCGTACGCCTGCGCGGGCGTGGACGGCGCCTCGAAGGCGCGCGTCCCCTCGAGGAACCGGTACGCGCGCCACCAGCCGCCCGCGTCGTCGCGCGCATGGCTGGCGCCGTCGTCGGCGCGCACGAGCGAGAGCCCATCGTGCAGGTGCGCGGTGATGCGCTCGACGTTCTCCATCACGAGCCGCGGCGCGGGGAAGACGCGCTCGTTGATCCGCTGGAGGAGGATGCGCCCGCGCGCTTCGCCGCCGGCGCCGCGCAGCGTCACGACGAACGAGGCGTGAATGTGCCCGCCGGCGAAGGGGGCGACGTCGGCGGGCTCGCCCCCGTCCGCGAAGCGCCGCGCGATGCGCCGCGCCTCCTCGACGCCGGCGGCCCCGCCGCCGCCTAACGCCACAGGGGGCTCGGGTACTCGCCGCCGTCGGCGAGGGCGCGGATCTCCGCGGCCACCTTCGGCTTGTCCTGCGGGTAGGTGACGCCGCACCAGGGGCCGCCCCCTGGCAGGACGCGGACGCGCGCCTCCCCGTCGGCGATGAGCCGCTGCACGATCGACGGCAGGAGGTACTCCGCCTTCGGGTCGCCGCCGCTCGCCTCGAGGAAGCGCACGAAGCCCTCGCGGAGCTGCGGGAAGACGGCGGGGGTGAACCCCCACATGTTCATGGAGACCTGCTGGTCGAGGGAGAGCGCGTGCTCGCGCCCGTCCGCGTCCCGGTACGCCGCGCCCGCGCCCCGCCGCTCGATCCCCTTGATCTCCTCCGTGTGCTCCAGCCACCCGTCGCCATCCGCGTCGAGCCGCGCCCGGTTGACGCCGCCCTCGTCGGAGAGGGTCTCGCCCAACGGGAAGCCGACGACGCAGTAGGAGGGAGGCGGCAGCAGGGAGGCGGGTGGCGCGGGGGACGCGGGACGCGCGGCGCGCGCTGCGTTCGACCGGTCGCGATCGCGCGCCGCCTCCTGCCGAGGTGTTCCTTCCGACGCCGTTGCGCCACCACGCGTCCCGCGTCCCGCGTGCCCCTCTCGACCCTCGACCGTCGACCCTCGACCCTCGTTCGAGAAGAACTCTCCGACCAGCCCGTACGACCTCCGCCCGTAGAAGTCATCCGCGTTCACCACCGCGAACGGCCGCGAGACCGCGGACTCGGTGCACAGGACGGCCTGGCCGGTGCCCCACGGCTTCTCGCGATCCGGCGGCAGCGTGTACCCCGTCGGGAGCTGGTCGAGGCGCTGGTGGACGTAGCGGATCGGCACGCGCGAGCCCACGCGGGCGTCGAGCACGGCGCGGAGCCGGTCCTCCAGCTCCGCGCGCGTGATGACGACGACGTCGCCGAAGCCGGCGCGCAGCGCGTCGAAGATGCCGTACTCCATCATCGTCTCGCCGTGCGGGCCGACGGGCTCGAGCTGCTTCGGGCCGCCGAACCGGCTCCCCATCCCGGCGGCGAGGACGACGAGCGTCGGGCTCACGGCCCCACCGCGCGCGGAGCCAGGCGTCGTCTGCGCGCTCGCGCTCACGGCGTCGGCGCCGCCGGCGTCGCCTCGAGCGTCAGCACCTGGAAGGGCTGGAGCGCGAAGGTGGCCGGCGAGCCGCCGCGCAGCGCGAGGGGCGTCGCGCGGTCGCCCTGCCACGGGCTGCGCGCGCTGTACTCGCGCGGCGCGCCCTCGGGCAGCTCGAACGCCTCGGCCACGTCGAGGGTGATGGACTGCGGCTTGTCGCTCGGGTTGCGGAGCGAGAGCACGCCGCGCTCCGGCGACCACGCCGCGTGGCCGTACACCTCGAGCTTCTCCGGGTCGCCCCCCACCCAGTGGGTGTCGACGAGGACGCCCGCGTTGCGGCGCGCCCAGCGCGCCGCCTCGGCGAGGTCGTCCCAGTTCTGCTGCGTCAGCAGCGACGGCGTCACGTACATCTCCTGGAGCTGCGTCCCCGTGCCGAAGTACGCCCGCACCTCGTCGCGGAAGTCGTTCTCCGGGTCCGTCATCAGGTGCTGCGCCGAGCGCGCGTAGATGATCCCGTGCAGCATCAGCGAGTTGAGCGGGTAGAGCGGCCCGCGCCTGACGACGCCGGCGTAGGTGTGCGCGTCGCGGTAGGTGATCCACTTCTGCCGCCACGAGCCGACGCCCGTGAAGCTGTGGTCCTCGCCGCCGCGCCAGGTGGAATCCGCGTAGCGGAGCCAGAAGGGCGAGGGGTACGTGCCCGTCGTCAGGTTCACGTACAGGTCGGGCTTCGCCGCGCGCAGCTCGCCGATCAGGTTGATCGCCGCGTCGAAGTCGCTGTCGAAGCGGCTGCCCGGGAACGCGCGCGACACGTTGCCGGTGCCGTCGATCTTGAACTGGTTGACGCCGTACTCGCGGATGAACTTCAGGCAGGTGTCGCGGAAGCGCTGGTAGTACTTCGGGCCGGAGAGCATGAATCCGCCGGCGTTCGTCTCGAACCCCTGCTGGCGCCCGTACTCGAGCCGCTCCTGCCGCGGCTTGCCGTAGCCGCCCCAGGGCGAGAGCCACACGCCGGGCGCGGCGCCGAACTTCGCCGCCTCCGTGCGCAGCGGCGCGAAGCCGCGCGGGAAGCCGGGGCCGAACGCCCACAGCGTCCGCGGGTCGTCCCAGCCGTCGTCGAACAGGAAGGAGTCGAGGGTGACGCCGCGCTTCTGGTGCAGCTCCTGGCCGAAGGCGTCGATCACCGCGAGCGCCTGCGGCTCGGTGTACTTGCTGAAGTAGCCGAGGTCGTACCAGGAGTTGTAGTGCAGGAAGGTGCGGTACGGGTGCGCGCGCTCGCGCTCGACGTAGGCGAGGAAGTCGCGCCGGCGCTGCCCGGGGCGCGTGACCCCGATGACCGACGAGTAGGCGACGCTCGTGCCGGGGCGCAGCGGGAGCTCGCGGTCCAGGTAGCCGCGCACGCGCCCGTCCGCCACCGCGTTCCTCGCCAGCGGATGCTCGAAGCCGAGGAAGAGATTCCCCGCGGTCACCGGCGACCCGGCGACGGTGCCGGACACCTCGGCGTTCGCGACGGGGAGGTCGAGCAGCACGATCGAGGAGATGGGGACGTCGCCCGCCGGCGCGCGGAGGGTGACCTCCTGCCGGACGTAGCGCGAGCCGTCGCGCAGCTCGGCGCGCCAGCGCGCGCGTACGCGCCCGGACGCATCCTCGAGGTCGGCGACGATCTGGCGCCCGCCGAGCCGCTCCGCCAGACGGGAGGCGCGCGGGTGCGGGTCGAGGCGCTCGAGCCGCGGCGCGCCGGCGAGCCGCATCTCCGACGCGCGGATCGCGCTCCCGTCGTGCAGCGCGAGCGTGAAGACGTCGGGGGGCAATGGAAGCGAACTGCCGACGACGCGCTCGTCGAAGCGCAGCGCGCGGAGCCGGCCGCCGGCCGTGGAGAAGGTGGCGGCGACCGCGTCGTTGCCGAGCGAGAGCTCGTTCCCGCGCCGCTCGGCGCGCGCCGGGCTGGGGGCGGGTGCTTCGGACGCGCCGGCGCGCGGGGCGCAGCCGTCGGCCACGAGCTCGAGCAGCGGGAGGGTCGCCCCCGCCGCGAGTGAACGTTGGAGAAAACCGCGGCGGGAGATCGTCATGAGTCCTGGGTTGTCGTCAGGCAGCGAGCACGGGGAGCGCCGTGCGCCCCTTCCGCGCCGCTTCGATGAAGCCGCCCCCGAGCACGCGCTCGCCGTCGTAGAGGACGAGCGACTGCCCGGGCGTGATCGCCGACACTGGCTCGTCGAGCGCGAGCTCGATCTCGCGTCCGGCATCGTCGACGCGCACGAGCTCCGCGCGCGCCGGCGCGGCGCGGTGCCGCACCTGGATCTCGACGCGCGTGCCGACCGGCGGCACGTCGACGAGCCAGTTCACCTCGCGCGCGACGACGCCGCGGCCGAGGAGCGCCTCGCGCGGCCCGATCACCACCGCGCGGTCGGCCGGCCGGATCTCGACCACGAACATCGGCTCGCGGAATCCGCCCGGGAGTCCGCGCCGCTGGCCGATCGTGAAGCGCGCATAGCCCTCGTGGGCGCCGACGATGGTGCCGTCGGCGAGGACGAACGGCCCCGGGCTCAGCGCGGGCGCGTCGTCGCCGAGGTGCTTGCGGAGGATCTTCGTGTGGTCCCCGTCGGGGACGAAGCAGATGTCCTGGCTCTCGACCTTCTCGGCGATCACCTCGAGGCCGAGGCGGTGGGCCACGGCGCGCGTCTCCGGCTTCGACTGCCAGCCCACGGGGAGGAGCATGCGCTGGAGCACGCCGCGGTCGATCCCCCAGAGGAAGTACGACTGGTCCTTCGAGCGGTCGCGCCCGCGGTGCAGCACGCCGTCCACGACGCGGGCGTAGTGCCCCGTGGCGATCCAGCGCGCGTCGATGCCGTCGGCCTTGCGCAGCAGGTCGCGGAACTTGGTGAAGGTGTTGCAGCGCACGCACGGGATCGGCGTGCGGCCGCGCGCGTACTCGGCGACGAAGTCGGCGATGACGTCGCGGCCGAAGGCGCTCTCGAGGTTGAGCACGTAATGCGGCACGCCGAGCTGCTCGCAGACGCGGCGCGCGTCGTTGATCGAGTCGAGCGAGCAGCAGGGGCGGTCGGGCACGTCGTCGCCGTAGCAGAAGAGCTTCATCGTGGCGCCGACCACGTCGTAGCCCTGCTCGACGAGCATGGCGGCGGCGACCGACGAGTCCACGCCGCCGGACATCGCGACCAGCACGCGCTCCTTCATCGCGCCCCTCCCGCTCAGCCGAGCGCCGCCGTGCGGCGCGCGCGCGCGACGAGCTTCGGGAAGACCTCGGCGACGCGCTGGATGTGCTCGTCCGTCGTGAGGCTCCCGAGGCTCAGGCGGATCGCCGCGTTCGCGAGCTCCGGCGTCACGCCGCACGCCGCGAGCACGTGCGACGGGCTCGCGCTCCCCGCCTGGCAGGCGGAGCCCGCCGAGCAGGCGATCCCCTGGAGGTCGAGCGCCATGAGCATCGACTCGCTGTCCGTGCCGGGCGCCGAGATGTTGACGACGTGCGGCGCGCGGCGCGGCGCGTTGCGCCCGTGGATCACCGCGTCGGGGATGCGGTCGAGGAGCGCCTCCTCGAGCTGCTCGCGCAGCCCGGTGAGCCGCCGCACCTCGTGCTCGCGCTCCTCCAGCGCCAGCTCCGCGGCGCGCGCGAAGCCGACGACGAACGCGACGTTCTCCGTCCCCGGGCGGCGCCCGCGGTCCTGGGAGCCGCCGTGGAGGAGCGGGGCCACCGGCGTGCCGCGGCGGATGTAGATCGCGCCGACCCCCTTGGGCGCGCCGATCTTGTGTCCCGAGACGGAGAGGACGTCGACCGGCAGGCTCTTCACGTCGATGGCGAGCTTCCCGAACGCCTGCACGGCGTCGGTGTGGAAGAGCGCGCCGCGCGCCTTCGCCGCCTCGGCGAGCTGCTCGATCGGCTGGATCGTGCCGATCTCGTTGTTGATCCACATGACCGACGCGATCGCGACGCCGTCGTCGAGCAGCGCGCCAAACGCGGCCTCGTCCACGACGCCGTCGCCGGTCACCGTGCAGATCCGCTCCTCGCCTCCTTCCTGTGCGACCTCGTGCGCCGCGGCGAGCACCGCCTTGTGCTCGATCGGCGTGGTGAGGACCGCGTTCCGCCCCTCGCCCCGGCGGGCGCGCCAGCCGCCGATGACCGCCATGTTGTCCGCCTCGGTGCCGCAGGAGGTGAAGCAGATCTCGTCGGGGCTGGCGCCGAGACATCGGGCGACGCGCTCCCGCGCCTCGTCGAGGGCGGCGCGCGCCTCACGGCCCCAGCGGTGGAGGCTGGAGGGGTTGCCGAAGCGGGGCCCGAAGAACGGCAGCATTGCCTCGACGACCTCCGGCCGCACCGGCGTCGTGGCGGCGTGGTCGAGGTAGATAGGATCAGGCATGGCAACAATATAGGCGCGGCGGAGCCGCGATGCACGGCTGGTGGTCGCCGCCGCCGGCGACCCGGAACAGCGCTGATCGTTCTTGGTCGTTGGTTCCTGGCCAGCCGCGCGGGATGCCAGTCGTGGCATACCGAGCGGCCCGCCAACTACGAATTACCAACGACCAAGTACGTCGTTCCCGTCAGCCGGTCCCCGCCGCCCGGAAGAACTTCGCCCTGACCTCCCACAGCTCCGGAAAGAACCGCTGGTTCACGGTGCGCTGGAGATAGCGCGACCCCAGCGTGCCCCCCGTGCCCCCGGTGTTCGGGCCGATGATCCGCTCCACCAGGAGGACGTGCTTGAAGCGCCACTCGGCGAACTGCTGCTCGTACTCCAGCAGCGCCTCGGCGAGGAAGAAGAGCGGCGTCGGCCCGGGGCCGACGTAGAGCTGCTCGAGCGAGGTCCCCTCGGCGCGCACGAGGTCGAGGAAGATCGCCTGGAGCGTCGGCTCGTCGAGCGCGCGCCTGACGAGGGGCGGGATGTCGCCGTGCTCCTCGAGCGCGTGCATGAAGTGCGTGTCGCGCAGCCCGCTCGCCGCCTCGATCGCGCGGAACTGCACGCTCTGCGACCCGCTCGACGTCCCCAGATAGCCGCGGAACTGGGCGAAGTGCTGCGGCGGCAGCGTCTCCAGCGCCGAGAGCTGCGCGGAGACGATGCGCATCAGCGCGTTGACGCGCTGCGCGTGCCAGTAGGCGAGGCCGACCTCGCGCCGCCGCATCGCGCCGCGCAGCTCGTCCAGCTCGCGCAGGATCGCCTTGAACCACAGCTCGCTCGCCTGGTGCACGACGATGAACAGCAGCTCGTCCGGATGCTCGGGCGCGGAGCGCGGCCGCTGCAGCCGGAGCAGCTCGTCAAGCGCGAGATAGGAGCCGTAGTTGACCTGGTCGTCGGTCCGCGCGCCGTCGTTGCTCAAAACGTCGCTACCTCCAGGGAGGCGATGTCGTCCACCAGCACCATCTCGGTCGTGAAGAATGGCTCGCCGTACTGGCGGCGGACCAGGGCGCCGTAGTACGCGGCGTAGTGCCTGAGCATGTCGTACAGCGGCTCGCCGTTGGGATACACCTCGCCCGCCTGCACGACGCCGTCGAACTGCGACCCGTAGCAGCGCACGGCCTGGAGCTTCGTCTCGAACTCCTCGCTGATGTCCACGACGAAGGTTGGGCGCACGAAGTCCTGCCGGTACGTGATGCTGTGCACGATCTTGTGCGGGCGATGCTTCGGCGTGTCGGGCGCGACCTTCGCCAGGCCGGCGACGAAGCAGGCGTCGCGCACGAGCTGTGCCGCGATCCGGTGGTCGGGGTGGCGTCCCTCGAGGGAGGGGGCGATGACGACGCGCGGCCGGAAACGGCGGATGGCGCGGGCGAGCGTCTCGCGCGTGGCCGGGTCGTTGACGATGCCGGCATCGGGGAGGCCGAGGTTCTCGCGCGCGGAGACGCCGAGCACCTCGGCGGCGCGGCTGGCCTCGGACGCACGCAGCTCGGCCGAGCCGCGCGTGCCCATCTCGCCCTGGGTGAGGTCGAGGATCGCCGTGCGCCGCCCGGCCCGCGCCGCCTTGATGAGCGTCCCGCCGCACGTCAGCTCGACGTCGTCGCGGTGGGGGCCGATGGCGAGGATGTCGTATTGGGTCATGGGCGGAATGTAGCGGGGAGGGGACAGGGAGGCGGGAGGCGCTGACGGCACGTCGTTGGTTCTTGGTAGTTGGTTCTTGGCGAGCCGCTCGGGACGGCGCTGGTGGCCTCCCGAGGTTTGCCAATGACCAACGACCAAGAACGAGGTACGCGCTGTCAGCGCCTCCCGCCTCCCGCCTCCCGCCACTGCCTCCCGCTATTCGTACCGCAACGCCTCGATCGGATCCAGCCGCGCCGCTCGCCTCGCCGGCAGGAGCCCGAACACCACCCCGATCGCCACCGACACCGCCACCGCGAGCAGCGTCAGGTTCACCGGCGGGCGGGCGTCGATGCTCATCGCCAGCTGCGCGAGCTTGCCCAGCCCCAGCCCGCAGACGATCCCGATCACGCCCCCCGTGCCGGTGAGCGCGGCCGCCTCGGTGAGGAACTGCTGCATGATGTCGCGCCGCGTCGCGCCGAGCGCCTTGCGGATCCCGATCTCCCGCGTGCGCTCCGTGACGCTGATCATCATCACCGCCATCACGCCGATGCCGCCGACGAGCAGCGCGACCGCGGACAGCACGATCATCACGAGGAAGAACACCCCGGTGAGCTTGTTGAAGGTGTCGAGGATCTGGTCCTGCGTGATGAGATCGAAGGTGTTGCCGTCGGCGGGGCGCAGGCCGCGCATCTCGCGCAGGGCGACGGTCACCGCGTTCTCCGCGTCGGTGACGGTCACGCCCGGGCGCGGCTTGACGGGGATGACGAGCGCGTTCGTCTTGTCGAAGGTGAACTGGTGGTCGAGCATCCGGAACGGGATGATCGCGTGCGTCTGCTGGCCCGGCGGCTCGAAGATGTTCGCCGCCGGCTGGTAGATGCCGATCACGCGCGCGGGCCGGCCGCCGATGCGCACCCACTTGTCGAGCGGGGGGATGTTGCCGAACACCTTGCTCGCCGCGTCGGCCACGAGCACGGCGACGGGCGCGCCGCTCGCCACCTCGGCGCGCGTGAACCAGCGCCCCTCCACGAGGTCGCCGCCGTACAGCTCCGGATAGCCCTCGTCGGCGCCGACGATCGTGCCGTTGTTCGTGCGCGCGCCGGCGTACTCCACCCGCGCCAGCGTCTGCCCCCAGATGGCGGCGTACTTGATCTCGGGCAGCGACCGGATGCGCTCCGCCTCCGCCGTCGTCAGGTCCGGGCGGATGCGCACCCACTTGGGGAGGTTCTGCGGGTTGAGCGGCGTCTGGGAGAACACCTTCACCACGTAGAACGTCGTCGGACCCGCGATCTCGATCGTCGAGACGATCTGGTCGCGGATCCCCTGGACGATCGACGCCATCGCCATGACCGTGCTCACGCCGATGACGACGCCGAGGATCGTGAGCGCCGCGCGCGTCTTGCGCACGCGCATCGAGTCCAGCGCGAGCGCGACGTTCTCGCCGAAGTCGGTGAAGAAGCTCAGGGCGGAGCGGGTGCGGGCGAAGCGGGGCATCACTCGGCTCGCATGGCGACGACGGGATCGAGCTTCGCGGCGCGCGAGGCGGGATACACGCCGAACAGCACCCCGACGCCGGCGCCGAGGGCGAGCGCCAGCGCCAGCGACCAGGGGGTCACCCGCGCCGGCAGGGGCGAGGCGAAAGCGATGAGGGTCGCGAACGCCCAGCCCCCCGCCGCGCCCAGCGCGCCGCCGAGCAGGGAGAGCACCACCGACTCCGCGAGGAACTGCCGCAGGATGTCGCGCCGCGAGGCGCCGAGCGACTTCCGCAGCCCGATCTCGTGCGTGCGCTCGGTGACCGACATCAGCATGATGTTCATGATCACGATCCCGCCGACCACGATGCCGATCGCGACGACCGCCGGGATCACGCTGAACAGCACGCGCGTCAGGTTGCGCCAGAACGCGAGCAGCGCGTCCGACGTCTCGACGGAGAAGTCGTCCTCCTCCTCCGGGCGCAGCCGGTGCGCGATGCGCATCGCCTCCTCCGCCCGCGCCATCGCGCCGGAGACGGCGTTGGCGTCGGCCATCTTCACGGAGATCGTCGTCGTCTGGCGGCGGCCGTAGATCGACTCGAAGGTCGTGATCGGCATGAGGACGAAGGCGTCGAAGGACTGTCCGAGCACGCGCCCCTTCGGCGCGATGACGCCGACGACCTCCATCTGCTCGCCGCGGATGCGGACCGTGCGCCCCACCGGCTGCACGCCCTCGAAGAGGTCCTTCGCGATGTCCGCGCCGATCACGATCACCGGGCGCCGCTCGCGGTCGTCGAGCTCCGTCAACGCGCGCCCGCTGGAGAAGCGGTAGTCCTGCACGACCTGGTACGCCGCGCTGACGCCGAAGACCATCACGCTCTCGATCGTGCGGTTGCCGTAGACGATGTCGGAGCGCGGGGTGGGGAAGCCCGACTGGAGGGCGACGGCCCGCGCGTCGGGGAGCGCGGCCTCGACGGCGGCCGCGTCCTCCGCGGTGATGCGCGGCCGGTGCTGGACGCGGCGCATCTCCTCGTCGTCGATCAGGCCGACGTTGATGGGCGTGCGCCGCACCTGGAACGCGTTCGACCCGATCATCGCGTCGGCGATGTTCTCCTTCACGTACGCGTTCATCCCCTGGATCACCGCCACCACCGCGACGAGGAACGCCACGCTGACGATGATCCCGAGCAGCGTGAAGAACGAGCGGAGCTTGTTCGCGCGGATCTGGCCGAGCGCGGTGCGGAGGATGTCGTCGAAGCGCATGCGGCCCGGGGTGGAGAGGGCGGCGTACCGGGCGTAATCTACACCCGTGCACGGGACCGGCAGCAGCAGCGTGCGCGCGCGCCGCGTGGTGGCGATGGTCATCGTCGCCGGGATCGCGCTGCGCGTCGCCCTCGGCGCCATCCTCGGCCTCGGGGTGGACGAATCGTACACCGTCACGGTCTCGCGGCAGCTCTCGGCGAGCTACTTCGACCATCCGCCGCTCTCGTTCTGGATCCCAGGCATCCTGCAGCGGCTCGGGGTGCACGGCGACCTGGCGCTCCGGCTCCCTTTCATCGTCCTGTTCGCCGGCACGACCTGGGTGATGTTCCGCCTGACGGCGCGCTACTGGGGCGAGCGCGCGGGGATGTACGCCGCGATCCTGCTCGACGTCGCGCCGGTCTTCGCGCTCAGCACCGGCGGCTGGATCCTCCCTGACGGCCCGCTCGACTTCGCGATGCTCGCGTCGGCGGCGTGCGTCGCGCGGATCGTGCTGCCGCCGGGGAGCGCCAATCCCAATCGCTGGTGGGCGGCCGCGGGCGTGCTCGCGGGGATCGCGTTCCAGTCGAAGTACCACGCCGTCTTCCTCGTCTTCGGCGTGTTGCTCTACCTGGTGACGACGCCGGACGCGCGCCGCTGGCTCGCTCGGCCGGGCCCGTATCTCGCCGCGGCGATCGCGCTCGTCTTCCTCGTCCCCGTGGTGATGTGGAACGCGCGGCACGGCTGGGCGTCGTTCCGCTTCCAGGGCGGGCGGGGCGTGCCGCACCGCGGCCTGCACCTGGCGTCGCTCGGCCAGAACCTCGCCGGGCAGGCGGCGTATCTCCTCCCCTGGCTCTGGGTGCCCCTCGTCTGGCAGCTCGTGCGCGCGTTGCGGGTCGGCCGCGCGGACCGCGCGCGGTGGCTGCTGTGCTGTCTCGCCATCGGGCCGATCGTGCTGTTCACGGCGGTCTCGCTCGGCGGCACCCCCGGGCTCCCGCACTGGCCGGCGCCCGGGTACCTGTTTCTCTTTCCACTGCTCGGCGCCGCCGCCGCGTCGTGGGAGGCGCGGCGACCGCGTCGTGCGCGCGGCTGGACCGCTGCCGCGGCGGCGGCGTTCCTCGCGCTCGTCGCGGTGGCGGCGAGCCAGGTCGCGACGGGGTGGGTGAGCCGGCTGCGCCCCGACTGGTTTCGCCGCGGCGATCCGTCGGACGAGGCGCTCGACTGGAACGGGCTGCGTTCGCTGCTCGCGCGCGCGGAGGGCGGCGATGCGGCGGCGCGTCCCGCCTTCGTCGCGACCACGCACTGGATCGACGCGGCGAAGGCCGGCTACGTGCTCGGCCCCTCGGTGCCCGTGCTCTGCCTGAGCGACGACCCGCGCCACTTCGGCTACCTCTACGACGTCGCGCGCTTCGCGGGAGACACGGGACTGCTCGTCGTGCGCGAGGAGCACGGCGCGACGCCAGCCACCCTCGAGACGAAGCTGGCGCCGCTGTTCGACCGGATCGAGCCGGTCGGCAGCGGCGCCGCGGTGGTGCGGGCGGGTCGTCCCGAGATCCCGCTCGCGATCTTTCGCGTCGCGGGACCGCGGCTCCCCGGGCGCGTGGCTATCGCGCGGCCATCTCGCCCTCGTCGTACGACTTCAGGTACATATTGAGCGAGCCGAAAGGGAGCGACGACTTGAGCTGGAGCACCATCCGGCGCGAATCGTCGGAGAGCCAGATCTCGGCGTGGCCGCCCTGGGAGAAGATCCCCTTCGTCCTGATGATCGGCTGCACGACGATGGCATCGAACGTCCCCGCGGGCACCGTCACCCGCTCCCGCCGCAGGACCTTGATCGTCACCGGGTTCGCGTCGCGGCGGAAGTAGCGGTCGTAGGTGTACGTCTGCCCGACCACGAGCGGCTGCGTGCGGATGAAGTACACGAACGAGGCGTCGTCCAGCGGGAATTCGACCGAGGGGGCGGGGGGCTTGCCGCGCTCGACGACGGTGCGCGTGTCGGGATGGAAGTCGAACCAGCGGTGATAGCGCCGCGAGCCCTCGTGGAGGTTCTGGACGAACCGGGCGGAGCTGAGCGTGCGCGGGTCGAACCAGCTCTCCATCACGTCGTCGACATGGTAGAAGAAGGTGCCGCCCTTCACGGTGAACTCGAGATGCATGAGCGGCCGGCCGTCGATCGTGTCGAGGTTCGCGATGCGCATCGAGCCGCTGCCCACGTGCAGGAAGCCGAACTTGAGGTCATAGTCGAAGCGCTCGCCGACGCCGAACGGCACCGTGCCGGCGGGCACGGCGTCGCCATCGACGCGCGGCGCCTGCGCGCGCGCGGTGGTCGGCGCACCGACCGCGACGACCAGCATCGCCATGGCCAGCGTGCAGAACATGCTCAGGCGCACGACCCACGTGCGCGCGCGATCGAGCGTCGCCGTCGGATGTGGAAGCTGTCGGCCGTCGTAACGAAGGACGGGATTGAGATACATCCTGGTCTGCGAAGTCGTGATGACCGTGCGCACGTAGGGATCGCCCGGTCGGATGACGTACGATGCGTCGGCGGTGTTCAGCGCGGACGCGAGGTGCCGCCCGCCCTGGCCGATGAACTCGATCGACGACACCGGGCCGCTGCATCGGACGTGCAGCGTGTCGCCGTGCAGCTCGACGCCGGCGAGCGTGACGTCGCTGTGCCCGTGATGGCCCTTCACCACGTAGACGCGCCCCGCCCGCAGTGCGCGCACGACGGACGCGCTGTCCCGCGTGTCGCTGCCGATCATCGTCCACGTGCCGCCCGTCTGGTCGGGATCGGCGGCGTCGTGCGAGTCGTCGCTCCCGATGGCCCACACGGGATGGCCGCTCGACAGGGCGACGTCCCAATCAGGGACCGCGATCCCGTAGTGGCTCGCGATCTCCAGCAGGTCGTAGCTCGTCAGGTAGCGGAAGTCGTCGGCGGAGTACCCGCCGCGCAGCTCCGGATGCGCGATGGCCACCAGCTCGGCGGTGCGCGCGAGCTGGTCGAGGACGAGCTGCTTGTGATGGCGGGACTGCCAGAGGACGAAGTCGTCCCACACCACACGCCGCGCGCCGATCGCCAGCTGGTGCGTCTTCCGGATGTTGAACCCGTGCTCGTAGACGGGAATGAACGACGGGTCGCCCGATGGACCGAGCGTCAGGTGCTGATAATCGGAGATGCTTACCACCGAGTACCCCATCGCGCGGTAATGTTCCCGCACGACGGCGGCGCTCTGGCGGCCGCTCGTCAGCCCCGCCCAGGCGTGCGCGTGCGCGTGAAAGTTGGCGGCGAGCCAGTGGCCGTCGGCGCCCGCGTACGGGTCGTAGAAGTGGCTCCCGGCGAACGGCTTCGGCGCGGGGAAGTCGTAGACGGGCGCCAGCTCCTGCGTGAGCGCCGCACCGATCAGGCAGAGGCCGCCGACGCGCGGCACGAGGGCGGAGAGCCGCCGTCGGCGTCGGCGGGTGCGGCGCCGCGCCGGCGCGTGGGATGGGGGCGCGCCGCCTGGCGCGCGGCGCCTGCGGAATCGACGCGACAGGGGCGGCAGCGTGGTCGGCATCGGGCAGAATGACTCGGCCTGCCGAGCCGGAGTCACCGCCTTCGCGTGCGGACCGTCGACGCCCCGTCGGGCCGACTACTCGTGCCGCAGCGCCGCCACGGGGTCGAGGCGCGCCGCGCGCACCGCCGGCAGCAGGCCGAAGAACACGCCGGTGAGCGCGCTCGCGCCGAGCGCCGAGAGCACCGCCGACATCGGCGTGCTCGCCGGGATGGACGGCCACTTCGCGTTGACCCCGAGCGCGAGGGCGATGCCGAGCAGGAGGCCGATCGTCGCACCGATCGAGGTGAGCGTCACTGCCTCGACGAGGAACTGCCAGAGGATCACGCCCCGCGTCGCGCCGAGCGCCTTGCGCACGCCGATCTCCCGCGTCCGCTCGGTCACGCTGATCATCATGATCGCGACCACGCCCACCCCGCCCACGAGCAGCCCGACCGACGAGAGCGCGATCCCGACGACGAAGAAGGTGCCGAAGAGCTGGTTGTAGATCTCCATCAACCGGTCCTGCGTCACGACCTCGAAGTTGTTCGGCTGCCCCGGCTTCAGTCCGCGGTGGGCGCGCAGCGCGGCGATGACCTCGTCGGTGGCGTCGGCGACGCTCACGCCGGTGCGCGGCTTGACGATGAGGCTCGTGCCGGGGACCCAGAGCTGCAGGTGCCGGCGCCCGCTCTCGAAGGGGACGATCGCCTTCGGCGAGTCGCCGCCCCCCGCCGAGGTGGGCGTGCCCATCGGGCTGCCGGTGTAGTGGTACAGGCCGATCACCGTGAAGGGGACGCCGTTGATCGTGACCTGCTTGTCCACGGGATCGGAGTCGCCGAACAGCTTGTCCGCGAGCTGTTCGTTGACGATCACGACGCGCGCTCCCGTCGCGTTCTCGGCGTAGGTGAAGCTGCGCCCCGGGTAGATGTCGCCCCCGTCCACGTCGGTCCAGTTGGGCGTGTAGACGTCGGTCGGCGCGGGGAGCTGCCGGTCGGCGTACTTGTACGTGCAGTAGGTCGAGATGTGCGCGGTCACCGCCTCGATGTCCGGAAGCGCCTGCAGCGTCTGGATCTCGTCCATCGTGATCGGCGGGTTGCGCCGCCAGACGCAGGTCTCGTCGCTCCCGTCGCAGAACTCGCGCGTCCCCACGGGGCGGCGGTAGATGAAGAACGAGGTGGGCCCGGCCGCCTCGACGTCGCGCGCGAAGCT
Organism: uncultured Gemmatimonadota bacterium; assembly: GCA_946480295.1. The sequence goes on from CAMLIT010000002.1 coordinate 28,689, forward strand.
CTCGTTGATGCCGTGCACGACGGACGACATGGCGACGACCACGAAGACGCCGATGGCGACCCCGACGATCGTCAGCCCCGCCCGGACGCGGTTCGCGCGGATCGCGTCGAGCGCGATCCCCACCCCCTCGAACGCCTGGACGTATCCCGACAGGATGCTCATGCCGTCACTCCTGGCGCAGCGCCTCGATCGGGTCGAGCCGCGCCGCGCGCCGGGCGGGATAGACGCCGGAGACGATCCCCACGCTCGTGCCGAGCAGCGTGGCGACGACGAGCGACCAGGGGGCGACGCTCGCCGGCAGCGGCGTCTTCCACGAGATCACCTTCGCGGCGAGGATGCCGAGCGCGATGCCGATCACCGCGCCGGCGGTGCTCAACGTCGCGCTCTCCACGAGGAACTGCATGAGGATGTCGCGGCGGCGTGCGCCGATCGACTTGCGGATCCCGATCTCGTGCGTGCGCTCGGCCACGGAGACGAGCATGATGTTCATGATGACCAGGCCGCCGACGATCAGCCCGATCGCCGGGAGCGCCGTGCCGGCGATCGTCATGACGTGCTTGACCTTCTCGAAGAAGGTGAGCGCGGAGGCGGAGGTCTCCATGACGAAGTTGTCGCGCTGCGCCGGGTGGAGATGCCGCGCGGCGCGCAGCACCTCGCGCGTCGTCTCCATCGCGTCGGAGAGCGCGACGGGATCGGGCGCCTGGACGAGCATGCCGTCGACGTCGCCGCGCGGATTCGTCAGGTGGTGCAGGGGCGAGCGGTACGGCGCGACGGCGATGCGGTCGAGCGAGATCCCGAACAGGCTCCCCTGGTGGGCGATGACCCCGATCACCTGGTACGGCAGCCCACGGATGCGCAGCGCGCGACCGACGGGGTCGAGGCCGGGGAAGAACTGCTTCGCGACCTCGTCCCCGATGACGAGCACGGGGGTGCCGAGCGCGAGCTCCTGCGCGGTGAAGGCGCGCCCCTGGGCGATGTCGTAGCTCTTGATCGCCAGGTAGTCGCCGTCCACCGCGTGCGCCTCGATCTGCCGCGGACGCGAGTAGGGCGAGGTGGCGACGAGGTTCTCCTGGCTCTCCACCGCCCAGCGCAGCCCCGGCGGGAGCGCGTGCTGCACGAGCTGCACGTCGCTCATGTACACGCGCGGCCGGCGCTGCCACTCCCGCCACTCGTCCATCGTCGTGTTGTTGCCGAACCACGGGAAGCGGCGAAGGGTGAAGGTGTTCGCCCCGAGCACGCGCCCCATGAAGTCGTGCTCCACGTAGTCGCTCATCCCCTGCACGATCGAGACGACGGCGATGAGGAACATCACGCCGATCGTGACGCCGAGGAGCGTGAAGAAGCTCTTCAGCTTCTGCACCCGGATCTGCGCGAGGGCGATGGCGAGGGCTTCGAGGAAGAGCATCGCGGGACGAGGGACGAGGGACGCGCCAGTCCGTTACTGGTCGTTGGTCATTGGTTCCTGGCAAGCCGCTCGTGATGTCACCAGGTGCATCCCGAGGCTGGCCAATGACGAAGGACCAATGACCAACCACGTCGTTCCGCCTCCCGCGTCCCGCTACTCGTACCTGAGCGCCTCCACCGGATCCAGCCGCGCTGCCCGAAAGGCGGGGAGCAGGCCGAAGATGATCCCGGCGAGCGCGCTCGCCGTCAGCGCGGCCACGATCGCCAGCGGTGGCGTCGCCGCCTGCACCGGGGTCCACGTGCGCACCGCCCACGTGAGCAGCCCGCCGACCCCGAGCCCGAGCACGGCGCCCACCGTCGTCAGCGTCGCCGCCTCGACGAGGAACTGCCAGAGGATCGTCGCCCGCGTCGCGCCGAGCGCCTTGCGCACGCCGATCTCGCGCGTCCGCTCCGTCACGCTGATCATCATGATCGCGATCACGCCGACGCCGCCGACGAGCAGCCCGACCGCCGACAGCGTGATCATCACGAGGAAGAACACGCCGACGATCCGGTTGTACAGCTGCATGATCTTCTCGGGCGTCGACGTGAAGAAGTCGTTCACCTGGCCGGCGCGCAGGTGGCGCACCGTGCGCAGCGTCGTGATCACCTCGTCCATCGCCGCGTCGCGCCCGACGCCGTCGCGCGGCTTCACCGTCATGTCCATCCAGCGCGTGCCGACGTTGAGCCGGCGGTACGCGGTGAGGAAGGGAACCACGGCCTTGCCCTTGTCCCCACTGTCGAACGCGTTCACGAGGGGATGATAGACGCCGATGACCGTGAACTCCTGCCCGCCGAGGCGCACGCTCTTGCCGACGGGATCCTCGCCGAGGAAGAGCTTGTCCACGATCTTGCCGTTGACGAGGACGACGTTGCTCCCCGTCTCGTTCTCCATCGCGGTGAAATCGCGGCCGGAGACGATGTCGCCCCCGTTGACCGTGATCCAGCCCGGCGTCATCGCCTCGAGCGTGACCGACGGCAGCTCGCGGTCGGCGAACTTGATCGACGCCGAGCTGCCGATGTGCGCCGTCACGCTCTGGATGTCGGGGAGCCGGGCGATGTCGTTGGCCTGCGTGATCGTCAGCGGCGGATTGTGCCGCCAGGGGCAGCTGTCGGCGGAACCGTTGCAGTTGTTCATCTCCGCCGGCCAGCGCGTGATGAAGAACGTCGTCGGCCCGGCGGCGGCGATGGACTTCGTCACGCCCTCGTTGATGCCGTGCACGGCGGCCGCCATCACGGTGACGACGAACACGCCGACGGCGATGCCGAGGATCGTGAGCCCGGCGCGTACCTTGTTCGTGCGGATCGCGTCGAAGGCGATGCGGATGCCCTCGAAGAGGCCGTAGAGACGCGTGCCGATGGACATGGTCAGTCCGCCCGGATGGCGAGGATGGGGTCGAGCCGCGCCGCGCGGCTCGCCGGGTAGGCGCCGGCGATGATCCCCACGCCGGCGCCGATCCCCACGGCGAGCGCGATCGACCAGGGCGCCACCGCGGCGGGCAGCGGCGAGATCGCGGCGACGAGCTGCGACAGCCCGATGCCGAGGCCGACGCCGATCAGCGCGCCGACGGAGCTCAGCGTCGCGCTCTCGATGAGGAACTGCGCGAGGATGTCGCGCCGCCGCGCGCCGAGCGACTTGCGGATCCCGATCTCCCGCGTGCGCTCCGCCACCGCGACGAGCATGATGTTCATGATCACGATCGCGCCGACGACGAGCCCGATCGCCGGCAGCGCGATCCCGGCGATGACGAGGTACTTCTTGATCGTCATCCACTGGGCGAGCGCCGTCTCGGAGCTCTCGAAGACGAAGTCGTCCTTCTCCGCCGGGCGCAGGTGGTGGCGCCGGCGCATGACCTCGCGCACGACCTCCTCGAGCGGCTGGAACGCGGCCGGCGTGGGTGCCTGGACCACCACCCCGTAGAGATTGTTGCGCGCGTGCGTGAGGCGCGACATCTCCGAGTGGAAGGGCGCAATCACCTGCCGGTCGAGGGAGAGGCCGAAGACGGTGCCCTGCGTCTCGAGGACGCCGATCACCTGGAAGGGGAAGCGGTTGATGCGGATCTCGCGCCCGAGCGGGTCGAGGTTCGGGAAGTACCGGTCGGCGATCTCGGAGCCGATGACGATCACCGGCGCGCCGACCTGGTCGTCCTGCTCGGTGAAGACGCGCCCGCGCGTGACGCGGAGGTCCTTGATCCGGAAGTACTGCGGGGTCGCCGCCTCGGCCAGCACCTGCGGGCCGCCGTTCATCAATGGCGAGCTCGCCGACGCCCAGATCAGGTCGTGCATCGCCCACCGCGCGCCGTCGGGCAGCGCGTCGCGGATCGCCAACCCGTCCTCGATCGTGATCTTCGGCCGCCGCTGCCACTCCCGCCACTCCGCCTCGGTGACGTCGGTGTTGATGTCCGGGAAGCGGCGGACGTTGAAGGTGTTCACGCCGAGGAACTTCCCGGCGAAGTCCTCCTCGACGTACCGCGCCATCCCCTGGACGATCGAGACGACGGCGATGAGGAAGGTGACGCTGATCATCACCCCGATCAGCGTGAAGAAGCTCTTCAGCTTCTGGACCCTGAGGGTACCGAGGGCGAGGCGGATGGCGTCCAGAAAGGGCATGGAACCGGGGACGAGGGGCTCGGGAGTGTCGAGGGTCGAGGGTCGAGGGTCGAGAAACGCGGCGTGTGAGTGATGCAGGAATCAGGAGCTGGTCACGGCGTTGCTCTTTCCTGGTTCCTGTTCCTGCCCCTCTCGACCCTCGACCGTCGGCCCTCGGCCCTACTACGGCGCCATGCGCCGCCGGGTTACATCCCGACCCGCGCCTTGAACGCTTCCCGGCGGTCGTCGGTCGACACGAGGCCGTCGCGCAGGACGACCACGCGGCGGGCGTGGGCGGCGATGTCCGGCTCGTGCGTCACCATGATCACCGTCTGCCCCTGGTTCGCCAGCTCCTCGAAGACCTTCATGATCTCCTCCGAGGTCGCCGAGTCGAGGTTCCCGGTCGGCTCGTCGGCGAGCAGGATGGACGGCTCGTTCACGAGCGCGCGCGCGATGGCCACGCGCTGCCGCTGGCCGCCCGACAGCTCGTTTGGCCGGTGGTCCATGCGGTTGGTGAGCTGCACGCGGTCCAGCGCCTCCTTCGCTCGGCGCCGCCGCTCCTCCGACGAGATCCCCGCGTACACCAGCGGCAGCTCCACGTTGTGCAGCGCCGTCGCCCGCGGGAGCAGGTTGAAGGTCTGGAAGACGAAGCCGATCTCCTTGTTCCGGATGCGCGCGAGCTGGTCGTCCGACATCGACGAGACCAGCGTCCCGTTCAGCCAGTACTCGCCTCCCGACGGGGTGTCCAGGCAGCCGATGATGTTCATCAGCGTGGACTTCCCCGAGCCGGAGGGGCCCATGATCGCCACGTACTCGTTGCGCCCGACCGCGAGGTCCACGCCGCGGAGCGCGTGCACCACCTCGCCCCCCATGTCGTAGTCGCGCCGGATGCCACGCGTCACGATCACCCACTTCCGGTCCGGCGCCGCGCCGGCGTTGGCGACGACGATCTCGCGTTCGGCGGTGGCGCCGAGGGGGGCTTCGGTGACGGTGTGCTGGCTCACGATTTGACTCCCGGCTTCTTGGCGTCGGTCTTCATCTCACGGACCAGGGCACCGTCCTTCAGCTCGCGAATCGCCTGGTAGGTGCCGGCCACGATCCGTTCTCCCTCGTTCAGCCCGGCGAGCACCTCGAAGTCCTTCTCACCGGCTATCCCTACCTTTACGGGCCGGAACGCCACTTTGTTGTCCTTGCCCACGACGAAGACCCCCTCGACGTCCTTCCTGCCGACGTCCTTCTTCGGCCGCGGCTTGCCCAGACCCACCGCGGTGTCGCCCTGGGTCAGGTCCTGGTTCTCGCGCACGGTCAGCGCGATGATCGGGATCGCCAGCGCGTTCTTCCGCGTGTCGGTGATGATCTTCGCCGTCGCCGAGAAGTCGGGGCGCGTCTCCGGCGGCACGTTCAGCAGCTGCACGGTGACCTCGTAGTCCACCGCCTGGTCGGTGCTCGACGACGTCGCGACTCCCGCCTGCTGCACGGAGCTGTTCGAGATCTTCGTCACCCGGCCGAGGAAGGTCGTGTCGGGGAACGCGTCCACCTGCACCACCGCCGAGTCGCCGAGCTTGATGCGGGCGACGTCGGTCTCGTCCACCTTCACCTTCGTCTCGATCACGGACATGTCGCTGATCGTGAGGAGCGTCGCCGCGTCCTTGTTCAGCGTCCCCATGATCGCCGTCTCGCCGTTCTCGACGTTCAGCCGCGTGATGCGGCCGGCCATCGGCGCGTAGATCGTCGTCTTGCCGAGCGCCGTCTGCGCGTCGCGCACCGAGGCGACGGCCTGCGCGACGGAGAACTTCGCCGACTCGGCCAGCGCCTGGTTGACCTCGACGGCGGTCTTGAGCTGCTCCATCTGCTCGTCGGACATGAGCTGCGGGTTGGCCTTCTTGATCGCCGCCGAGCGCTCGTAGTTCTTCTGCGCCTGGATCAGGTTGGCCCGGGCCTGCGCCTCCTGGGCGCGCGCCGAGGCGAGCCCCGCTTCCGCCCGATCGACCGCCGCCTGCGCCTGCTGCGGGTCGATCTGGAGCAGGAACTGCCCCTTGCTCACCATCTGCCCCTCCTTCACCGCCAGCTTCACGATCTTGCCGGAGATGTCGGAGCTCACGTCCACCTTGGTCTGCGGGCTCACCTGCCCGCTCGCCGTGACCGACGCGACGAGGTCGCGCCGCTGCACCGGCTCGATCCGGACCTCCACCGCCTTGTTCCCGCGCTTGGCCGCCGTCAGGACGACGACGCCCACGACGACGATCGCCAGGACGCCGGCCACGGACCATTTCGCACGCTTGCTCATTCGGGCCTCTCTTGGTCAGCGGAGGGGACGCCCCACGGCGCTCTCCAGCGCCGCGAACGCCTTGTGGTAGTCGTAGATCGAGTTGATGCGGTCGAGCTGCGCCTGCTCGTAGGTGCCGCGCGAGGTCGTCACGTCGAGGAAGGTCGCCGCGCCCACCTTGTAGCGCTCCTCGGCGAACGCCAGCTCCTCGGCCGCCTTCTTCGCGTTCTGCTCCTGCAGCGCCACCGTGCGCGCCGCCGTCACGAGGTTCAGGTATGCCTGCGTGACGTCGGCGGTGAGCTGGAGCTCGCGCGCCCGCGTCGTGTACCGCGCGTTCGACTGGTCCACCTCGGCCGCCTCGATCCGCTGCTCGCGGCTGAAGTTGTCGAACACGGGGATGGACAGCATGGCGTTCACGGAGAACGGCGAGCGGGTGAAGCGGAAGGGGAACTGGTTGTTGCGGTCGCGGATGTCCTGCGCCATCTGCGGCGTGAACTGCAGCCCGTCGCAGTACCCCGAGATGCTGCTCATGCCGAGCCGCGTGCGCATCGAGTCCGTCGTGAAGCACGACGACCGCTGGCCGACCATCGAGCTCTGCGCCTGCTGCACGAGGAAGTCGGAGTTCGTGTACTCGTACGCCTGGCCCCCCCAGCCGGTGGAGAGGCTGAGCGTGGGCGTGTACGCCGCCTGCGCGACGCGCACGCTGGCCCCGGTCGAGCGCTCGCGCATCCGCAGCGCCGTGAGCGCCGGGTTCTGCCGGCGCGCGACGGCCAGCACCGAGTCGAGCGTGAAGGTGGGCTGCGCCACCTGGAACTGCGTCGTCAGCTTCACCGCCGGCGGCTGCGGGACCCCGAGCTGCTGGTACAGGCGCAGCCGCTGCACCTCGGTGTCGTTATGCGCGGAGAGCGCGGCGACCTGCGCCTGGCCGAGGGCCACCTCGGCGCGCCGGATGTCGAGCAGCGTCCCCGAGCCCACCGCCGTCTTCGCCTTCGCGAGGTCGAGCTGCCCCTGCGCGACGCTGACGAGCGTGTCCTCGAGGCTCGCCTTCGCCTGCGCCTGGAGCACGGCGATGTACTGCTGGGTGACGGTCGCCCGCAGCAGCTCCGCGGCGCCGGTGACGTCCGCGTCCGCCGCGTCGCGGTTGGCCAGCGCCGCCCGGATCGCCGCCGGCGCGCCGGCGTTGATCGAGTAGCTCAACCCGAGGTTGTAGGTCGAGGCCAGCACGTCGGAGCTGTTGACGAAGGAGAGGCCGTTGAAGACCTGCTGGCCGCCCTGCTGGTAGCGGCTCGAGAACGACGCGTTCGCCGACGGCAGCAGCGTGCCGTAGGCGCTGCGAACCTGGGCGTCGGCGTTGCGCCGCCCGTTCGCCGTCTCGAGAAAGGACGGGTTGTTCCGTCGCGCGAGCGTGAGCGCGTCTTCGAGCGAGAGGGGCGTGCTGTCGACGCGCGCGGCGGGGGGCTGCGCGGCCGGCGTCTGCATGCCCGACGCGGGGGCGCCCGGCGCCGGTGCGGCGGGCACCTGTGCCGCGGCGAGCTGGCCGGCGGCCGCCACGAGCGCGAGGGACCTCGGGAATCGCATCGGGAAGTCCTTGAGGAAGGGGTGTGCGGGCCGTACGGCGGGGAGGGAGGCCGGGTTTCAGCACGTCCCCGGAAAACACGACGCCCCGCGGCGTCGGGGCCGCGGGGCGTCGCAGGCTGGTCAGCGCGGGAGCTCGTCCCGTTGGGCCAGGATGCCGCGTCCCGGAATGCTCACCCGCAGCAGGCGTCCCGCCGAATCTAACCAGAATTCACGCGTCGGGTGCTCCGGGCTCGTGAGCTCGAAGTGCGTCGCGGTCACCGGCCGGCCGCCGATCTCGATCGATTCGGTCCCCCTGCGTTGCACCGTCGCCGTCGACTCGCTCCGCGCGAGCGGCGAGAGCACCGTCACGCGGCCGCCGTCCCGCAGGAGGCCCAGGAAGTAGTACTGGTGGTAGACGTCGTCCTCCAGGACCACGGTGCGCTCCGGGATCACGTACTCCTTGGCCGACTCCCCGTGCGAGGTCTGGAGCACGGCGGAGAAGCGCCCCGGGCGCGTGCGCGCCTGGAGCCGGGCGACCGTCGGGCCGCCGTCGCGGACGCCGACGTCGTAGGAGATGGGCGCCCCCAGGGTGTCCGTCGTCAGGGAAGGCGAGATGCGCCGGTCGCCAAGCGAGACCTGCGCGGTGGCGCGGTAGAGATCCCCCGTCGCCGAGGGGAGGCGCGCGATGCGGAACGCCTCGCGCCCCGCCGGGGCACCCGCCTGGGTGATCGTCAGCGTGCCCTCGTCCACCAGCCGGCCCTGGGCGAGCAGCGGGGTGGCGGCGAGCAGGGAAGTGGCGACGACGCCGAGGAGTTTCATGAGTGGTGGTACCCGGCCCAACCGGAGAGGTTCACGTTTCGGGGGGAGGGGCGACGAAGATCCGCTCGCAGATGCGGCCGCGCATGCGCTCGTAGAGGCGGCGGCCCTTCTCGGCGGAGGCCAGCGAGGGGCGTCCGATGGATCCTGAACTCTCCTTCGGGACGCGCAGCCAGCCTCGGCGGTAACGTCGCAACTCCTCACGCGACATCATATAATCCTCCGCGCGGCTCATGTCCACGAGCTGCGGGGCGATGTAGAGCAGGAGCGACGTGTCCACCTCGTCGCCGTGCATCGGCTCGTGCTGCCCTTCCAGCAGGTCGCTGAAGTCCACCCCGAAGATGTCCACCACCCGCACCCGGGCGCCCGACGTGATCACGGTCGACAGCGCCTCCAGATGCGGATCATGCTCGTGCGCGGTGAGTAGAATGAACTCCCGGATGCCGGTGCCCTCCCAGACGTCGATGAGATCGTTCAGCGCGCGGTGCAGGGTCTTCTTGCGCAGCGACGTCGCGCCCGCGGTCGGGCGGTCGCTCTCGACGTTGACGCCGTACTCCAGCGTCGGCGCGCGCAGCACGTTGAAGGCGGCGGAGAGGTCGTCCGCGAGGTACTCGGCGATGATCGTGTCGCAGCCGAGCGGCAGGTGCGGCCCGTGCGGCTCGACGGTGCCGACGGGGATGATGAGCCGCGGGTCGGCGCGGATGATCTCCTGCACGTCGGCGGGACGCAGTTCCTTCAGGCGGCGCGGGCAGGCCGCGGCGGAGGGATGACCCATTTCCTCTGAGCGAACGGTGCACGACGACCGGCGGCGGGCGCGCGGCGGCTGGTGGGCGATCGCCAGCGCGCTCGCCCTGCTCGCGGCGAGCTGGTGGCTGCACAGCCCGAGAGTAGAGTATCTGGTCGCCTGCACCACCGCCACCGCGCTGTCGCTGCTCGCCACGCCCTGGCTCCAGGGCACGCAGCGGCGCTGGGGGATCGCGTGCGGCGCGCTGAGCGTCGGCATGGTGCTCGTCGGGCTGCGCGCGCAGGCCGACCTGCACGCCGTGCGCACCGACTGGCCGACGCTGCGGACGAGCCTCGACGCGGAGGGCGTCACCGCGCTCCGCCACGAGCTGGACGCCACGGCGCGCGACCTCACGGCGACGGCCCGGCGCGCGCTCGACGCCCCGCGCGAGGGGGCGCCCGCCTACGACGCGCTCGCTCGTTTGGCATCGGGTCGCCCCGGGGAGCGCGGGGTCGTGCTCTATCGCGGGGACAGCCTCGTCGCGTGGGGCGGATCGATCCGCAACGCGCCGGACAGCCTGGACGAGCCGCTCGGCGTCGTCGCCTCGCCCTTCTACCTCACCCTCTACGCCGTCGCCCGTCGCGGCCCCGCGCGCGCCGTCGCCATGGCGCTCGTCTACGCCGCGCCCCCCGCGGACCGGATCTCGACGCCGCTCGCCGACCGCGTCGCCGCGGACGCCGGGCTGCGCGGCTTCGAGTTCACGCCGCCCTCGGATTCCGCCGCCGTGCCGGGCGCGCTCCGCTTCGCGCCGGCCCGCGTTCCGCTCTTCGACGCGCGCCCCGTCCCGCTCGGCCAGGACGCGCTCGCGCTGCGGGTGACCCAGCGCGCGCGGCTCCAGGTTGGGCTGCTGCTCCTCCTCACGGCGGTGTGCTTCCTGGTGGCCGTCTGGCGTGGGGCGCGCGTCCTCGCCTGGCGGCTCGGCGCGCTCGCCGCGGCCCTCGGCTGCCTGGCGTTCGTGCCGCTCAACGAGTACTCGAACCTCACGCGGCTCTTCGATCCCGCGTTCTACTACACCCCGCTCGGCGGGCCGCTGACGGCGAGCGCCGGCGCGCTCGGCATCACGAGCGTGCTCCTTCTCCTCGCGCTCCTCGCCGTGCTCCGCCGCCGCGGCCGCAACCTGCCGCGCTCGATCGGCCTCGTCGCCGTCCTCCTCGTCGCGGGCGTCGCGCCCTTCCTGCTGCGCGACCTCGCGCGCGGCGTGAGCACGCCGAGCTACGGCGTGAGCGCCGCGCTCTGGCTGATGTGGGAGATCCCGCTCTTCCTGGCCGCGGCGGCGGTGATGGTGGCCGGCGCCGGCGCGGGCGCGGCGGTCCTCGGGCGGTCGCGCGGGCTCCCCCCGTGGGTCGCGCCGAGCCTCGCCGCCGTCGCCGCCCTCCTCGCGCCGATCGTCTGGGAGGCACCGGGGCAGTGGCCGTGGTGGTACACCTTCCTCTGGATTGCCGCCATCGCCGCGCTCGCCCTCTCGCGCGGCCCGCGCATGCTCGTCTTCTCCGCCGCCACCGTCGCCGCGCTCGGCGCGGCCACGCTCGTGTGGGGACGCTCGGCGCGCAGCCGGGTGGAGCTGGCGCGGCGCGACATCGCCGGCCTGAGCGCGGTCGACACGACCGAGCTCCTGCTCCTCGACCGCTTCGGCGCCGCGCTCGCCGGCGAGCCGGCGCCGACGACGCGCGAGGCGCTCCTCCAGCGCTATGTCACCTCCGATCTCGCCGCGGCCGGCTACCCCACCGCGCTGTACGCGTGGCCGAGCGACAGCGAGCCCACCGCCGCGCTGGAGACGGCGAGCTTCCCCGTGGACATGGGCGTGGTGGCGCGGCTCGTCGCCGAGGCGCGGCGCAGCGGACGTCCGACCTTCGGCACGATCGACCTCGCGCCGGCGCGGGAGCTCGCGCTCGCCGCACCCGGCAGCGGCGGCGTGACCGCGATCGTCGTCGCGCCGCGCACGCACCTCATCGCCAACGACCCGTTCATGCGCCTGTTCGGCGTCGACCTGGAGCCCGAGGCGGAGCCGCCGTACACCCTGCAGCTCGGCGAGCCGGTCGCGACGACGCAGGGGGACGACCGCATCCAGTGGCAGCGCGAGGGGAGCGGCCTGCACGGCGACGGCATCGTGCGGACGGGCGCCGGCGCGGCGCGCGTGCACGTCGAGGTGGAGCTGCGCTCCCTCGATGTCCTCGTCGAGCGCGGCGCGCTGATCGTGCTTCTCGACGTCGCCATCGTCGGCGCGCTCTGGATGCTGATCGTCCTCGCCGACGGCGGCGTGTGGCGCTGGCTGCGGGCGCGCCGCCGCATGTGGACGCGCAGCTACCGGACGCGCCTGACGCTCGCGCTCTTCGCCTTCTTCGTCATCCCCGCGGGGATGTTCGCGATCTGGTCGTACCGGCAGCTGGCGAGCGACGCGACGCAGTCGCGCGAGCTCGTCGTGCGCGAGGCGCTGCGCGCGGTGGCGCCCGACAGCGGCGGGGCCTGGGTGGACCGCGAGAGCGATCGTTTGGCGACGCCGCTCCTCGTCTACCGCGACGGCGAGCTGGCTTCGGCGAGCGATCCGCTGTACGAGACCGTCGCACCGGTCGGGCGCTTCGTGCGCCCCGACGTCGTGCTCCGCCTCGGCGGGCGCGACGAGGAGACGACGAGCGCGGACGAGCAGATCGGGCCCCTTTCCGTCCTCTTCGGCTTCCGCTCGCTCGACCGCCCCGGGCTGCCGAACACGGTGATCGCGGCGCCGGCGCACGCCGACGAGCTCCCGCTCGCCCGGCGTCGGCGCGACCTCGGCATCCTCGTCATGTTCGCGACGGCGGTCGGCGCGCTCGCCGCGCTCTGGCTGAGCGGTGTCGCCGCGCGGCAGCTCGAGCGGCCGATCGGCACGCTGCGCGGCGCGGCGCTGGCCATCGCGCGCGGGGAGCGCGAGCCGCCGCTCGAGGCGCAGCCGATGATGGAGTTCTCCCCCGTGTTCACCGCCTTCCGGCGCATGGCGGCGGACCTCAACGCGAGCCGCACCGCGCTGGAGGAGGCCCAGCGCCGCACCGCCGCGATCCTGCGCAACGTCGCGAGCGGCGTGGTGGCGGTGGACCCCGCGGGGCTCGTGTCGCTGGCCAATCCGCGCGCCGACGCGCTGCTCGGCGCCGCGCTGCCGCCGGGGACGGTCTTCGCCGACGTCGCGCCCCGGGCGGTCGCCGAGACGGTGCTCGGCTTCCTGCGCGGCCGCGCCGACGAGGAGAGCTTCGAGCTGGAAGCGGACCAGCGGCAGCTCCGGGGGCAGCTCACGCGGCTGCCGCGCGGCGGGGCCGTCGTCACCCTCGACGACGTCACCGAGCTCGCGCGCGCGCAGCGCGTCCTCGCCTGGGGCGAGATGGCGCGGCAGGTCGCGCACGAGATCAAGAACCCGCTCACGCCGATCCGCCTCGGCGTGCAGCACCTCCGGCGCGCGCGCGCCGACAGCCGCGTCGACTTCGACAAGGTCCTCGAGCAGAACGTCGAGCGCATCCTCGGCGAGATCGACCGGCTCGACGAGATCGCGCGCGCGTTCAGCCGCTACGGCTCCGGCCCGGGCGAGCGCGCGCCCGCGGTCCCGACCGACGTCGCGCACGTGGTGCGCGACGTGGTGAAGCTGGAGACGATGGGTGGCGACGGGGAGGGAGAGCTGCACTGGCAGCTCGACGGCGCGGACGCCCCGGTGCACGCCTTCGCCCGCGCGGAGGAGCTGCGGGAAGTGCTGCTCAACGTGTTCGAGAACGCGCGGCTCGCGCGGGCGCGGCACGTGCGCGTTCGTGTGGCGCAGCGCGGCGAGGACGGCACCCGTCGCGCGACGATCACCGTCGAGGACGACGGCCACGGCATCCCGAGCGACGTCCTCCCGCGCATCTTCGAGCCGCACTTCTCCACGCGTACGAGCGGGAGCGGCCTCGGGCTCGCCATCACGCGCCAGATCATCGACAGCTGGGGCGGCGCGGTGTCGGTGGCGAGCACGGTGGGGGAGGGGACGACGGTGGAGATCGAGCTGCGCGGGGTCTGACGCGCTGACGGCGCGTCGTGGGTCTTTGGTTTTTCGTTCCGGGCGCGCCGCTCGGGACGCCCCCTGGGGCCCCCCGCGCGGCTCGCCAGGAACGAAAAACCAATCACGAAGAACGCCGCTACTCGACCTCGTTGTCCTTCGGCGTTTGCAGGCCCTTCATCCGCACCGTCTTGATGTTCACGAACTCCCGGATCCCGTAGGCGCTCAGCTCGCGGCCGTAGCCGGAGACCTTCACGCCGCCGAAGGGGAAGCGTGGGTCGGAGGCGACCATGCCGTTGACGAAGACGCAGCCGGCCTGGAGGTCGCGGGCGAAGCGCTCGGCCTCGGCGGCGTCGCGCGTCCACGCCGCGGCGCCGAGACCGAAGTGCGTGGCGTTGGCGAGGCGGATCGCGTCGTCGAGGTCGCGCGCGTGGAAGATCGCCGCGACGGGCCCGAACAGCTCCTCGACCGCCGCCGGCGAGCCGTCGGGGATGTCGGAGAGGACGGTGGGCTCGTAGAAGCAGCCGCGGCCCGGCATCGGCCCGCCGCCGAGCAGGAGGCGCGCGCCGCGCCGGACCGTCTCCTCCACCTGTCGGTGCAGGTCGTCGCGGATCTGCGGCATCGCCAGCGGACCGATGTCGGTGCGCGGGTCCATCGGGTCGCCGACGACGAGGGCGCGCATGCGCTCGACGAAGCGCCGCTCGAACTCGCCGGCGATCGCCTCGTGCACGATGAATCGTTTGGCGGCGATGCACGACTGGCCGTTGTTGATCGTGCGCGCCTGCACCGCCGTTCGCGTCGCCGCGTCGACGTCGGCGCTCGGCATGACGATGAACGGATCGCTGCCCCCCAGCTCCAGCACCGTCTTCTTGATGTACCTGCCCGCCGTCGACGCGACGGCGCTCCCCGCGTGCTCGCTCCCCGTGAGGGTGGCGGCGGCGACGCGCCGGTCGGCGAGGATGCCCTGCACGGGCTGGCTGCCGATGAGGAGCGCCTGGAAGACGCCCTCCGGCGCGCCGGCGCGGCGGAAGATGTCCTCGAGCGCGAGCGCGCATTGCGGCACGTTGGACGCGTGCTTCAGGAGGCCGACGTTCCCCGCGGCGAGCGCGGGCGCCGCGAAGCGGATCACCTGCCAGAAGGGGAAGTTCCACGGCATCACGGCGAGCACGACGCCGAGCGGCTGGAAGGCGACGAAGCTGCGCTCGCCGTCGACGTCGACCGGCTCGTCGGCGAGGAAGGCCGCCGCGTGGTCCGCGTAGTAGCGGCAGGTCGTCGCGCACTTCGCGGCCTCGTCCATCGCCGCGCGCCAGGGCTTTCCCATCTCGAGGGTCATGATCTTCCCGAACGCGTCCTTCTCCGCGTCGAGGATCTCCCCGGCGCGGCGCACGACGCGCGTGCGCTCGGCGATCGGGGTGCGGGCCCACGTCCACGCCGCCACGGCGGCGCGCGCGAGGCGCTCCTCGATCTCGGCGGGCGTGAGCTCGTCGAAGGCACGGACGAGCTCTCCCGTGGCGGGGTTCACGGTCTGTATCGGCATGCGTGCTCTCGCGGTCAGTCGGTGGCGCGGGTGCGGCGTCGCGGCGTTCGCGGCGTTCGCGGCGTTCGCGCTCCTCGCCTGCACATCGCGCACCGGGCGCGCGGGCCGTGTGGCGGCGTCAGTCGCCGAGCGCCGGTTCGCCCGTCCACACGATGCCCGCGCCGTCGCCGCTGAACCAGCGCCGCCACCAGGACACGCGGCGGTCGCGGTCGTAGACGGCCTCGATCGCGCGCCGCCAGGCGGCCTGCATCGACGCCGCGTCGTGGAAGCGCTGCGCCGCGTCGGCGTGCAGCCCCCTGCGCAGCCATTCGGCGATCTCGCTCGGCAGGTGCGACAGGTCGACCTCCCCCTTCAGCTCGCGCGCGAGGATGAGCTTCGCGTCGCGCTCGCCGAAGGGAGGCTCGCCGGTGAGCGCGTAGGCGACGATCGCCGCCATCGAGAAGCAGTCGGCCGACGCGTCCTGCTGCTCGCCGAGGAGCTGCTCCGGGGGCGCGAAGGCCGGCGTGCCCGAGGCGCCGGTAGCCTCCTCGCCGCCGGGGTTGGCGATGCCGAAGTCGGCGATGCGCCAGCGGCGGTAGCGGTCGATGAGGATGTTTTCGGGCTTGATGTCGCGGTGGATGATGCCGACGGAGTGGGCGGCGGCGAGCCCACCGAGGACGAAGTCGACCTGGGGCGCGATCTCGCTGACGGGGCGCGGGCCGGCGCGCGCGACGAGGTCGGCGACGGAGCCGCCCTCGGCCAGCTCCATCGTGTACCAGGTCACCTCGCCCCGGTCGTCCCAGTCGTAGATCGGGACGATCGCCGGGTGGGCGAGCTGGGCGGCGAGCTTCGCCTCGCGGCGGAAGCGGGAGACGGCGCGCTGGTCGCGGGCGACGTGCGGGTGGAGGAGCTTGAGGGCGACCTCGCGGCCGAGGGAGAGGTCGCGGACGCGCCAGACGGAGCCGAACGAGCCGGAGCCTAACGACGACAGCACCTCGTAGTCCTCCGCCGTCGCCCAGCGAAGGCGCATCTCCTCGCTCTCGCCGGCGGCGCTCGCCGGCACGTCGTCGCCGGCGAGCATCATCATCGTCCGGCTGCCCACGGCGCGATCCACCGCGCGCACCATCGCCGTGACGGACTCGTAGCGCCGGGCCGGATCGGGATCGAGGGCGCGGTCGATCGCCGCCCCGACGGCCTTCGGGCAGTCGGGGCGCATGAGCGCGATCGGGGGGATCTGCTCCGACGGGGGCCGCTCGCCGGTGAGGCTCTCGAAGCAGAGCGCCGCGAGCTGCCACTGGTCGGTGAGCTGCGTCGGCAGCCACGGGCCGGTCGTCCACTCCTTCGGGATCGCCATGAACTGCGGTTCCGGGGCGAGCCCGGCGGGGATGTCCGAGAGCGGCACCGCCCACTGCCAGCCAAGGAGCCAGAGCCGGCCCATGGGCGCGGTCCAGATGGTCTCGGAGCACACGCAGCCGTGCACGGCGCCGGTGTCGTGGAGGTAGCTCAGCGCCGAGCCCATCTCGCGCAGCATGCGGATCATCGCCGGGACGTCGTCCGGGCCGGCGCGGCGCAGGCGCGAGGCGACGGTCTCGCCGGGGATCCAGCGCCGGAGGTAGCCGGGGCCGCGGCGGCTCGTGTCGTACGGCGCCCAGTAGTGGTACGTCGTGGGGACGGCGACGTGGTTGCGGTGGGCGAGGTGCCGCGCCTCCGACTCGAGCCACTCGTTATGCGCCGGATCGGGCGCGCTGACGAGCGACAGCGAGCGGCCGAGGGCGTCGATCAGCTCCTGGTAGTGGCGGTGCTGGGCATGGAGTCCCTCCGAACCCCACGACCAGCCCGGCGGCAGCTCCCACGACAGCAGGTGGGGAGGCAGCTCGCGGGAGCTGCGGTACAGCTCGGTCGCGGGGGGGTGGGACATGGCGGGAGGCGGGAGGCGGGAGCGGTGGGGACGAGGGACGAGGGACGAGGGACGAGCGCGCGCGGCTCGGGAGTTCGGGCCTCCACGGGCCCGTCGCGCACCGGCAAATCTATGTACGGGGTGCGCGGCGGACATGGGCCGGCGTCACATGCGCGACTCGGAGAGGATGTGCTCCTCGGCGTGCGCGAGCTCGGGGACGAGCGCGATGTCGGGGAGGACCGCGACCTCGACCGTGCGGACCGAGTGCGGTGTGCCATCGGTCTGGGGCGCCGAGCGCAGGGAGGGCACGTACAGCGTCACGGAGATCACGCGCCAGAGGGTGCTGGGGTTGATCTTCTCGCCCGCCGGGTCGAGCGTATCGAGCTGGAGGACCTCGCCCCGGACGGGGAGCACCTCGCTGAGGCACTCGGCAAGGAGCTGCTCCTGCCGATCGTGACGAACGACGCGCAGTGTGATCATCGTCGGTCGGAAAGGGTTGAGCAAAAGGTAATGAAGGAGGTCACTGCGGGCTCGGACGCGGATCGACTGCGGAGGGACTGCGGGCTCGGACGCGGATCGACTGCGGATTGCGGATGTACTGCGGATTTCGGATCCGGATTCGCTGCGGACTGCGGACGTACTGCGGACCCGGAGGGCGGACGGTTGGCGCGGGACAGGGTGGGGTGAGGGGGGCGGCGCCTCCCGCCTCCCGCCTCCCGCCTCCTGCCTCCCGCGGCCGCGTCCCGCTGAAACCATCCCCCACTCCCCGCGTACGGAGCTCAGGCTCCCGCTTCAGGAGGACACGGTGCTGCATCTCATCGCCTTCGCTCTCACGCTCGCCGCCGTCGTGATCGGCTACACGCAGGCCCGGCGCTTCGTCCGCAGCCGGCTGCGCTTCGTCGACGCGGTGCAGACGATGAAGGCGCCGGTGCTCGCCGGCATCGGCGCCGCCCTCGTCGCCGCGCCCGTCGTCGCCCTCGTTCCCCTGATCGGCGCCGGCACGGCGATCGCCTTCGGCGTCGCCGTGGGTGCCGGGGTCGCGGCGGGGGCGCGGGACATCAGGCAGAAGCTGCTGCCGCCGGACTGACGGACTGCGGACGCGCGGCGACTCGGATCTACTGCGGACTGCGGACGCACTGCGGACGCACGGCGACTCGGATTGGCAGCGGACTGCGGACGTATTGCGGACCGCGGACGGTTGGACACGAGACGGGCCCCGCTCAGCGGGGCCCGTGCCGTTTGTCCGGAATCCGCAGTGGATCCGCGTCCGGGATCCGCAGAACATCCGCAGTCCGCAGTCGATCCGCGTCCGAAATCCGCAGTACGTCCGCAGTCCGCTGTCATCGAGTGGTCCGCCGACCTCACCCGCGCTATCTTCGCGCCCATGCGACCCTCCCCCCTCCGCGCCGCCGCCCTGCTGGCGGCCCTCGCCGCCCCCGCGCTCCTCCCCGCGCAGCTCCCGACCCAGGCCTCGGCCCTCACTGCCACCCAGCGCGAAGCCCGCGACATCTATCGCGAGCTCGTCGACTTCAACACCGTCGACGGCGTCGGGGGCACGACCGTCGCCGCGCAGGCGATGGCGAAGCGATTCCGCGACGCGGGCTTTCCCGCGGCGGACATCCACGTCCTCGGGCCCCGGCCCGACAAGGGCAACCTCGTCGTGCGCTATCGCGGGAAGCCCGGTTCGACGCGGAAGCCGGTCCTCCTCCTCGCGCACCTCGACGTCGTCCAGGCGCTGAAGAGCGACTGGTCGCCCGACCTCGACCCCTTCCACTTCGTGGAGAAGGGCGGGTACTTCTACGGGCGCGGCACGAGCGACGACAAGGCGATGGCGTCGATCTTCGTCGCCAACCTGCTGCGCATGAAGCGCGAGCACTTCGTCCCCGACCGCGACATCATCCTCGCCCTCACCGCCGACGAGGAGGGGGGGACGGCGAACGGCGTGGACTGGCTCCTCCGCAACCACGCGGACCTGCTCGAGGCCGCCTTCGCGCTCAACGAGGGGGGCGGCGGATCGCTCAGGGACGGCAAGCCGTTCATCAACTCCGTCGGCGCGGCGGAGAAGGTGTACACGGACTTCACCCTCACCGCGAAGAACCGCGGCGGGCACTCCTCGGTGCCGCGTCCCGACAACGCCATCTACGAGCTCTCGACGGCGCTCGTGAAGCTCGCCGCCTACCGGTTCCCGGTGCACCTGAACGAGGTCACGCGCACCCTCTTCGAGCGCACCGCGGCGATCGAGTCGCCGGAGCTCGGCGCCGCGATGCGCGCCGTCGTCGCCGACCCGAACGACAGCGCGGCGGCGGCCGTCCTCTCGCGCGAGCCGCGCTACAACGCGATGCTCCGGACCACCTGCGTCGCCACGCGTCTCGCCGGCGGCCACGCGAACAACGCGCTCCCCCAGACGGCGACGGCGAACGTGAACTGCCGCATGCTCCCCGGCGACGATCCGGCGGACGTGCGCGCGCAGCTCGTCGCCGCGATCGGCGACACCGGCGTGCACGTCTCCGATGCGCCTCCGATGTCGCACGCGCTGCCGTCGCCGCTCACCGCCGATGTCATGGGGCCGATCGAGCGCGTCACGCGCGAGATGTTCGGCGACATCCCCGTGATCCCGACGATGGGCACCGGCGCCACCGACTCGAAGTACCTGCGCGCGGCGGGGATCCCCGGCTACGGCGTGTCCGGCATCTTCGGCGACCCGAACGACGGCCGCGCGCACGGCCGCGACGAGCGCGTGCTCGTGAAGTCGTACTTCGACGGGCAGGAGTTCCTCTATCGGCTCGTGAAGGCGTATACGACCGCCGGCCCGCCGGGCTGACCGGCGCGGCGCGCGGCGGCCTCAGTGCGCCGCGCGCGCCGCGATCTTTCGCAGGAACTCCTCGTCCAGGCGCGCGAGGGTGCGCCCGGGGAGCTGGACGAGGGTGAAGGGGCGCCGCAGGTCGAGCCCCGCGATCGCCACGCGCGCCACTCGTTTCGCCTGGAGGAAGGGAGCGGCGACGAGCGCCGAGACGATGGTGATCCCGCCCCCGGCCGCGACCGCGGCGGTGATCCCGCGCGAGTCGGCGAGGCGGATGGTGGGGCGCAGGTACACGCCGTGCGCGGCGAGCGCCGCCTCGTAGATCGCGCTCGTCCCCGAGCCGGGCTCGCGGCCGATGAACGGCTCGGCGGCGAGCGCGGACGGCGACACCGACCGGCGGTGCGCCCACGCGTGCCGCGCCGGCACGATGAGAATCAGCTCGTCGTCCATGAACCGCCGCGCGGCCAGACGCGCGACGTCCACCGGCCCCTCGACGAGCCCCCAGCCGTACTCGCCGCGCTCCACGGCCGCCGAGATCTCCGCCGTGTTGCCGACGGCGACCTCCACGCGCACGCCGCGGTGCGCGGTGGTGAAGCGGGCCACGCGCTCGGGGAGCACGTACCCGGCGATCGTCGTGCTCGCGCCCCCGCGCACGAAGCCGTGCGAGAGCGCCGACACGCCGGTCACGACCTCGGTCGCCTCCTGCGCGAGGGCGAGGGCGCGGTCCGCGGTCGGGCGCAGCGCCTCGCCGAGGGGAGTGAGCCGCACCCCGCGGCCGCGGCGCTCGAACAGCGGCTCGCCGAGCTGCTGCTCCAGCCGCTGGATCCGCGTCGAGACGGAGGGCTGGGAGACGCCGAGCAGCCGCGCCGCCGCGGTGAACGAGCGCTCGCGGGCGACGACGGCGAACAGGGCGAGGAGGTCGAGCTCCGCCGGGGCGCGGTCAGCCATAAGGGAAAGCTATGACAGCGATGCGAGCTGCGGTATAGGATGATGTCACGCCGGGGGCGAGACTGCACGCCATGCAGAAGCTCACCCGTCTCGCTCCCGGGGTCCTCCTCAGCGCCGGCGTCGGCATCGCCGCCTGGGTGTTGCAGCTCGTCGAGACCCGGCTGATCGGCCACGCGCTCATCGAGGCGCTCGTCCTCGCCATCCTCCTCGGCACCGCGATCCGCACGGTGTGGGAGCCGGGCGCGCGCTGGACCGCCGGCGTCAAGTTCACCGCCAAGGAGCTCCTCGAGCTCGCCGTGCTCCTCCTCGGCGCCTCGCTCGACCTGCCGCTCATCCTCAAGGCGGGCCCCGCACTCTTCGTCGGCATCGCGGCCGTCGTGGTGATCGGGCTCACCTGCAGCTATCTCATCGGCCGCTCGCTCGGCCTCCACCACCGGCTCGCCGTGCTCGTCGCCGCCGGCAACTCGATCTGCGGCAACTCGGCGATCGCCGCTGTCGCGCCCGTCATCGGCGCCGACGGCGAGGACATCGCCTCCTCGATCGCGTTCACCGCGATCCTCGGCGTGATCCTCATCCTCACCCTGCCGGGGCTGATCTACGTCTTCGGGCTGTCGCAGTACCAGTACGGCGTCCTCGCGGGGCTCAGCGTCTACGCCGTCCCGCAGGTGATCGCCGCCACGTTTCCGGTGAGCGTGGTCAGCGGGCAGGTCGGCACGCTCGTCAAGCTGGTGCGCGTGCTCATGCTCGGCCCTGTGGTCCTCGTGCTCGGGCTCGGCCATGGCACGAAGAGCGCCGACGGCAAGCGGCCGAGCATCGGCAAGCTCGTGCCCTGGTTCATCATCGGCTTCCTCCTCCTCGCCGCCGCGCGCTCGTTTGGCGTGCTGCCGACGACCGTGGCCGATCCGGTCAGGACGGTCTCGCTGTGGCTGACGATCGCCTCGATGGCGGCGCTGGGGCTCGGGGTGGACGTGCGCGTGCTCGGCAAGGTGGGCGGGCGCGTGACGGCGGCGGTCGTCGGCTCGCTCGCCGTCCTCATCGTCGTGAGCCTGGCGCTCATCCATATCCTCCACGTGCGCTGATCGCGCGGAACGCGGTGGCACGACCGCTGCGCCGTTCCGTGCGCATATGCGGATTGCCGTACTCTCGACTCCATTCCTGGCGGTGCCGCCGCGATCGTATGGCGGCACCGAGCTGGTGGTCCACGAGCTCGTCGAGGGGCTCGTCGAGCGCGGGCACGACGTCACGCTCTTCGCGACGGGGGACTCGCGGACGAGCGCCGAGCTGCGCTCGCTCTATCCCCAGGCGCAGTGGCCTCCCGAGACCCTCACCGACCTGAATCACATCTCGTGGGCGCTGCGGCACGTGGCGCGGGACGGCGGCTTCGACGTCGTCCACGCGCACTCCGCGGTCGCCCTCGGCTGCGCGCGCCTCCTGTCGCGGGTCGCGATGGTGTACACGCTCCATCACGAGCGCGACGAGACCCTCTCCGCCTTCTACCGCTACTGCCGCGAGGCGCAGTTCGTCGCGATCTCGGAGGACCAGCGGCGGCGCGAGGTCTCGCTGCCCAACGTCGTCGTCATCCATCACGGGCTCGACCCGGCGAAGTACCAGTGGACCGACCGGCCGGCGGACTACGTGTGCTTCATCGGCCGCTTCGCCCGCGTGAAGGGGCCGCACACGGCCATCGACATCGCCGAGCGAGCCGGCGTGCCGATCCGCCTCGCCGGCGAGGTGCACGCACCCGATCGCGAGTGGGCCGAGCGCGAGCTGCACGACCGCATGCTGCGGCCGCACGTGCGGCACCTCGGCACCGTCGGGCTCGCGGTGAAGGCGCCCCTCCTGCGCGACGCCCGCGCGCTCCTCGCGCCGATCGAGTGGAACGAGCCGTTCGGGCTGATCCTGATCGAGGCGATGCTCTCCGGCTGCCCCGTGGTGGCGTTCGGCCGCGGGAGCGTGCCCGAGCTGGTGGAGCAGGGGGTGACCGGGTTCGTCGCGCGATCGCAGGAGGAGATGGTGGACATCATCCGCCCGGGCGGCGTGCTGGATTCCTTCGACCGGCGGCAGTGCCGCGAGCGCGCCGTCGAGCGCTTCGGGCGCGAGCGAATGATCGCCGAGCACGAGCGGCTGTACAGCCGCCTCGTCGAGCGGCAGCGTGCCGCCGAATCCGGGAGGTGGGTCGCATGAGCGCGCGCGATGGCGTGGTGCTCGGGCGCGAGGAGTCGCGCGCGACGCCCGACGAGCTGGTGCCCGCGTCGATGGAGGAGGCCGTCGGCTATCCCACGATCGGCTGCGAGCACTCGGCGCCCGTCGTCGGCTCGCTCGTCCTCAAGCACGACCGGCTCTTCCTCCTCGTCGACCCCGAAGGGAACGTCACCCCGCCGGGCAACTGTTCGCTCGGGCTCTTCCAGGACGACACGCGCATCCTCAGCCAGTACGCGCTGCGCCTGTGCGGCGGGCCGCCGTCGCTGCTCTCGGCGCAGGTCGTGCGGCCGTACGCGGCGCAGATCGACCTCGCCGTCACCGATCTCGCGTTCGGCGGCAACCGCTGGGACCCGAAGCACGCCGTCCACATCCGGCGCGAGCCGCTGGTGGAAGATGTCCTCGTCGAGCGCGTCACGCTCACAAACCACCTCGTGCGCCCGCTCGAGTACTGGCTCGAGCTCGACGTCGGCTGCGACTTCGCCGACATCTTCGAGGTGCGCGGCTGGAAGCGCGAGCGCCGCGGCGACTTCTTCCTCCCGCGCGTCGGCGAGCGGTCCATCACCTTCTCGTACGTCGGCCGCGATGGGCGGATGATGCGGAGCGGGATCATCTTCCGCGAGCCGCCCGACGTGCTCGGCCCGCGCGGCGCGCGCTGGCGCTTCCACCTCGCCCCGGGGGAGGACGTCACGCTCGCCTGGGAGGTGAGCGCCGACATGCCGCCGGAGGATCGCACGCTGTTCCCGAGCGGCCCGCTCGAGCAGCGCCGCATCGAGCTCGACGCGGCGTACAACGCGTGGCGCACCGAGTGCTCGCAGTGGACGAGCGACGACGACGTGTTCGACGCGACGCTCGAGCGCGCGGTGGACGACCTGCGCGCGCTGTACATCCGCGACGACGGCCAGGCGGTGATCTCGGCGGGCATCCCGTGGTACTCGACGGCGTTCGGGCGCGACTCGATCATCACCTCGCTCCAGACGCTCCCGCTCAACCCGCGCATCGCGGTGGACACGCTGCGCTACCTCGCCCGGCACCAGGGGCGGCGCGAGGATCCGTACACCGAGGAGCAGCCGGGCAAGATCATGCACGAGCTGCGGCGCGGCGAGATGGCGCGCAGCGGCGAGATCCCGCACGTGCCGTACTACGGGACCATCGACGCGACGCCCCTCTGGCTCGTCCTCCTGCACGAGACGTGGCGCTGGACGGGGGACGACGCGCTCGTGCGCGAGCTCCTGCCCAACGCCGAGCGCGCGCTGGACTGGATCGACCGCTACGGCGACCTCGATGGCGACGGCTTCGTCGAGTACGCGCGCACGTCGGACAAGGGCCTCGTCAACCAGGGGTGGAAGGACTCGGGCGACGGCGTGCCGTACCCCGACGGCACGCTCCCCGAGCCGCCGATCGCGCTGGTCGAGGTGCAGGGGTACGTCTACGACGCCAAGCTGCGCATGGGGCAGCTCCTCGAGCGCGTGGGGCGGCGCGACGACGCCGAGCGCCTGCGCCGCGACGCCGCGCGCCTGCGCGACGCCATCATCGAGCGCTTCTGGCTCGACGACCTCGGCGCGTTCGCCCTCGCCCTCGACGGCGACAAGCGTCCGCTGCCGACGCTGACGTCGAACGCGGGGCACCTGCTCTGGAGCCGTGTCCCCGACAGCGCGCGCGCGAGCCGGCTCGCCGACGCGCTCCTCGGCCCCGACATGTTCAGCGGCTGGGGCATCCGCACCCTGAGCGCGCGGCACGCGGTCTTCAACCCGATGAGCTATCACGACGGCTCGGTGTGGCCGCACGACAACGGCCTGATCGTGCTCGGGCTCGCGTTCTACGGCATGCGGGAGCGCGCGCTGCCCGTCTTCGGCGCGCTTCAGGAGGCCGCGGCGAACCTCCCCTTCCACCGGCTGCCGGAGCTCTACTGCGGGATGACGCGCGGCACCGGGAAGCACCCCGTGCTGTATCCGGTGAGCTGCTCGCCGCAGGCGTGGGCGAGCGGCGCGATCTTCATGCTCCTGCAGGCGATGCTCGGCATCTTCGCCGAAGCGCCCGCGGGGGTCATGCACATCCGCAACCCGGTGCTCCCCGGCTTCCTGCGCGAGCTGACGGTGGCGGGGCTGCCGATCGGCCGGTCGCGGGTGTCGCTGCACTTCGTGCGGCACCACGAGCGCACGCTCGTCAACCTCGTGGCGCTGGAGGGCGCGCCGCTGCAGGTGCGGATCGAGTTCGACTGAGGGCGCGGGGCGCACGCGCCCCCTGACGAACGCGGGGCCGCCGGCATCGCCGGCGGCCCCGCGTCCCATCGCAGCAGTGCCTCGTCAGGCGGCGCCGTCGAGATCCGGCACGACGAACGGCGCGCGGTAGTTGCGCGTGAGCAGCTGGTTCGCGCGGTCCGAGCCGGGACCCGTGAAGCGCTCGTTGCGCGCGTCGACGGCGAGCGGCAGGCCGAACGTCAGCGGCGTCCTGCCGAGGTTGACGTTGTTCGCCTTGAGGTGCTCCACCATGCGCCCGTACGCCTCGGTGAGCGGCGCGTCGGAGCGGATGTGCTCCCTGATGTCCTCGTCCGACATCGCGTGGCCGACGCGGTGCGAGACGTTGCCGAGGTGGCAGAGGGCGCTCGACGGCTCGCCCTCGGTGATCGGGCCGTAGAGGTCCGACATCTTCCGGCTGCGCACGACGTCGATGAAGTTCTGCATGTGCCGGTCGTGGCCGCGGAACTCGCGGATCACCTTGCCGTTGTTGTCCACGGCGGTCGCCCGGAAGTAGTCCGGGACGATGATGCTCCCGCCCTCGCAGTCGATCACGTTGCCCACGCCGACGCCGCGGTAGCGGTCCATGCCGCCCGCGTGGCCGCCCTGCTGGAGGCGCGGGTCGGTGCCCGACGACGCGATCCCCGCGTGCGACGGCAGCCCGCGCACCTCGAAGATGAGCGGCGCCGTCGCGTAGTCGTGGATGACGACCTGCGTGTTCGGCGTCTGGCCGTCGTCGACGTAGCCGAGGCGTCCGCCGATGCTCAGCGTGTGGCGGGGCAGCGTCGGCTCGCCGAGGAACCAGCGCGCCACGTCCATCTGGTGGATGCCCTGGTTGCCGATGTCGCCGTTGCCGTAGAGCCAGAACCAGTGCCAGTCGTAGTGCACCGTGCCGTTGCGCGTGTTGCGGTGCGGCGGCACGAGCGGCGCGGGGCCGCTCCACAGGTTGTAGTCGAGCGTGGCGGGCGGCTTCTGCGGGCCGCCGCAGAGGCCGATGCTGTCGCGGCGCTTGTAGCAGAAGCCGCGCGAGACCTTGATCTTGCCGAGGTTGCCGGCGCGGACGAACAGCACCGCCTCCTGCAGCCCTTCGCCCGAGCGGATCTGCATTCCGGCCTGCACGACCTTGTTGTACTTCTTCGCCGCGTTGCGGAGCTGGCGGCCCTCCCACACCTCGTGCGACACCGGCTTCTCGACGTAGACGTCCTTGCCGTGCTGCATCGCCCAGATGCCGGCGAGCGAGTGCCAGTGGTTGGGCGTGGCGATCGTGACGGCGTCGATGTCCGGCGCCTCGAGCAGCTTGCGGATGTCGGTGTACGTCCGGACGTTGCCGCCGTTCACCTTCGGCTTCACGCGATCGAGCACCGCGGTGTCGACGTCGCAGAGCGCGACGACCCGCACGCCCTCGATGCGCGAGAGGCTCTGGAGATGGCTCTGGCCGCGGCCATTGAGGCCGATCACGGCGACGCGGATTTCACTGTTCGAGCCGAGGATCTGGGACCACGAGCGTGACGGCAGGAGGGCGCCGGCGGCCGCGAGCGCGGACGTCTTGAGGAACGTGCGACGGGAGTGAGACGTCATCGTTGGGCGGAAGGGTGGAGGACAGGACCAGGGACTCCGGGGCGGGGGCTGCCCCGGGGGGGGACCTATGGGAACGCATGACGATGCGCGTCGGGAGCGCGGTCGGCAAGGACCCTGGTGCCGAGATCGCGGTGGGCGAAGGCTCGCGGGAATGCGCTATGTGACTGTCGCAGCCGTCGGCGCCGGCTGGTGGGCAGGGGGCGATGCCAAGCTCTGCGGGCCGATCTGCACGATATTCGTCGATTTCACGAAGGCTCGAGACAGCTGATTCTCGATGATCTTCGCCGTCCCACCAGCGCTGAAGACGTGAGTCGTCGCGTGGAATACGGATAGTACGAGGTCCTGCAGAACCTGATCAGTCTCCAGATCCGCGATGACGAGACCCATCGCTTTCGCCGCGTCCCGATGGATCGGTCGCCCGTGGCTCTTGAATGCTGTGTGATCGGCCAGCCGTTCCGCGATCGAATGAGCTCGCGCCTCGGCGTCGTGCTTGCCGCCAAACATCCACTTCGACAGCCACTCCGAGACGAGCTCTTGGGCCAGGTCCAGAGCATTCCGGCACTGCACAATCAGGGATGGCCCGTACTGCGGCAGAATTGGGGCCCACGCACCAAGGAGTTTCGGATCTTGACACTGCTCCTTCGCCATCTCGAATTGATCCAGAATGGCCTGTGCGGGCAACATCATCGGGCCCGCTGGAGTGCCGACGATGAACTGCGGATCGATCGGTCCGAGAGACGAGTGCTTGCCCATCACCACCGAATTCGCTGCACACGCAAGCATCGTTGCGGCGGACATAGCCGCATGTGGCACGAAGACTCGAATGTCCGAAAATTTCGACCGGAGATAGTGCACGATCGCTTCGGCCGCATCCGGCGAGCCGCCGGGGCTGTGGAGGATCAGGTCGAGGCCCCGTGCTCCATCGAGCCCATGGACGACCTCCATCAGCCCCTGGACGTCCTCCATCGTGATCGTCACGAGACTCGGATCTGCACCGGGCTGCGTCCACTTCGCGGCGTATAGGATGACGTTGCGGCCGGTGTGCTGCGACAGCGCGACGAGATATTTCCGTCGCACCACGTCGAACGCGACGGGGCCATGCGTCTGCATGGCCCCGCGGAGCTCACCGAGGATCTCTCCCCAAGTGGGCATAGGCTAAGCGGCCGAATCGCTGGTCGCGAATGCAATCACCCGGCTGCGGGATCCGAGGTAGGCGTTTGCTTGCGCGAGAAATGCCGCGTGCTGCTGGTGAAGCGCCAGAACGGCGGCGACCCCAGGTGCTTCGGCTGCGCGCCTCAGCAGCTCATCGAGTTCACGACCGACTTGCGAATCTTTGTCATCGGTTCGGTCCATGGGGAGGCTTGGGCGATGTGGGGGAAGGCACGTATGCCCGTAAGTGTCGGACAACCTAGCTTCGTGCTGAAGAGCATGCAACAGTGAGGCCGGGTTCGTGTCCCGGGCCGCCAGGTCAGAGTCCTATCGAATTGCGACGATAACACAACGACGGGCAACCACTTACGCTTCGAGCTTTAGAGCTACCGGAGTCTGCTCGCGCGCGCACCTGACAGGACGACCGCCGCGGCGGCTCAGCAGTTCGGCACCAGCTATCGACGGGCTGCACACTCAGGAATCGTCAGGCAGCACCTCCACCGCTGGTCTATGTGCCCGCTAGGCCGCCACGCTCGCCGCCTCTGCAGCATGATACCGGCCGGTACCGTCGGTCCACATCTCGCCCATCACGGCAAGAGTCTCGAGGTGGCGCTGCACGAGTTCGCGCTTTGCGCCGTCGAACCGGACGAGTGCCTCGTCGACCGTGAGCGGCGTCTTTGCGATCAGACGCTTCAGGGCGGCCATCTGCTCGATCGCCGCCGTCGGCCAGATCCGGGGCCGACCGCGCGGGACCTTCGTCTCCCCGAACGGGAATTCCATCGCCGTGGCCTGTCCCACCACGGCGGCGCCGAATCGGGGCACTTGGTAGCGAGGACGCAGCCACCGCACACGACCGCTCGCCTCTTCAGCGGTTCGCTCGCTGTGGAGTGCGACGAGGCTTTCAAGAATTTCCTCTGTCGAGAGGGGCCAGTACCAGTTGTAGGCGCTGGCCACCGCGGCATCCAATTCGTCATGCAAATCGCGAAGCGAGTTGCAGGCCGCCGTCCGGTGGATGTGCCTCTCAGTCCGTGTTAAAGCTTCTCCCGTCCGGAGCTTCTCGAGGACGTTGTAGATGCCGGTGATGGTAACCCGATCGTCCCGCGCGACAGCTGCCTTGCGGTGCTGGTCGATCCGCGATGCAATATCTCCGATCGCCCTCTGGCTCGCGGCATTCGCGACCGGGAACGGGTACGGATCGAAGCATCGCGTCTTGTTATATCGCGGATCGTTGCCCACGCCGAGATGGCCACCGGCCGCCAGCGCCCAGGCACGATGGATCGCGGAGGAGAGCACGCCGAGATGGAACGGATCGTCCGACGCGAAGCAGATCAACATATTGTCGGGGGCGACGGCAGCATCGAGGAATTGGAAGACGCGGTGCTTGGACGTCTCCACCGTCGCGATGTACCGCGACAGTCCCACGAGCGCCGGCCGGAACTCCTCGCGGTTGCGCCCGAACCGCCACCATTTCTCCCGCGTCGAGGGATCGTTGTTCGCGTCGCGCTCCGGCTTCACGCGATCACGTACGATGTCGTAGAGCACCGGGTACTCCCTGGCTTGATTCTCAGACATCAGGCCGAAATCGATGACATGGAGCCCGCGAGACCGCCTGGCTAGATCACGCCCGCCGAGGTACGGTCGTAATACGTGCGCCAACGAAGGTCGCGCGCGGAGCAGACGTGTAGCCTCGTCCGGAGGCACGAGGAACCCGGTACCGTGCAACTTGAACCCGGGGCTGCAGAGGCCTTCGTTGGCGTGCAGGGGCACGCCCGCGGCAGTGGCCACATCGGCGTGTGCTGTCAGGTCTGCGTTTAGCCGATCCACCCGGACTTCGGACAGGAGGCGAGCATCATCGTCCACGACGATGCGTGTGGCCGATGTGGGTTCGTGGGCGAGGACCGTCATCGCGACGCGCACTGCGGCGCCATCGGCGCCATTTACCCATGGATGATCCGGCACAGCCCACATAACGCGTACACCGTGGCTTTCGGCATCGGCGATAACCCCTCGATTTTGCGATTGCACGATGGAGTTCGTCGTGATCAGCCCAGCCCGAATGGCACGACCCGAGGCGACTGCCTTCGCTGCGCGATACCACCAGTACATGACGTAGTCCGCCGTGTCCGGGACCTCCGGGTACGCCGCCCTCAGCGCGTCGACGTATCCGTCTCCGAAGGCTTCGCGTTGGCGAGCCTGTCCGAGGTAGGGCGGGTTGCCGATGATGAAGTCGGCTTCGGGCCACGCCGACTGTCTCGCGTGCTCATGTCGGAGATACGGCAGCTTCGCGTTCGGATCAGGAACTAGCGCGCCAGTCACGGGATGCCGGATCCGCGGCGTCGGATCGGGACGCGCCTGCTCCGGAACCTCAGTCACGGCATCCCAGGCGAGCACCCCATCCCTGCACTCGAGCGTACCCGTATCCTGGAGAATTGGCTCGGGCGGCTGAACATCGTGGTGCTCCTTCCAGAACTGGTGGAATCCGATCCACAGGGTCAGTTCGGCGATCTCGCGAGCCCACGGATTCACCTCGATCCCGTGGAACTGCCAAGGGCCAACCTCCGCAAGGCGCATCTCGTGCTTGCCCGTCAGTTCCTCGATCGCGCGGATCACCTCGAGCTCGATCCGTTTGACGAGGTGCATTGTGACGTAGAGAAAATTTCCCGAGCCGCAGGCCGGATCTAGGAAGTTCAGACGTAGGAGCCACGCGTGAAACTCCCGTAGCCGCCTTTCGGCCTGCTGGCGGTCCTTCTTCTTACCGGTCTGCCGGAGCTGAAGGACATCGGCTTGCACCAGCGTCCACCGCTCGCGGAGCGGCTCCTCCACTGCGGGCCGGACCACCCGCTCGACGAACTCCCGCGGGGTATACTCCGCGCCGAGGCGGTGCCGCTCGTCGCGGTCGAGGGCTCGGGTAAGAAGGGTGCCGAAGACACTCGGTTCGACGTGCTGCCAGTCGGCTCGCGAGGCGTTGAGAAGCATGGCCAGTGCGTCGCGCGAAAGCGGCAGCGCCTCGGCCACCTTGAAGAAGTGGCCGTTGAACCGAAGCAGCTTTCGGAGCAGGAATCGCCTCCCTTCATCCATCGCGCGCCAGAGGTCCGTGGCGAGAGTGACGAAATCCTGGGGGGTTGCCAGCGCCACGTCGTCGATGATGTGCCGGAAGGGCTCGCCCGGCAGCAGGCCGATGTCCTCAGCGAACATGGTGAACACGCACCGCATGAGAAACCGGGCGACGCGTTCCTGCTCATACCCGTCTCGCTCGAGCTGAGCCGCGAGTTCGGCGAGTCTCTCTGCGATGTCCTTCGTGACGGCGATTGCCCGTGAGCGCGGGTTCCGGACTGACGGGTTGGTCCAGATGTCCCTAAGTAGTTCTACTTCGCCGGGGCTGTCAGCAAGCGTCGTTAGATCGATTCGCCGCCCGGCGCTAAAGCCGCCGTAGTCGCCGCTCCAGCGATCCCAGACGATGAGCGTGCGACCTACGTCGATCACCAGCAAGTACGGCGGTCGCTCGTCAGGTAGGTGCCCGAGGTAGCTCCGCAGCTGGCCGAAGGCCTTGCGCAAGAGCATGTCGTTGGGCCTTTCGGGATCCTGATCCTTCGCCTCGAGCGCGAAGTGATGCGCGTGGTAGAGATCGATGAAGTTCACCGACTCCGTCCCATCCCGACCTATCACGCGGACGGGAAATTCGAACTCGTAGCCGCTGCCCGCCGGCCGTGGAGGCTCGACGCCGATAGCATGACAAAGCTCGATAATGTAGCTCTGCGCGTTGGCTCGTTCCGCGGGTCTCGCGGTCAACCAACGGTCGACGAGAGTTCGCAGTGCTTCGGGCCCGACACTTCGGGAAGTTGAGGGCATGGGTTGCAGGCAGGCGACACGCGAGAGCTCGGGCGAGAGCCCTGACGTGCGGTGTGAATCGGTGTTGGGAGGCGGTGCCGCAGGCCAAACGATGCGACCCCGGCAAGAGCATACTCTCATAGCCGCCGAGCCACCAGGGGGATCGGACCGCGGGCTCCAAGGGCGGGGGGGCCAGCACGTTGATTCGCGGCGCCGCTCGAAGCACCTGTCCGCGCCCTCTGCCTGGCTGCGGCGTTGGCTGATGATCTCGTGAGCGCCCTGTCTGGCGCGTTCCTTGGCTGATCACGGATCACGGCTCGCTTGCGCCTCGCACGAACGCTTACCGCACGACCAGTGGAAGTGCTCAGGGTCGCATCGGCCACGTCGCTTTCGCGCAGAGCCACGAAGCGTTAGGCACGATCGACTGCGTAGCAGGCATGCCTGTCGACAACAAGATTCCGAGAGATGGCACCAGTGGCCCGGCGTCGACGGCGCGCCGGGTTCGCAAGTACCACGAGACCGAGCGTCGCCCTGCCGTGGCCGGAGAGGCCGGCTATGCTACGGGCGCCGCGCGAGTTCGCGCCAGATGTCAGAGAGATCGACAACGCCAAGCTCAGTGCGCCTGACTCCGCAAGGCTCGGGGCTGATCTCAACGCCACGCGACACGCGCATTGGACGCCGTGTTCAAGGACGATTCGAGCCAGGCGGTTCTCCTGGGGGGGGATGCGAGCCTGGTGTGAGGCTGGTGAGACTTCCGGTTGGTTCGACCGAACTACCGTATTAGCCCGGAGTTTCTTTGGCTCGCGCAAGTACTGAAATCCGGGGCGCGATGCGCATTCCACGGGGCGGCAGATCAGTCATCGGCTATTCCCGTCGGTGCGGGAGGCGCATCGCGCCAGCCACTCGATCGCCATTCACCGGTCGCCTACGCGCGTCATCCCCGCCCAGGCACGCCGAGGAAGTACGTGCTCTCGTCGACGTCGACGTACACGTACTGCTCGCCATGGATCCTGCTGCGCCGCAGCGCTACGTACTGGCCGGCGTGCACCACTTGGATCTTGATGCGGGACGGGAATTCGCCTGCAGAAATTGCTCCTAGCCATTCAGCAGGGTCTCGGCATGCCAGAGACTCGGCTCTGTGTGATGTCCGTCGGTGGTGGTGGCCGGCAGTGGCCCAGGCAATGCAACCGCTCTGGATGGCGTACTCGATGCGCGGGCGCGCGGAGATCCATAGGCCGCGCCAGGTACCCTCGGTAGCCGTCCTCGCAGAAAGCCAAAGCGGTCTTGTCACGCTCGGCGGAACTTCGTCGACGTGTCGGAGGAGAGCAATGGAGACGGTGGGGCTGGTCCTCGTACTTTTCGTCGCCGCGCCGCTATCGTTCTGGGCTGAGGCCCGGCGCCGGCGGGGCGCTGCCGCCAGAGGTGCCCCGGCGACGCGTCCGTACACCTGGGGACTCTTCCAGGGACTGCTCGGTGTTCTCATCGGCGCGGTGGGCGCCCTGCTTTTCCTCGCAGGCGTCTGGTTTGCCAATGGCGACGTGGTGCTCGCCGGTGTGCTCCTGGTCGTTGGTTACGGGCTGTCAGGCTACTACGTCATGCTGCGCCGACGCTGGGCGTGGGTAGTGCTCACCATTCTGCAGTTCAACCCGATCTTCTGGATCATCGATTACATCTACGGGCGTAACCGATGGGAAGAGTTTGCACGCCAAGAGAAGGCCGCGCGAATGCCTGGGGCGCCGGTGCGTTCGTCCGCGAATCGCACCGGCTCTATACGCGCGAACACCGACCATTCGCAGGCGGAGCATGCAACGACTGCCGGCGTGATCACGGAATTGGCCGACGGCCACGCTCGCGCGCAGTCGCCGGGGAAACGCCGCGCGAGAATTGGACTCGCTGGAGTGATCGTGGCCTCATCCGTCCTGCTCGTCGTAGGAGTGGTCCGGGTGGTGGCGAACCGTCGGGATCGCAGCTCGGGCGCACGGCGCGCGTGGTGGGTAGCGGGTCGGCCGCAACACGGCGACCGCGGCGGTACACGTGCCGGCCTAGCTCCGCAGGCCATTGCCCGGCGGGCTATGGCGTCCGTGCTAGCGCTGACTATGCGAGATGCCAACGGCCAGCCGTACGCACTTGGGACGGGATTCGTGGTGGCTCATCACGTCGTCGCGACCAATGCTCACGTCCTCGCGGGTGCGACCACCGGCTCTGCTACTCCTCTTGGCGATTCGAGCTTGCTGCCGATCCAGGCCGTGCTGGCAGTCGACCTGTCGCACGACGTAGCACTGGTGAGCGTCCCGACGGAGCAGCCCGCCTTACCACTCGCCACCGCGCATTCGCTCACGATCGGTGACGGGCTGTACGCGATCGGCAACCCGATGGGGCTGTCAGGGACATTCTCGACGGGCATCCTGAGCGCGATACGACCGATCGGGAACGACACGATCCTGCAAGTCACTACGCCGCTTTCGCACGGGAGTAGCGGCGGCCCTGTGCTGGACACGGACGGTGATGTGATCGGAGTCGCAACCGCCACGTATCGCCAAGGGCAGAACCTGAACTTCGCGGTACCCGCTTCCTACATCGCTCGGCTCCTCGGCGGTCCCCACGCGAGTGCGCCCCTGTCGTCGATTGCCCTTGTTAGGAACAGGCACGAGGCGTGGAGCGGGACTGGCGCGCCAGCGGTCGTAGCCGAGAACTTCGAGTGGAATGACCAAATGGATCTCGATGGCGACTACACCTTCAGTCTGCGGAACCGGTCGGGTGACGATGTGCAGAACATCCAATGCCTAGTCGTGTTCTACGACAATGCCGGGCGCCCGATTGAGGCGGATCCCGTCTCGTACTCGTCTGCGATTCCAGCTGGACTGGCCCGACGTGTATCCAGTAGCGTCGATCCTTCAGTAAAGCGGCTCACCACCTCCCGCGATGAGTACTCGAAGCTCTACTCGTTTCGCCCGCGAACTCGACTGGAGTTCCGCATGCTGAACTACGACGTGCGGTGATCATCGCCCAGCATCGCCGACTCCGCCACAGGTCACGAGACTGCTGGGCAGCGACGTGACCGAGATGCAGCGCGTGGGGATGTCCGCCGCATCCGTCGTCATCGACGCCAACGGCCATCCTCTGGACGTGCAGATCACCCGGAGTTCCGGCAGCAGTGCCTTCGACGACATGATGCGCCATGCGATCGAGTCGCAGGAGTACCTGCCACAGATGATGGACGGATTTCCGAAGGCGATCGTTCTCCACATCCGGTCCGGGCCGCCCACCATGCGTCCGTAGCTGCGGCTCCCGTATCGGCGCGCGGCCGTCCGTCACCGCGCGCAACGCGGCGGTCCGGGGGGAGGCGGCGGTCGCGCTATGGTGTCCCCATGCTCGCCGCCGTCCGCTCCGCCGCCGTCCTCGGGATCGACGCCTATGACGTGACGGTCGAGGTGGACGTCGCGCTCGGGCTGCCGCAGTGGATGATCGTCGGCCTGGCCCAGGGCGCGGTGAAGGAGAGCCGGGAGCGCGTCGGCGCGGCGCTGGCGAACGCGGGGCTCGCCCTGCCGGCGCGCCGGGTGACGGTGAACCTCGCCCCGGCCGACGTCCGCAAGGAGGGCACCGCCTTCGACCTCCCCATCGCGTTAGGCGCCCTCGTCGCCCTCGGCACCCTCCCCGCCGCCGCGCTGGACGGCCTCGTCGTCCTCGGCGAGCTGGGGCTCGACGGGAGCGTGCGCGGCGTCCGCGGGATGCTCTCCGTCGCGCGCCGCCTCGCCGGCGATCCGTCCGTGCGCGCCCTCGTCCTGCCGCGCGCGAACCTCGGCGAGTCCTCCCTCGTCCGCACCGTGCGCCTCGCCGCGCCGGCGACGCTGACGGAGCTGCTCGACTGGCTCCGGCGGGGCGTGCTCCCCGAGCCGGAGCCCGTGCCGTCGGCGCCGCCGCCGAGCGACGACGCCGACTTCGCCGACGTCGTGGGGCAGGAGAGTGCCAAACGAGCGCTCGAGATCGCGGCCGCCGGCGGGCACGCGGTGCTGCTCGTCGGCCCGCCCGGGGCGGGGAAGACCATGCTCGCCCGGCGGCTCCCGTCCATCCTGCCCGCCCTCACCGACGACGAGGCGCTCGAGGTCACGGCGATCCACTCCGTCGCCGGGCTGCTCGGGGGGAACGGCGCCGTGCTGGCGGGGCGTCCCTTCCGCGCGCCGCACCACTCCATCTCCTCGGCGGGGCTCGTCGGCGGGGGCGGGATCCCGCGGCCGGGGGAGGTCAGCCTCGCCCATCACGGCGTGCTGTTCCTGGACGAGCTGCTGGAGTTCCCGCGCGGGGTGCTGGAGGCGCTGCGGCAGCCGATGGAGGACGGAAAAGTGGTCATCGCCCGCGCGGCGACGACGGTGGCCTTTCCTGCGCGCTTCAGCCTCGTCGGCGCGATGAACCCCTGCCCCTGCGGCAACGCCGGCGAGCCCACGCGCGCGTGCACCTGCGCGGCCGCGGAGATCCTCCACTACCGCAGCCGCCTCTCCGGGCCCCTCGCCGACCGCATCGACATGCACGTGACGCTCGGCGCCGTGCCGGTGCGCCTGCTGCACGCGCCGAGCCGGGGCGAGCCGTCGGCGACGGTGCGCGCCCGCGTCGAGGCGGCGCGGGCGGTCCAGCGCACTCGTTATGCAGCGCAGCCGAGCGTGACGTGCAACGCGCACGCGAGCGGGCGGTGGCTGCTGTCGCACGGGGCGATCGACAAGGGCGCGCGGGAGCTCCTCGCCACGGCGGCGGAGACGCTCCGGCTCTCGGCGCGCGGGTACCACCGGGTGCTCAAGGTGGCGCGGACGATCGCGGACCTGGAGGGGGCGGCGCGAGTGGTGGCGCGGCACGTCGGCGAGGCGCTGCAGTACCGGCCCCGGGGGGCCGAGCAGGCGAGCGTGGTGTCGTGACGAGAATGAGACAACATACAGGTGCTCATCGCTCGCCTGCGCTATCGCTTGCCGGCGAGACCGGCGAGCGCGAGGAGGTGATCGCCGGCGCGGCGGAATCGCGCCTCCCGGAATGCATCGGGCGACCACCGGTAGAGTGGGTGATAGGCGCCCGCGTGGCGGCATTCGAGGACCCAGGAACTGCCATCCAGCCCACGTTGGCGCCCGATGCGAGGGAGCGCGAAAAGATCCAGCCCGTCCATGAGGCCGACGGTGGCGTGGGCCTCGGCCTCCGAGAGCGGCCGGGTGCTCCTCGTCTCGACGGGGCCCAGCGTGCGTTCCCCGCCTCGACCCGCGAACGCGCACACGTGCAGCTCGGCCCCTCATTCATCGAGCTGCGCACGCACCACCACAGGCGCGCGGCGCCCCGGTCGCACCGTGAGGCGATAGACCCGGTCCGCGGACTGGATGTCGGCGAGCACCGGCTCGCCCGCCGCCTCCAGCACGTCTGCCGCGAACAGAAAGTGGAACCCCTCGCCGCGGTCGACGCCCGGGAAATAGGTCTCCAGCCGGCGGATCCATCGAGCGAGGAGCTCGTCGTGGTCGTCCATGCGCCCTCCCTCGCAAGTCTCGCGAACTGCGCCCGCATCACAAATCCCGGCGCCAGGCATCAGCCGTCGCACATCGACCACGGCGTCAGCTTCGTGGTCGATGGCCCTCTCCGCCATCGTGGCTTCACCAGCGTCCCTGGAAACCGACGAGCATGCGTGTCGGGCCGGCGCTTGCCATCCCCACGACCGGCGCCCACCGCAACCCGCGACGGTCGCCACTGGACACCACGCCTCGCGCGACCTCCCGGCGCCGCACCGCGCGTGGCGCGTCGATCGCGCTCCACACCCAGACGCCGATCCCGGTCGCGATCATGGCGGCGCCGAAGAGTTGTCGCGGCCACGCCGGCCGGGAGTCGCACGGGTCCGCCGAGAATGGCGGGCAGTCGGGCCAGATGGTGACCAGGTACCCGGCACCGATCGGGGCGACCGTGCCCTCGTAATAGAGGACGCCGTGGAGGTACTCCCCCGCGTAGAGGTGGCCCGAGCCCGGGACGATCGAGCCGAGCACCGCGGCCACCTTCGGGTCGCGATCCGGTTGCGGCGCGACGCCGGCGGCGAGGGCGCCCGATTGCGCGCCCAGCGGCTCGGTGAGCACGACACACGCAGTGAGCCCAGCGAGGACGGGGCACGTGTACCAGCAGCGACGCGGGGTGCGCATGGCAGATGGGTGCTCGAAGCGGGCGGACACGGCGAAGCCATGGGAGCTTCACGTGCGCCGCTTACAGTGGCGCGAGGGGCGGGATCGCGCCAGTCGAGCAGAGGCCGGCGCGATGCGGACCGGAGGGCGCGTGATTCCGCGACCGTGGACTCCGGCTGTGGATCCATCGCGATCGCGCACGAGCAGTCCCGCCGCTGCGACTATAAAGGCGTGGGCCGAGCCCAGCGTTGGAGACGGGGACGGCGGAAAATCTTCATCGCATCGTCATGAGCCGTTCACGCAACTGCGACGACGCGAGTTGGAAGGAGCTGCTACGATGTACTCAGCCGCGCGTTCGAAGCCTCACTACTTCAGCCCCTGTCGAATGCGACGTAGCATCCTCGCCTGTAGCGGTCTCCTGGTACTCGCTCTTCCAGCTTGCAGGCGTTCCGAGCCCGTTCGCGCCGGACAGCTCGCCGGCTGCTTGGCATTCGAGCGCCTCGACGGGCGCGCGACGCCATTGGGCGCAGAGATGCCGGAGACGGTGCGGATGGACTCCGCCCGCAAGCTGCATCCGGATGGTCGGCGTAACGGGTTCTACCCGTTTCGCCTTGCAGTGGTGAGTCGCCGGGTCGGTGCAGGGCGCGACTCGCTCCGCCTGGACGCCACGCATGTCGTCCCATGGCCGCCCGATTGGGACAGATACTACACGATGACCGCGTGGCGATTCGCCCCACCTGATTCGGTCACCCTCGTATTCCACGCGAACATGAGCAAAAGTTGGCAGTACCGCCTGCGCTCTCGCGGTCTGCATCGCGACACTCTTGTCGGTCGGGCGGTCATGTACTCGGACGTTGTGTCGGACACGGAGCATCAGGTTCCAATCATGGGGCGGCGCACCTCCTGCCCCGCCGTTCGGCCGTAGGACGTGATTGACGTCCAGGTCGGACGCAGTGCGTCCGAAACCGCAATTCTCTCCCGATGGGCGTGCGATCCTGTGACCCGGGTTCCAGCGCCGCCGCACGCTGTGATCCACGCCGCATTCCCCCGCCTGACACGTGGTGACCGAAGCGCGCCCGCTCCCGTCCACTGAGTGACCCAACCGGAGCCGTTCATGGCCGCTCGTCGCCACCTCGTCCTTCGCGCCGTCCTGCTCCTCGCCGCGATCGTCTGCGTCGGCGAGGCGATCCCGCGCTACACCGTCGAGAACAACCTCGCGGCGTACGCCGGCATCCCGGATGCCCATGCCGTGGCGATGGCCGCGCGGATCCAGGCGCGCGCGGCGTATCCGGCGCCGCTTGGCCGACTCCTCTTTCCGGCGGAGCGCGTGAATGTCTGGGTCCACCGGGGCAACTGCCCGCACGCGGGCGGCGAGTCGGCGAGCGCGCGGCGGAAGTACGAGGCGACGGTCCAGCTCTTCTCGATCTTCGACATCCGCGGCCCGCGCCTGCACGTCCGCTGCGGCGGCCGGGAGAGCAGCTGGGCGACGTCGACCTGAGTCGAGGAACGACGGCCCGCGCCGACCCGGCTCTTTCGCCCGGCGCCCGGCCATCGCAAGTTGGGGCAGCCTAGCCGCGTCCAGCCACCTCACTCCCCGGAGGTCGTCGCATGCGTACGCGATTCCTGCTCCTCGGCACGATCGTCGGCACCGTCGTCCTCTTCGTCTGGCAGGCGATCGCCAATGCGGCGATCCCGTGGTACCAGCGGCAGATCAGGACCTTCAAGGATCCGGCCGCCGCGGTCAGCGCGATCCGCGCGCAGGCGCCGGTCAACGGGATCTACGCCGAGAGTCGCGGCGTCTTCGCGATCGTCTCCTTCCAGCCCGACATGCACGACCAGGCCGGGGACATGGGGCCGATGCTCGCGAAGGAGGCCGCGCTCGACGTGGTCGTGGCGATCGCGCTCTGCCTGCTGATCGAGCGGCTCCCCGCGTACGGCACGGCGACGACGGCGGCGACGCTCGGACTCGCGGCCGGCATGGTGACGCTGACGGTGGTCGGATCGAACACGATCTGGTACGGCGTCCCGGCGCTGTGGACGCTCGTGTCGGTGATCGACGAGGTGATCGCGTTCGCCCTCGCCGGCGCCGCGATCCGCTCGGTGTGGCGACGCACGCATCCCGTCGCAGCGCCCACGGAGGCGGGCGGCGTGCGAGCGGAGGGCGCGCTGCCGACGGCGAGGGGTGGCGTGGGGACGACGGCGTGAGCGCGTAGGGGCGGCTCCTCGCGACATCGCGCGTCGCGTCAGCGCGCCTCGAGGAACGCCGCGATCCGCGCGCGGCTCCGGTCGTCGAGCTCCGCGTGACCGGTCGCATCGACGTACCGCTCGCTCCGCGAAAGGTTCGTGGCCGCCGAATCGGCGAGGTACGAGGGCGATGCGGGATCGCGGCTGCCGGAGAGCAGCAGCGTCGGGATGGACGAGCGCACGCGATCGCCGAAGTGCACATCGACGTGCGCGTGCGGCCAGACGCCGCACGCGCCGCGCAGCTCCGGGACCACGGGATCGCCGAGGAGGAACCGCTCGGCGCCCGGGCCGCGTGCGCCGAGGCGCGGAGCGTCCTCGGCGCAGAGGATGGACAGCAGCACACCGTCGCGCTCGCGATCGCGCCGGGCGCGTGACGCGGCGGCGAACTGCCTGACGAGGGGCGCCACGTCGCCGGCCGTCACGGCACGATGGACGAGCGGCAGGACGCGCAGGAGCGTGCCCGGGTCGTAGGCGTCGAACCAGAGCAGCTCGGCTGCCCCATCGCCGGTCAGCATCACGCGCTCGCGCGAGAGGCGGCGCCAGTTCCAGAGCATCGTGGTGGCGGGTGCGCGTCGCAGTCGCGCGAGCAACGTCTCGATGTCGTGCCTCGGGTCGGGCGCGGCGATGCGACAGCGGGGCGTCGGCGGCGCACGCCGCGAACGCCGAATCCAGCGCGCGCTCCCCGCCGGCGGCGAAGTCGCGTCCGATCGGCGCCTCGGGCGGGAGCACGCCGAGCATGGCGACGCGTCGCACGCGCGCGGGGAAGAGGCGCATGTACTCGAAGGCGAGGCGCGTGCCATACGAGGCGCCGAAGAGATCCCAGCGCGCGACGTGCAGCCCGGCGCGCACGTCGTCGAGGTCGCGCGCGGCGGCCTCGGTCGTGTACTGCCTCAGGTCGGCCCGCCGAGCGAGTCGCGCCGCGCACCGACGGACGCCGGCGAGCGGGAACATGAGGTCGACGTACGGCTGGATCCGGCCGTCGTCGTACAGCCGGCAGGTGAGCGGGCGGGACCCGCCGCTGCCGCGCAGGTCCACCATGACGAAGTCGTGGTCCGCCCGGAGCGGAGCGAGCGCGCGGTCCACGTAGTCGTCGTCATGCGTGGCGGGGAGTCCCGGGCCGCCGTCGAGGAAGACGATCGGCTCCCGCCTCGCTCTCGCGTCGCGCGCCGGCAGGACCACGACGTCGAGCGCCACGGTTCGACCGGTCGGGCGCGCGCGATCCTCGGGCAGCAGGATCGTGCCGCAGCGCGCGAGTCGGTGCGCCGAGCGAGTGACGCAGGGGTGCAGGGCGAGGCGGCCGACGGCGGGGCGACCGGCCCGGGCGAGCCACACGCCAGCGAGCGTCACCGCGAACAGCGATGCCCCGAGCACGAGTCGCTTCATCGCAGGCCGCGGTCGCAGAACGCCGGCGGACGCGTGCACCGGTGCGGCTTCATCAGTCGCCGCGGTCCTCCCCGCGCTTGTACGCGGAGAACACCGCCCAGCAGTCGCCGGCCACCCACACCACGTGTCCCGTCCACCACCACACCCATCCCGATTCCTCGTCGTGGACGTGGAAGGCCATGCCCAGGCAGCAGAGCCCGAGGATGGTCCAGAGGACGATCTCGCCGAGCACGCGCGCCCACTCGCGCCGCGTGGCGCGCTTCGCCTCGCGTTCGGCGGCTTCCATCGTCTCCAGGAGCTGCCGCTGGTACCGCTCCGGCAATGGCATGGAAGGGCTCCAGCCGTCGATGAAGGGACCTCGGGAGAGCAGGCGAATACACCGGTTGGGGGCGTACGATCCGCTCGACGGCTGAGCGAGCGGGGGCACCTAACGGCGGGCCGCGGAAGGTGGTATGTTGGGGCCGGCATCAGGCTGGACGGGCACATGCGACTCTCGCAGTTCATCGCCGCGCTGGGCATGACGTCGCTGCCCCTCCTCGCGCTGGCGGCGCAGTCGACGACGCTCGTGGCGGGCGTGGCCGACGCGAGGACGGGCCAGCCGTTGAAGGACGCCGAGATCGTGCTGATCGAGCTGCACCGGCTCGCGCACACCGACTGGCTCGGCGAGGTCCGCATCGGCGACATCCCGGCGGGACGGCATCGTGTGCGCGTGCGGAAGCTCGGCTATGCCGCCGCGGACGTCGAGCTGCTCTTCCGTGGCGACTCGATCGGCCCGGTGTTCATGCTGGAGCCGGCGTCGACGCTGCTCGACACCGTGCGCGTGACCGCCGCCCGCGTGCCGGCAGGGCTGCAGCCGTTCGAGAGTCGGCGCCGGATGGGCA
Organism: uncultured Gemmatimonadota bacterium; assembly: GCA_946480295.1. The sequence goes on from CAMLIT010000002.1 coordinate 70,923, forward strand.
TCGGACGCTTCCTCACCGACTCGCAGCTCGTGAAGGAGTGGGATCGGCCATTCGCGCTGGTGGCGATGACGCACTTCCCGGGGCTCGAGCTGTTGAGGGGAGCGGACGGACGGGAGCAGCTCGTCAGCACGCGCAGCTCGTGCGGAGGGCAGTCGAGCCAGCATGGTCCGCCGCCGCCGCAGCTGGGCGGCGGCGGCATCCGGAGCAGCTTCGGGGATGGCGGGAGTGCTGGCGGCGCGGTGATGATCGGGTCCTGCAAGAACGCCGGCTGCCCGGTGAAGCTCTTCCTCGACGACGTCGATCTCGGGGAGGAGGACTTCGACATCGTGCGCACGTGGGACCTCGCCGGCGTCGAGTACTACACGGGGGCGAGCATGCCCGCCCGGTATCGCGTGCCGGGATCGGCGTGTGGCGTGCTGCTGCTCTGGTCCAGGTGGTGAACCGTTTCACAGGAGCCGAACATGCGCATGCCATCGCTCCGCACGGCCTGCCTGGCGCTGGCGCCCGCGCTGGTGCTCGTGCCGACGCACGCCCGCGGCCAGGCGAGCGACACCGCCGCCAGCCATCGTCAGGCGGCGGAGCACCTGCTCGTCGTCGCCGGCACGGAGAAGATGCTCGACGTCATGCGGACGCAGTCGGTCGACGCCATGCTCGCGCAGTCGCCGCAACTGAAGCCGGTGGCGAACACGCTGCGGCAGTTCTACCAGGAGCAGCTCGACTGGAAGGTGCTCGAGCCGGAGTACGTGACGCTCTACGTCGACGTGTTCAGCGAGCAGGAGCTGCGCGACATCGCCGCGTTCTACGAGACGCCGATCGGGCAGAAGATGCTGTCGAGGATGCCGGAGCTGATGCTGAAGTCGCAGCAGCTCGCCTCGGCGCGCATCCAGGCGGCGATGCCGCGGCTCATCGCGCGGCTGCAGCAGGATCTCGAGGCGCAGCGGGCCGCGGCGCCGGGCGACAGCGCCGCGGCGCGGCCGCCGGCGAAGAAGCCGCCCGGAGCATGACGAGAGCGGACCCGGGAAGCGGGCGGACGGCGCTCAGAGATACAAGCGCACCATGAGCAGCCCGCGCGTGGCGAGGGTCGGATCGGACGGGAGCAGGTAGCCGCCGACGGCGCCGCCGGTGTCCTCGCGCGTGGTGTGTCCCTGGAACACGCCGCGGAGCTGCGCGTCCGCGCCGAAGCTCACGCGGTCCACCGGAAAGTACTCCGCGCCGATGGAGCCGGCGACGAAGACATCGGTGCGCTTCGCCTTCTGGAGGCCCGCGCTGGCGCCCTCGGCCCTGTCCTCGAACCGGACCAGGATCGCGCCGACGCGCGGACCCGCGTAGAAGCGGACGTGGGGCATCACCTCCCACTGGCGGAGGAGCCCGACGCCGACGCGGTAGTTGGCCGACGTCAACGTCTCCGTCGTCGGCCCGTTGAAGTCGAACTGCGTCTGGTCGCGCGAGCGGACGATGCCGACCTCGGGCTCGAGCCGGTAGCGCGCGCCGAGCGGGAGTCCGGCGTACACCCCCGATTCGTCGTCGACGCCGAGGGACCACGTGTGCGTCGGATCCTGGGCGCGGGCGGCCCGCGCGGCCAGCGCGAGGACGAGCAGGGCGCCGAGGCGCCGGCCTGCCCGGGGGAAGATGCGCCGACGGAGTGGCGTCGGGAGAGCGCTGCGCATGGGTGACTGGACAGGTGCCGGTTGCACGTGGGCCAGCACGGCAGGATGGGCGACTCGCCGCGTCGAGAACATGCAGCGTCTGGCGGGACGGCGACAGGGCGGTGGGCGGCCGTCGGACGTCGCGAACAGCGCGGCGCGACCGGTCAGCTCAAGTGATGTGGAGATCGTTGCCGAAGTGGATCAGCCGCAGCTTCCGCGCGACCGCTCGAGACGCCTCGTTCTCCCACGAGGTGCTGTAGAGCGGCACCCGCTCCATCGCGCGCACCGCCGAGGCCCACGCGGCGACTGCCAGCGGCGCGAGGCCGCGGCCGCGGTACGATGGCGCCGTCTCGACGCCCGCCTCGTGCGCCATCGCCGTCCGCCGCACGCTGGCGCATAACGAGACAGCGCGCGCGTCGACGACCATCGCCAGCATCGGCTGGCAGGTCTCGACGTCGCCCGCCCAGTCGCCGAGGAGGTCGGCGAGGAGCCACGCGCTCGATGCGTCGATGCGGACGGCATCCGTCGGGTCCGGGAGGTCGTCGGAAATGGTGAATGCGGGCCCCGTCCAGGTTCGCCGGACGGGCGCCGTCCGGCTCAGAAGGCGCTCGAACGGCTCGGGGTCGGGCAGCGCATCCAGCGAAGGCAGCCGGCGCGCTTCCTCTTCGAGCGCCATCCGCAGGCCTTCCTCGACATCCTCACGGTATCGCGTGACCACGCCGCGCTCGGTGACGCCAAGAAAGAAACGCGGCGCCGGCGCCCCGTTCGGCTCGTTCACCCGGACCAGCGCGCCCGACGCGTCGTGGACGAACTCCGCTTCCACGTGCAGCCGCATGAGCTCGAGAGGGTCACGGATCGGCATGCGCATCAGTACGCATGTGGTTCGCGGCTGGTGTCACGCCGGCGGCAGACGGGCGCTGCGCCGAGGTCCCCCGCGGTTCGCCATTCGTGCTCCCGCCGTCGCCGTTCGCATCACCAGCGTGCCGTTCGTGCATCGTCCGGGATCACCGCCGCGCCGCGACGGTACGAAGCCCCATGACCGAGGCGACGCGATACGGTCCCGCGCCCTCACGACATCAGGACCGGTTCACGCAGGCAATGGAGTCGACGATGCACAGGAGCATGATGGCAGTCGGGCTCGCCCTGGCCCTCTCCGCGGGTTCCGCCGCGGTGGCCGCGGCGCAGAGCACCGATGCGGCGCCGCAGCATCCGCAGCAGCACGAGCAGCGGGATCGGCGCGGTGGTCCGCGCGGCATGCGCGGTGGGCCGGGACAGGCGCTGCTGCACGGCATCACCCTGACCGACGCCCAGAAGGCGCAGCTGAAGCAGTACCGCGAGGCGGAGCGCTCGAAGATGCAGTCCGAGCGCGATCAGCACCGCGCCGAGTTCGAGAAGGCGCGCGATGCGCGGCAGCGTGGCGACACGGCCGCCGCGAACGCCGTCTTCCGCCAGTTCCGGGCGCAGATGGAGCAGGAGCGGACCGCGCAGATCGCGCAGGTCCGCGGCATCCTCACGCCGGATCAGCAGCGCCAGTTCGACGCGAACGTGGCGCAGTGGAAGCAGCGCGCGGCGCAGCGCGACAGCGCGGGCGCGCGGCGCGGCAACTGGCGCGGCCAGCGTCACGGCGGCGGGCATGGCCAGCGGCAGGACGCCGGGCGGCAGGGCTGAGCGCCAAACGACGACCAGTTACGGTTCGTTGACGGAGGGCGGACGGCGCGTGGCGCCGTCCGCCCTCGTCGTGTGCACGACCCGGCTCACCAGATCGCCGGATCCTCCTGCCCCAGTCGCCAGAGGGCGATGCGCTGCACGCCGCGCGATCGCACCACGTCCTCGAGCGCGCGCAGGAGCCGGGCATCGCTCACCCACAGCTCCCACGCGCCGTGCGGCTCGCGGGCGGTGAGCATCTGGCTCGCCGAGTCCCGAGCGAGCGGCACCCGCGCATCGCTCGCCAGCCGGTTCGCTTCCGCCCAGCCGATCGACCGCGCGGCGCCGCCCCGCTGCCATCGATATCCATAGATGGGCAGCGCGGCCACGAGGCGTGCGGCGGGTGCCTCCCGGAGGCGGAGGTCGAGCGCGCCCTGCACCCACGACGGCGCCGCGATGGGGCCGGGCGCCGACGTCGCCCAGTGCTGGTCGTAGAGCATCACGAGCGCGAGGTCGGCGGCGCCGAGCAGCGGCTGGAGCGGATACGCCGCCGTATCGGTCGCCGGCACGGCGATCGTGACCGGGGTCACATTCTCCATGTGCGCTGCATCGCCAAACGAGTGGACGACGCGGACGAGCGCGTCGCGATCGGCGCGCTGGAGCCCCTCGAAGTCCAGGACGAGTCCGCGGTAGCGCATCTGGCGCGCGTGTTGCGCCACGAGTTTCGCGGCGGTGGCGAGGCGCGCCGGATCGGCGGCGAGGGCGCGGACAACGTCGGGGTGGAAGCGGTCGCCGAGCCAGTTCGTGACGAGCGCCATGCGGGCGGGCTCGGCGCGGCTGGCGGGGAAGTGGTCGGGGTAGGGTGATGGGAGGAGCGGCTGCGCGGTCGCGCTGTCGAGGGCGATCCATCCGGTCACGAGCGCGTCGACGCGGGCGGCGTGCGCGCGCACGCTGGCGTCGCTCGCCGGGTCCCACGGCGCCGTGAACGCCCATACGATCGCGCGGGGGCGAGGCGCCACGGCTCGCGTGGCTGCCGCCGCACCGACAGCCCCGACCAGCACGAGCACGAGACCTCTTTTCACATTTCGCGACATACACGACATTGGCTGCAGACCCCAAGCCACGACGAAGCGCGGCCGTTCGCGGCCGCAGGGCGGTGGTGCGATGAGCGCCAGGCGTTCGAGCAAGGGCGGGAATGCTTCCGGCACCGGCGGCGCGCACGGCGGCGCCTCGCTCGGCGCGACGCGGCTCGACGCGGCACTCGGCGAGCTCGCGCCGGGACGGGTGCACCTCTTCACCGGCGGCGCCGGGAGCGGCAAGACGACGGTCGCCCTCCAGTTCCTCGCCGACGGCCTCGCGCGCGGCGAGCAGTGCGCGATGCTCGCCGCGTCGCGCGGCGAGGACGTGAAGTCGCTCGCCGCGCTGGTCGGTATCCGCGTCAACGACGCGCTCCGCGCCCGGCGGCTGCACCTGCTGCGGTGGCGGCCCGCCACGCAGCGCGGCCTCGCGCACGTCACCGCGGTCGAGCACGTGGTGGACGACCTGCGAACCCTTCTCCGGGCGGCGCGCGCCTCGCGCGTGGTGATCGATTCCTTCGCGCCGCTGATCGGGGACGGGCCGGGCACCGAGCTGCTCGTGGACGCGCTCGAATCGCTCGGCGCGACGTCGGTGCTCACGCTCGGCGAGCGCGTGGACGAGGGCTACGACCGGTGGCTGGAGCCGGTGGTGCAGCGCGCCGCGGCGATCGTGCAATTGCGCCGGCGCGGCGTCGTGCTCGAGTTCGAGTGCCTGTCGCGCCGGGGCGCGCCGCGGCTCCTCGATCGCGGCCGGCTCGTCGTCGAGCCCGGCCAGGGGATCGTCGCCGCGCCGCCGCCGGCGAGGCGCGGCGGACGCGCGAAGGTCGGCGAGCGCGCAGCGCAGCCTCCCCTCGTCATCATCCCGGTCGCCGACGCGCCGGGCCGCGCGCACGTGACGGAAGTGGAGGCCTGATCCCGTGCGCTACGCGCTCAGCTTCCTCCTCGCCGCGGTGGTGCTCACGGTCGTCGCCGTGTTCAGCTACCGGCACATCAGCGAGACCGTGCTGATCGGCCGCGACGACGGGCGCTTCCGGCTCGGGGCCGACACGCTCACCGCGATCCGGCGCAACGCGCCGGTGGCGCCGACGGCGGCGGACTACGCGCGCTTCGCCGCGGTGGACGCGGCGTGGCGCCGCGACTCGGCGCGCGAGTACTCGCTCGCCGAGCTGCGCGCGCGGGGCGACGGCCGGCGCACGCCGCGCGAGGCGATGCAGGACCGGGTGTTCGAGCTGTCGCGGCACGGCGAGCGGGCGCGGGCGACGCGCGTGCTCGAGCAGTGGGTGCGCGGCCATCCGCGCGACCGCGACGCGCTCCTCTCGCTCGCGCGCCTGCTCGACGAGCAGGGGCGGACGGACGACGCGATCGCGCGCTATCGGCAGCTCCTCTCGCTCGGGAGCGCCGATGGCGAGTAGGAGCGGTGGACTCGTCAGGCGGCGCGCCGCGCCGTTTCTCGGCGCGGCGCTGCTCCTCGCGGCCACGCTGCTCGCCGGCGCCGTCCCGGCGGGGGCGCAGCGGCGCTCGCGCGAGCGGAAGGCGCCCCCGCGCGCCGCCGTGCGCGCCGAGCTCGCGACGGTGCTCCTCCACGCCGGTCGCTACGACGAGGCGGCGCGGGAGTTCCGCGTGCTGCTCCGCCGGAATCCGCGCAGCGCGGCGTACCGGCTCGGGCTCGCCCGCGCGCTCGCGTGGGGCGACCATCCGTGCGAGGCGGAGGCGCAGCTCCGGCTCTATCGCGACGAACACGGGAACACGCCGGCGGTGGAGAGTCTCATCCGCGCCGTGCGCGACGCGTACGAGCCGCGGGCGGCGGAGGCGGTGGGGTGGGTGGCGGAGCGCCCGGACTACGCGCCCTATCGTCTGGCGCTCGCGCGCGCCCTCGCGCGGCAGGGGGACGCCTTCCTCGCCGCCGCGCAGTACGACACGCTGCTGGCGCGCGCGCCGACCGACACCGCGCTCCGGCACGCGCTCGCGCAGGTCGACGTGGCGAGCGACCAGACCGCCGCGGCGCTCGCGCAGTACGACACGCTGCTCGCGGCGGCGCCGTCGGCCGCGCTGTATCGCGAGCGCGCGGAGGTCCATCTCGTCAGGCACGAGGCGGCGCTCGCCGAGCGCGATCTGCGCTCCTCGCTCGCGCTGACGCCGACCGCGGAGAGCTGGCTGGAGCTCGGCGCGCTGCGGAGCGATGCCGGCGACCACGCGGGCGCGCGGGCGGCGTATGCCGCGGCGGCCGGGCTGCCCGGCCTGTCGCCGGCGCAGCGGCGGTCGCTCGCGGCGGGGCAGGCGCAGCTCGCACGCGAGGAGCGCCCCGCCGCGCTGGTGCGCGGCGTCGGCGAGGATGCGGGATGGGGGGTGGCGAGCGACTTCGCCGCCGACAACCAGGGCGTGCGCTACGCCACGACGCGCCTCCGCCGCGGTGTGGCCCTCGATCACGGGCTGACCGCGGGCGTCGCCTTCGACGTCCGCACGCTCGGTGGGAGCGCTCCGACGTCGGCGACCCCCGGCGGCGCGCCGCCGGGCGGAAGCAGCTACGTGAGCAATGGCGCCGGCGTGCACGGCGCGCTGGGCTGGGTGGCGGGATACGGCTCACTGCTCTTTCGCGCGATGGGACGGCTCGGCGTCGTCAGGCAGCAGGGGACGGATGCGGCGATGCGCGAGGTCGGCGCGTCGGCGCTCGTGGCGGCGGGGACCTGGCAGGGCGCGGTCGAGCTGGAGGACGCGCCCGCCTACCCGACGCTGTTCACGGTCGCGTCGCTCGTCGCGCCCGGGGAGGCGCCACTGATGGAGCGCGACGTCACCGGCACGGTCGGCGGGCCCGCGGGACCCGCCGACGTCGGCGTCAGCTGGCAGCGTTCGGCGCTCTCGGACGGCAACGAGCGGCGCACCGGCCAGGCCTACGCGCGGATTCCGGTCGAGGGGCCGCTCGCGGCCGTATACCAGGGGACGATGATCACCTTCGCGCGGCGGAGCGACCGCTACTGGGACCCGCTGCACTACGACGCGCACGCGCTGGGCGCCGAGCTGGCGTGGCGCCATCCGCGCGGGCTCACGGCCGCCGTGCGCGTGCTACCCGAGTACGCCCGCTCGCGTGAGCTGGTCGCGCCCGCCCCCGTCGCGGATACCGCGGCCGATGGCAGCATCACCGTCGTCCCGCAGCAGCGCTCGCAGCTCGTCACGCACGCCGCGCTGCAACTCGGCGCGTCGGCGGAGGTGAGCTGGCGCGGGGATGGCTGGGAGGTCGCCGCCGCGGTGGCGCATGGTCGAGGGCGCGCCGGCGCGTACCAGCGGACCGCCGGCACGCTGGTCGTGCGGCTGCTGCCCTGATGCGCAACCGCGACCAGATCCTCGTCCTCGCCGCGGCGGCGATCGTGCTCGCGCTCGGCCTGCGCGTGCTCTCGCACCCGCCGCGGTTCGTGCGCGATCCGGGGAGCGCGGCGCTCGCCGTGGGGATCGCGCTCGTGCTCCTCCTGCTCGTCGTGCTCGTGCTGCGCTACCTGCTCCTCCTCTGGCTCGGCTACCTGCAGCACCAGGAAGCGCGCGCGCACCGCGACGCGGGCGTCGCGCTCCCGCCGGTGACGATCGTCGTCCCGGTGTTCAACGAGGAGGCGGTGATCGGCGCGGCGCTCCGCAGCCTGCTCGCCCTCGACTACCCCGCGTACGACATCCTCGTCGTGGACGACGGGTCGACGGACCGCACGCACGACCTCGTGACGGCGATGGCGGGGCGGTGGGGGCGGGCGACGCTGCGCGTGGTGCGGAAGGGGAACGGCGGCAAGGCCGCGGCGCTCAACACGGGGCTCGCGCTCGCGCGCACGCCGTTCGTGCTCTGCATGGACGGCGACTCGCGGCTCGCGCCGGGTACGGTGCGCGCGGCGATGCGGCACTTCGCGGACCCGCGAGTGGGTGCCGTCGCCGGCAACGTGAAGGTCGTGAACCGCGGCAACCTGTGGACGCGGCTCCAGGCGCTCGAGTACGTCGAGGGGCTCAACATGGCGCGGCGCGCGCAGGGGTTCTTCCGCGCCGTGAACATCATCCCCGGGCCGATCGGCGTCTTCCGGCGCGAGGCGCTCGCCGGCGTCGGCGGCTACGACACCGACACCTTCGCCGAGGACGCCGACCTCACGCTGAAGCTCCTCACCGCCGGGTGGCACGTCGTGTACGAGGAGCACGCCGTCGCGTGGACCGAGGCGCCGGAGCGCTTCCTCGACGTCGTGAAGCAGCGCTACCGCTGGACGCGCGGCATCCTCCAGGCGCTGCGCAAGCGCGCGGGGTGGCTCCGCGCACCGCGCCAGGGCGCCGCCGTGCAGCTGTCGCTGCTGATGATGCTCTTCGAGTCGGTGATGTGGCCGGCGTGCAACGTCCTCGGCAACCTCCTCTTCACGCTCGCCGCGCTGTCGGCGGGGATCACGTCGGGGATCTTCTACTGGTGGGTGCTCCTCTCGATGCTCGACGTCGCCGCCGCGCTGCACACCGTCGGCATGGAGGGCGAGGACCTGCGGCTGGTGCCGTACGCGGTGCTCTATCGCTTCTTCTTCATCACCATGATCGACGTGGCGAAGCTCTTCGCCACGGTCGAGGAGCTGGCCCGCGTGCGCATGACGTGGGGCAAGCTCGAACGGGTGGGGCGCATATGACCCTCGACACGCTGCTCTCGACGATCATCCTCGTCGCGTTCCTCGTCACCATCGTCATGGCGGTGGGGAGCTACGTCGCGTACAAGCTGCGCGAGGCGCGGCATCCGGGCGCCGCGGCGGGTCCCGCGGCCGCCCAGCGGCTGGGGCTCGCCGACGGCGAGTCGCCGTACTTCGAGCGGATCCACCCCGAGGACGACATCGTCCTGCCCCCGCCGGGCGAGGTCGCCTGACGATGCGCGTCGGGCGCGTCGACCTGGCGCCGACGACGCTCGCCTTCGGCGGCGCGGCGATCGTCATCGTGCTCGTGTCGCTGCTGCTCGTCATGCGCCAGGCGGGGGCGACGCTCCCCCCGGAATCGGCACGCCGCTTCTCCGGATCCGAGGTCGTGCAGCGCATGCCGTCGGTGCTCGCGCCGGCGCGCCTGGTCGAGCGCGTGCCCGTGGTGGTCGTTCGCGACGAGTCGGCCGCGGGATACTACGACACGCCGGCGACGCTCGACTCGATCGTCGACCGCTGGCGCGACGCCCTCGCCGCCGTGGGCGCCGACGTGCACGTCGTCTCGTCAGGCGCGCTCGACGCGCCGGACGCACGCGCGGCGCGGGTGCTCGTCGTCCCCGACTCGCCCTGCCTCTCCCTCGCCACGCACGCGGCGATCGCGCGCCTGCGGGCGTCGGGCGGAGGGCTGATCGTCACCGGCCCGGCGGCGGTGAACGATGCGGCCTGCCGGCCGATCGGCCTCGGCTTCGTCGTCGGGATGAGCGGCGCCTCGCGCGCCGAGCCGCTCGGCGGGCGCGACATGGTGTACGTCACCGTGCCCGCGGGCGGCCCGTTGGCGGTGGACGTGCCGCCCGGCGCGCGGCTCGACCTGAAGCCCAGCCACCAGGTGGCGCTGCGCGTGCACGGACGCGACGCGTTCTATTCCGACTACGCGCTCCAGCCGCTCCCCGCGCGCGGCATGCCGCTCATGGACGGCGCGATGATGCACGCCGTGGTCGGGCGTGCACGCGTCGTGTACTGGGGCTTCGACCTCGGCGACGCCGTGCATCTCCCGTGGACGCGGGAGATCCTGCGTCTCCTCGTGCGCAACTCCGTGGCGTGGGCGGCGGGGGAGCCGCTCGGCGGCGTCGAGCCGTGGCCGCACGGCAGGCGCGCCGCTGCCGCGATCGCGCAGGACGTGGAGGCGGGCTTCGCCGACGCGCGCGAGGCGCTGGACACGCTGCGCGCGCTGCACGTCCGCTCCACCTTCTTCGTCATCTCGAACCTCGCGCGGAAGAACGAGGAGCTGAGCCGGTCGTTCCCGGCGGGGGGCGAGATCGGCAGCCACACCGAGAACCATCGGCTGCTCGGCGGCCAGCCGGAAGCGGTCCAGGCGGCGCGGCTCGCGCGCACGCAGCGCGACCTCGCGGGGCTCCTCGGCCAGCCGGTGCTCGGCCTCCGCCCGCCCGAGGAGCAGTTCGACCGTGCCACGATGGCCGCGTGGCTCGGGGCGGGGGGGACGTACATCTTCGGGGCGAACGACTCGCGCTCGGCGTCGCCGGAGCTGCTCGACGTCGCATCGGGCCGCGCGACGTCGCGCGGCGGCGCGGTGCGCGCCGCTCGTTTGGCGCCGCCGCTCGTCCTGCTCGGCCGCGCGGGGGGCGACGACTTCGCCGTGCTGGCGAGCGCGCGCGGCGAGGGCGCCGACAGCATCGCCGCCACCTTCCTCGACGAATTCGCGCGCTTCCGCGCGCTCGGCGGCATGTACGTCCTCAGCTACCACTCGCAGAACCTGAGGCGGCCGGCGCTGCTCGGTGGCCTCGCGCGCGCCGCGCGGGCGATCGCGGCGGACAGCGCGGTGTGGCTGGCGACGACAGGCGAGATCGCCGACTGGTGGCGCCGTCGGGCACAGCTCGACGTGCGCGTCGCCGGGGATCCGTCGCGCGCCCTCGCCGTCACCGTGCACAACGGCGGCGCCCGGCCGCTCGCCGGCGCGGTGGTGCGCGTCTGGACGCCGACGCCCGGCACGCCGGTCGAGGCCTCCACGGCGCTCCTCCCGTCGCCCCCGGGGAGCATCCGGCTCGCGCTCCCCGTCCTGCCGGCGGGGGCGACGCGCACCGTTCACGTGAGCTGGCTGCGTGAGCGCGCGGCCGCCGCGCCGCACCCGACGCGCACCGTTCACCACCGCCGCTCGCGGCGGCACGCCTCGGGGTGGCGCCGCCTCCTTCCGTTCTTCCACCGCTGAGCCCCGCCGCCGTCGTCGATCCCTCACCGCGCGGCCGCGAAATGACCGACTGACCGCGCCGCGCCGCGCGCATACCGTGGAGCGTGGACCGGACGCGATGCGCGAAGGAGGGATCATGCTCAAGCTGCGCGACATCATGACGACCGACGTCGTGACGCTCACTCCCGACACGACGCTGCGCGACGCCGCCGACCTCCTCGCCCGCCGCCACCTGAGCGGCGCGCCGGTGGTGCGCCACGGCGGCATCGTCGGTGTGATCTCGACGTCGGACCTGCTCGAGTTCGCCGCCTCGCATCCCGGCGTGCCGACCGATCACGAGCTCGAGCCGACGTGGGCGGACATCGAGGCCGCCACGGAGCCGGCGCCGCCGAGCGAGGAGCCGCCGGACACGTACTTCACCGATCCCTGGGAGCTCGTCGACGAGAGCGTGCCGGAACCGCCGACGACGGTCGAGGGGCCGGAGTGGAGCGCGCTCGACGAACATACCGTCGAGGAAGTCATGACGCGGCGGCTGTATCTCGTCGCGCCCGACGACGACGTCGCCGAGGCGGCGGGGCTGATGCACCGGGTCGGCATCCATCGCGTCATCGTCGCCGACGCGGGCAGCCTCGTCGGCGTGGTCACGGTGAGCGACATCGCGCGGGCGGTGGCGCAGCACAAGCTCCGCGTGCGGACCTATGTCTTCGGGCCGCGCCCCGAGCTCGATCAGCGCGGCACGGAGTAGGGCGCGGCCGCGCGTGCGTTCAGGTACGCCACGCAGTCGTCGAGCGTGGCCAGCCGCGCGTAGTCGGCTTCCGGCACGTCGACGCCGAGCTGGCGGTGCAGCTCGAGGACGAAGTTGAGGAAGTCCACCGAATCGAGGTCGACTTCCTGGCGCAGCGGCGCGTCGCCGCGCAGCGTGGCCGCGTCGAGCTCGGGCGCGACGTGGGTGAGGGCGCGGAGCACGACGGCGCGCACGTCGGGGTGAAGGGCGGTGTCGGTCATAGGGACTCCGGATGTTGCAGGAGGCGGTCGACCTCGGCGAGGAAGCGGCTGCCGTAGTGCCCGTCGGTGGCGCGGTGATCCGCGGCCAGGGTGGCGGTGACGACGGGGCGCACGCCGAGGAGGCCGTTCACGGCCCACGGCCGCTCGGCGATGCGACCGAAGCCGACGAGCGCCACCTGCGGCGGGTAGATGATCCCGAAAACGGCGTCCGCCCCCTCGTCGCCGAGGTTGGTGACCGTGATGCTGGCGTCGGTCATCTCCGACGCGCGCAGGCCGCCGCCGCGCGCGCGCTGCACGAGGTCGCGCAGCGCGGTCATGAGGTCGTCGATCGCGCGCGTGTCGACGTCGTGGATGGCGGGGGCGATCAGGCCCCCGCCGCGGAGCGAGACGGCCACGCCGACGTGTACCGCGCCCGCGGGGCGGAAGGCACCGTCCACCCACGAGCCGTTCAGCTCCGGATAGCGGCGCAGCGCGACGGCGACGGCCTTGAGGAGGAGCGGCGCCGCGAGCAGCCGCTCGGCCACCGACCGGCGGACGTTCTGTTCCTCCAGCCAGCGCAGTGCGGCGGCGAGGTCGATGTCGGTGCTCAGGTAATAGTGCGGGATCTCGCGCATCGCGCGCGTCACGGCGGCGGCGATCGCCTGGCGCATCGCGCCAGCGGGAGCGGCCGGTGGCTTCGCGCTCGGCGCCGCGACGGCCGGCGGCGGCGCTGCCGTGACCGGAGCGGCGGCCCCGGCGGACCTCGCCGCGAGCGCGCGCTCCACGTCCTCGAGCCGCACGACGTGCCCGCGCCCCGTGCCCGCGATGCTCTCCAGCGCGATCCCTCGTTCGGCGGCGAGCCGACGGGCGGCGGGCGACGCGCGGTGCGCCGGCGGCTCGGAGGGCATGGGTGTGGGCGCCGGCGGAATGGGGATCGCGACCGCGGCGGCGGGGGGAGGCGGCGCGACGGCGGCCGGAGCGGCGATCGGCGTCAGCGGCGGAGCGCCCTCGCCGCGCAGCCGCGCGAGCACCGTGCCGACCGGCGCCTTCGTGCCGACCGGCACGACGACCTCCTCCACCACGCCGCCGACCGGGATGTCGATCTCGAACACGCCCTTCTCCGTCTCGACCTCCGCCACGATGTCGCCGCGCCGGATGCGGTCGCCCGCCTTCACGCGCCACTGCACGACGGTGCCGGCGGCCATGTCCGCGCCGAGGGAGGGCATGCGGAACTCGAGGGTGGATGCGCCGTTGCCGGTGGCGGGGTGTGACATCGCGTCGCTCCGCTCAGCCGGCGACGACCGCGCGCGCGGCGGCGCAGATCGCGTCGACGCTCGGCAGGACGGCCTGCTCCAGGTGGCCGGGGTACGGCATCGGCACCTCCGCGCTGCAGACGCGCGCCACCGGCGCGTCGAGGTCGTAGAAGGCGCCCTCCATGATCCGCGCGCTGACCTCGGCGGCGAGGCTGCCGCTGCGCCAGCCCTCGTCGACGATCACCGCGCGGTGCGTCCTGTGGACGGAGGCGAGGACGGTGGCGGCGTCGAGGGGCCGGAGGGCGCGCAGGTCGATCACCTCCGCGCCTAACGACTCAGTGGCGAGCCGCTCCGCCGCCGCGAGCGTGCGCCAGAGCATCCCGCCGTAGGTGACCAGGGTGACGTCGCCCCCGGCGCGCCGCACCGCGGCGCCGTCGATGGGCACCGCGCCGGCGTCGGGCGCGAGCTCGCCGTCGATGCCGTACAGCGCGGTCGGCTCGAAGATGATGACCGGGTCCGGATCGGCGAGCGCGGTGGGGAGCATCCCGCGCGCGTCCGCCACCGTGGCCGGCACCACCACCTTGAGCCCCGGGATGTGCGCGTACCACCCCTCGAGGCTGTGCGAGTGCTGCGCGGCGAGCTGCCGGCTCGCCCCCGTGGCCATGCGGATGACGAGCGGCACGTTCACCTGGCCGCCAGACATGTGCAGGAGCGTCGCGGCGTTGTTGACGATCTGGTCGAGCGCGAGGAGGCTGAAGTTGACGGTCATCACCTCGACGATGGGGCGCATCCCGCCGAGCGCCGCGCCGATCCCCGCGCCGACGAACGCCGACTCCGAGAGCGGCGTGTCGCGGATGCGCTCGGGGCCGAACTCCTCGAGCAGCCCCTTGCTTACGGCGTAGCATCCGCCGTAGCGGCCGACGTCCTCGCCCATGAGGAAGACGCGGTCGTCGGCGAGCAGGGCGGCGCGGATCGCCTGCCTCACGGCTTCGCGGTAGGTGGTCATGGCGCCGGCGCCTCGCCGTCGTCGCTGTAGACGTGCCGCGTGAGCGTCTCCACCGGCTCCCAGCTCCCGGCCTCGGCGAACGCCACCGCGTCCTCGACCTCGCGGCGCACGTCGTCCTCGATCGCGGCGAGCGCGGCGTCGTCGATCGCGCCCCGCTCACGCAGCCGCGCCGTCGCGAGCGCGATCGGGCAGCGCTGCTTCCACTCCTCCACCTCGCTCTTCGGCCGGTACAGCTCCGGGTCGAACATCGAGTGGGCACGGAAGCGGTAGGTGCGGAGCTCGAGGAAGCGCGGTCCCTCGCCGGCGCGGATCGCGGCGACGGCCTCGGTCGCGGCGCGCTCCACCGCGTCCACGTCCATCCCGTCGACGACGGCGTCGGGGATGCGGTAGCTCGCCGCCCTGCGCGCGAGATCCGTCTCCGCCTGCGCGCGCGACAGCGCCGTCCCCATCGCGTACAGGTTGTTCTCGCAGCAGAAGAGCACGGGCAGCTTCCAGAGCGCGGCGAGGTTGAGCGACTCGTGGAACTCGCCCTCCGCCACCGCGCCGTCGCCGAAGAAGCACGCGGTGACGCGCGGACGCCCCTGGAGCGCGTCGGCGAGCGCGAGCCCCACGGCGATGGGGAGCCCGCCGCCGACGATCGCGTTGCCGCCGAAGAAGCGCGTCCGCACGTCGAACAGGTGCATGGACCCGCCGCGGCCGCCGCTGCACCCCTCCTGCTTGCCGTACATCTCCGCCATGATCGCGCGCGCGCTCACGCCCCGCACGAGCGCGTGGCCGTGCTCCCGGTACGTCGCCACGATCGCGTCCTCGGGCGCGAGCGCGTGGATGATGCCCACCGCCACCGCTTCCTCCCCGATGTAGAGGTGCAGGAAGCCGCGGATCTTCTCCTCGCGATACAGCTCCGCGCACCGCTCCTCGAAGCGGCGGATGCGGATCATGTCGCCCAGGAGGAGCAGCGCGTGCTCCGCCTCGCTCGGTCGCCCGGCGGGCGTCGGCGCGACTGGCGCCGCGGCGGGGGGAATCGTCGCCGTCATCGCGCCGCGCCCTCGAGCGTCGACAGGTCTCCCTCGGGGAGGCCCAGCTCGCGCGCGCGCAGCAGCCGGCGCATGATCTTGCCGGAGCGCGTGCGCGGGATCGCATCGAGGAAGGCGATCTCCTTCGGCGCCACCACGGCGCCGAGGCGCTTGCGCGCGAAGCCGAGCAGCTCCTGGCGCAGCGCGTCGTCGGGGACGTGGCCGGCCCGGAGCGACACGAACGCCTTCACCACCTCGCCGCACACCGGATCGGGCTTGCCGATCACCGCGGCCTCGGCGACCGCCGGATGCTCGAGCAGCGAGCTCTCCACCTCGAACGGGCCGATGAGGTGCCCCGACGACTTGATGACGTCGTCGGCGCGGCCGACGAACCAGAAGTAGCCGTCCGCGTCGCGCCGCGCGAGGTCGCCGGTGAGATACCAGCCGTCGACGAAGCACTTCCGGTAGCGCTCCTCGTCGCCGAGGTAGCCGCGGAACATGGAGGGCCAGCCCGGTCGCAGCGCGAGCTCGCCCTGCACGTCCGGCTCGGTCACCGCCTCGACGTGGCCATTCGCGCGCCTGACGATGAACGCGTCGATGCCGGGGAGCGGGCGCCCCATCGAGCCCGGACGGATGTCCATGGAGCGGAAGTTCGCGATCATGATCCCGCCCGTCTCCGTCTGCCACCAGTTGTCGTGGATCGGCAGGCCGAGCGCGTCGGCGCTCCAGAGCACCGCCTCCGGGTTGAGCGGCTCGCCGACGCTGGCGATGAAGCGCAGGCGGGAGAGGTCGTACGCCTTCGCGAGCGGCGCGCCGGCCTTCATCAGCATCCGGATCGCCGTCGGTGCCGTGTACCAGACGGTGACGTGCTCGTCCTGCAGCGTGCGATACCAGCGCGCGGCGTCGAAGTCGCCCTCGTCGACGAGGCACGTCACCCCGTTGGTCAGCGGCGCGATGATGCCGTAGGACGTGACCGTCACCCAGCCGGGGTCGGCGGTGCACCAGAAGACGTCGTCCCGGTGCAGGTCGAGCGCGAGCCTGCCCGTCACGTTGTGCGCGATCACCGCCGCGTGGACGTGCAGCGCCCCCTTCGGCGTGCCCGTCGTGCCGCTCGTGAAGTGGAGCAGCGCGGGATCGTCCTCGGCGGTCGGGCCGATGGTGAACCGGTCGTCGGCCGCCGCCATGAGCGCGCGCAGGTCGCGCGTGCCGTCCGGCGGCGGCGTGCCCCCCGTGTCGAGGAGGAGCACGTGGCGGAGCGCGGGCAGCTGCGACCGGATCGGCGCGACCGTGCGCTGGTACAGGGCGGCCGTCGTCACGAGCACCGAGCCGCCGCCGATGCCGAGGCGCGCGCGGATCGGCTCGGGGCCGAAGGCGGAGAAGAGCGGGCAGAAGATGCTCCGATTCTTGAGCGTGCCGAGCGCGGCGACGTGCAGCTCGGGGACGCGATCGGCGAGGGCGAAGACGCGGTCGCCCTTCCGCACGCCTAACGAGACGAGGACGTTCGCGAAGCGGCTGGTCAGGCGCGCGAGGTCGCCGTAGGTGAGCTCGCGCCGGTCGCCCGACCGGCCGAGCCAGCGGAGGGCGACGCGGTGCCGGGCGTCGCCGGCCGCGTGCCGATCCACGGCCTCGTGGGCGATGTTGAGCCCCGCGCCGCCGGGCAGGCCGCTCAGCTCCTGGCGGGCGGCGGCCCACGAGAACGTCGCGCAGCTCGCGGCGTAGTCGGCGAGGTTGGGCGGCGTCTCGAATCGCCGCGGCTCCTTCCGCAGCACGCGCATGGTCGGCGTGGCGGGAGTGGCGAGCGTGGTGGCCATGCGGGACCTCCGGGCTCGGCGCGCAGCGGCGTGATCGCACGCGGGCGCTCGTTGGGCCAACGTACGGGCGCGTTCGGCGCGGGCGCATCGGGGGGCGTGCGCGACGTCGCTCCGGAAAGCCGCACAGCGTGCCGGTCGAATCCTGTATTGTCGCGCCTCGGGCCGGAGCGGATATTGGGCTCGCGTTCACGGGACGGGTGTCCGTGGACGGAGCCTTCCCGCGGGATGCCGTCGGAAGGCAGCTCGTCGGCGGTTCGGGCCGGCGGGCGGGTCGTGGGGTCGCTGGTCACGACCGATGCTCCGCGGCCGCGGAGCACCTGAGTCGAACCCGTTCGACGAGGGCAAGACTGCCGATCTGCTGAACTCACCGGACCAGCCCTCTGGTGAGCGGGGCCGAATCGATCGACCGGCAGTCGCCAGCGGGTCAGGAACCCCTGCAGGAGGCAGCGATTGCTCCTGCAGGGGTTCTCCACTTTGCGGGACGTCGTCGGCATGGGCGACACGGTCGAGCCCTCGACGTCGCGACGCGCGGGAGGCGTTCACATGTTGCAGCCGCCGGTCGGCTACGCGCTCACCCGATCGCTGCCCGCGGCGCTCGAGCCGCTGCGCGACCTCGCGGCGGACCTGCGATGGACCTGGAGCCACGCGGCCGACCACGTCTGGCGCGCGCTCGACCCTGAGATGTGGGCGGTCACGGAGAACCCGTGGATGCTGCTCCAGGACGTGCCGCAGGACAGGCTCGAGCGGCTCGCCGCCGACGCCTCCGCGGTGCACGAGATCCAGCGCCTCGCCGAGGCACGCCAGCAGTACCTGGCCGACGGGGGTTGGTTCGCCGCCGCGCATCCGGGCGACGCGCTGCGCGCCGTCGCGTACTTCTCCATGGAGTTCGGGCTCGGCGAGGCGCTCCCGCTCTACGCCGGCGGCCTGGGCGTCCTCGCCGGCGACTACCTCAAGGCGGCGAGCGACCTCGGCGTGCCGGTGATCGGCGTAGGTCTGCTCTACCAGGAAGGCTACTTCCGCCAGACGATCGATGCCGCGGGGCGCCAGCACGAGCTTTATCCGTACAACGATCCCACGAGCCTCCCTATCGCGCCGCTCCGCGCGAGCGACGGCCGCTGGCTGCACGTGGAGCTGGAGTTTCCCGGGCGGCGGCTGCACCTCCGCGTCTGGCAGGCGATCGTCGGTCGCGCGCGGCTCTACCTGCTCGACAGCAACGATCCGCTGAACCTGCCCGCCGATCGCGGCATCACGGCGAAGCTCTACGGTGGCAGCCCCGACGTGCAGTTCCTGCAGGAGGCGGTGCTCGGCATCGGCGGCTGGCGCGTGCTCGACACGCTCGGCGTCGCCGTGGACATCTGCCACATGAACGAGGGGCACGCGGCGATGGCGGTGCTCGAGCGCGCGCGCTGCTTCAGCCGCCGGTTCGACCGGCCGTTCCACGAGGCGCTGTGGGCGACGCGCGCGGGCAACGTCTTCACGACGCACACCGCCGTGCCGTCGGCGTTCGACCGCTTCGGCCCGGGCTTCGTCGAGCAGCACCTCCCGTACCTGCGCATCTACGCCCGCCGGCTCGGCATCACGCTGCCAGAGCTCCTCGCCCTCGGTCGCAGGGATCCGCGCGACGAGGCCGAGCCGTTCAACCTCGCCTGGCTCGCCATGCGCGGCAGCATCAGCGCGAACGCGGTGAGCGCGGTGCACGGCGGCGTGAGCCGGCACCTCTTCCGCGAGCTCTACCCGCGCTGGCCGGAGGCCGAGGTCCCGGTCACGCACGTCACCAACGGCGTGCACGCGCCGTCGTGGGATTCGCCGCTGGCCGACCGGCTGTGGGAGAGCCGGTGCGGCAAGCAGCGCTGGCTCGGCACGCTGACGGAGATCGAGCGCGGCTTCGCCGGGATCGACGACGCCGAGCTGTGGTCCTTCCGCACCGAGGCGCGCCATGCGCTCGTGGATGGCGTCCGCCGGCGACTCGCTCGGCAGCTCCGGACGCGCGGCGCCGACGAGGCGGCGGTCGACCGCGCGCACCAGGCGCTCGACCCGGGAGCGCTGACGCTCGGCTTCGCGCGGCGCTTCGCCGCGTACAAGCGGCTCACGCTGCTCCTGCACGACCGCGAGCGCCTCGTGAGGCTCCTCGCCGATCGCGCGCGGCCGCTCCAGATCGTCATGGCGGGAAAGGCCTATCCCTCCGACGAGCTGGGGAAGAGCATGGTCGCGGCGTGGGCCACGCTCGCGCAGGACGAGCGCGTGCGCGACCGCATCGTCTTCCTCGAGGACTACGACATGGCGCTCGCGCAGGAGCTGGTGTGCGGGGTGGATCTCTGGCTCAACACGCCGCGGCGGCCATGGGAGGCCTCCGGGACGAGTGGGATGAAGGTGCTCGTCAACGGCGGCCTGAACGTGTCGGAGCTCGACGGGTGGTGGGCGGAGGCATACTCGCCGTCGGTCGGCTGGGCGATCGGCGACGGCGCCGTCCACGATGACGACGCGGCGTGGGATGCCGCCGAGGCGGAGCAGCTCTTCGCGCTGCTCGAGCAGGAGATCGTGCCGGAGTTCTACGATCGCGATGCGCGCGGGCTCCCGCCGCGCTGGCTCGCGCGGGTCCGCACCAGCATGGCGACGCTCGCGCCGCGCTTCAGCACCAACCGCATGGCGCGCGAGTACGTGGAGCGCGTCTACATGCCCGCCGCCGAGCGGCTCCGCGCGCGCCTCTGCGACGATGCGCGCCTGGCGCGCGAGCTCGCCGTGTGGGAGGATGCGCTTCGCCGCGGCTGGGATCGGGTGCGCTTCGGCGCGCTCGACGTCTCGCGCGAGCGCGACGGCTACCTGTTCTCGGTGACCGTCGATCCGGGTCCGCTCGATCCGTGCGTGCTGCGGGTCGAGCTGTACGCCGACCCGGTGGCCGGCGAGACGGCGGCGCAGGTGCCGATGGCGCGCGTCGCCGACGCCGCCGACGGCGTGGTGTACAGCGCCTTCGTCGCCACGACCCGTCCGTCCTCCGATTTCACGCCGCGGGTCATGCCCTTCCACCGGCACGCCGCCGTGCCCATGGAGGTCCAGTGGATACGCTGGCACCGTTGAGCCTCGCCGCGCCGGCGGCGTACGTGCCGCCGCGCGCGGGGTGGGCGCAGCGGGAGGGCGCGCCGCTCCCGCTCGGGGCGACGTGGATTCCCGAGGAGCGGGCGTACAACTTCGCGCTCTACTCCAAGCATGCCGAACGAGTGACGCTGCTGGCGTACGGCGCCGACGACCTGGTGCACCCCGTGCTCGCCGTCGAGCTGGAGAGCGGGCGCCACAAGACGGGGCGCGTCTGGCACTGCCGCGTGTCCGAGGAGGCGCTGGGCGGCGCGCGCTACTACGCCTACACCGTGGATGGGCCGCCGCCGGCCGGGCGCTTCGAGTGGCACGCCTTCGATCCGGCGAAGGTCCTGCTCGATCCGTACGCGATGACGGTGCACTTCCCGGACGGCTTCGATCGCGGCGCGTCGATCGGCCGCGGCTCGAACGCCGGCCGCGCGCCCCTCGGCATCCTGCCCGAGCGTACGCTGCCAAACGAAGAACGCTCCACGGTCGGCACTCGCCCGCGCGCGCGCTACCACGAGGCCGACGCCATCGTCTACGAGCTGCACGTCCGCAACTTCACGCGGCATCCGAGCTCCGGCGTCGCCGAGGCGAGGCGCGGGACCTTCGCCGGCGTGTTGGAGAAGATCCCGTACCTCGTCGAGCTGGGCGTCACGATCGTCGAGCTGATGCCCGTCTTCCAGTACGACCCGTCGGGCCCGGACCGCTGGGGGTACATGCCGCTCGGCTTCTTCGCCCTGCACGGCGGCTACGCGAGCGTCCACGACTCCGGCGCCGCGCAGCAGGAGTTCCGCGAGATGGTGGACGCGCTCCATCGCGCCGGGATCGAGGTGGTCCTCGACGTCGTCTACAACCACACCTGCGAGAAGGGAAGCACGGGGCCGGTCTACAGCTACAAGGGGATCGACAACAGCACCTACTACCTCATGACCGGCGATCCCGTCGAGCCGTGGGCGGATTACGCGGGGACCGGCAACACCATGCACTGCGCCAACCACGCCGTGCGGAAGATGATCCTCGACAGCATGCGGCGGTGGATCGAGCTCGGCGTGGACGGCTTTCGCTTCGACCTCGCCTCGATCTACGCGCGCGACGCCGACGGCGCCATGCGCTACGACCCGCCGATCCTCGGCGAGATCAGCGCCGATCCCGACGTCGCGCGCCTCCGCCTGATCGCCGAGCCGTGGGACGCCGGGGCGTACCAGCTCGGCCGCAGCTTCCCGGGGCTGAGCTGGCAGCAGTGGAACGGCGTGTTTCGCGACGACGTGCGGCGGTTCGCGCGCGGCGATCCGGCGATGGTGCCGGCGCTCATGCGGCGGCTCTACGGGAGCGACGACCTCTTCCCGGACGACCGCGCCAACGCCTACCGGCCGTCGCAGAGCGTGAACTACGTCACCTGCCACGACGGCCCGACCTTGTACGACCTCGTGTCGTACAACTACAAGCACAACTGGGCGAACGGGCATGGGAACACCGACGGCCCGCCGCAGAGCTACGGCTGGAACTGCGGCTGGGAGGGCGACGAGCGCGTGCCCGGGGACGTCGCCGCGCTCCGCACTCGTCAGGCAAGGAACCTGTTGCTGCTCCTGATGCTGGCGAACGGCACCCCGATGCTCCGCGGCGGCGACGAGTTCCTGCACACCCAGCGCGGCAACGACAACCCGTACAACCAGGACGACGAGACCACCTGGCTCGATTGGCATGGGCAGGAGCGGCACGCCGAGTTCCTGCGCTTCGCGCGGCTCGCGATCGCGTTTCGCAAGGCGCATCCGTCCATCAGCCGGTCGCGCTTCTGGCGCGACGACGTGCGCTGGTACGGCGCCGACGGCGCGGTGGACGCATCGC
>CAMLIT010000003.1 GCA_946480295.1 uncultured Gemmatimonadota bacterium
CCCGGCGCCGGGGCCGGCCGCCGCGCCGCCCGCACCCCGCCGCCCCGCCGCGGCGCGGGGCGCTGGGCGGGGGGGGGGGGCCCGCCCCCCGCCGCCCCCCCCCCCCCCCCCCCGCCCCCGGGGCCCCCCCCCCCCCCCCCCCCCCCCCGCCTCTCTCGTTTCCGTCCCGTCGGGCTCCTGCGCCCGCGGTACCGACCCGCGGATCAGCTCAGCAGGCGCTTCGGCTCGGCCACCACGTCCGTCGCCTCGGTCGCCGCGCTCGCCGCGGGCAGCTCCGCCACCGGGCGGCTCCGCACCGCTGCCGGCGCGTCGTCGGGGGCGTTCACCGACTCGCCGATGTCCTTCATCCCGCGCTTGAACTCGCGGATGCCCTTGCCGAACGATCCAGCGATCTCCGGGATGCGCTTGCCGCCGAACAGCACGAGCACGATCAGCAGCAGGATGATCAGCTTTTCCGGACCGAACCCTTCGAACATAGCTCCTCCAGCCGCGAGCGCTGCGGCGTGTGTTGTGTCTCCTCGTACCAATACCCCGGCGTCGTCCCGTCAGGGGTGGTAGACGGAATTCTTTGCGGATTCTTAACGCACTCGACCGGGTGGTCGCGTGCCGCATCGGTCGCTACCGCAGCGTATCGCCCGGCCACCACCGCTTGTTCGAATATATGCGGCCGAACACCGCGTGCAGGGCGTCGCGCGCGTCCGCCGCCCGGACGACGGCGTCCAACCTATCACGGAGCGGCGTCTCGCGCGAGAAGTCGCGGTAGCGGGCGTAGCTGTGGAAGAAGCCCATCGGCCCGCCGTGACTGAGCTTGCTCAGCCAGATGTCCGGCAGGAGGAGATACTCCAGCGCGTAGAAATCGTTCAGCTTCTTCGGGGCAGGGAGGTCGCTCTCGATGACCTCGTGTGGCAGGGAGCCGTGCTTCCCCCACTGGATGCTCACCGCCGGCTGCCCCTTGTCGCGCCACGGGGTGTGGAGGACGGTGCCGTGCCAGTACGTCCAGAGGTCCGTCGGCGCGTGGGTGGTCGAGTCGTACCCGACCCAGACCTCCTCCTCGTCGCTCGGCTTCGTCCACGGCATCCACTGTCCGTTGACGTCGTGGCTCCAGAGGAGGTGGTACGCGATGATCGGCCGCGTCGGGTGGAGCACGGCGACGACGCGCTCCAGCGCGAACGGCTCGTCGCGCTGGATGTACAGCGTCGGCGCGAGCGCCCGCGCGAGCGCGACCCCGGCGGAGTCCGCCGCGTCGGGCACCCGCGCCGGAACCGGCGGGAGCTGGAGGTGGCGGCCGCACGCGGCGACGCCGTTCGCGCAGATGAGCAGGACGAGCGCGCGGCGCGCGACCGCGGCGCCGCGGCTCATGGACGGGCGAGCGCGGTGAGGCGCGCCGTCACGTCCGAGTCCCAGTCGGCCAGGTCGTGCGCCCGCCGGTACTCGGCGACGGCTTCCTCCGTCTTCCCCTCGGCCTCGAGCACCCGACCGAGCTCCGCGTGCGCGAGCTCGTACTTCGGCGCCAGGCGCACGGCCGCGCGCGCCTCGCGCTCGGCGTCGGCGAGCCTGCCCTCGCTGCGGAGCGCCGCCGCGTAGTCGGCGCGCAGCGGGCCGTCGCTCGGCGTGAGCGCCGCGGCGCGCGCCAGGGCGGCGACGGCGGTGGCGGTGTCCTTCCGACGGGCGGCGCTGAGGCCGAGATAGTGCAGCGCGACGGCGTTCTCGCCATCCATGGCCAGCGCCCGCCGCGCGACGCTGTCCACTTCGGCGTCCTGACCGTCGGTGTACAGCGTCCACGCGAGCATCCCCCACGCCCAGCCGTTGCTCGGATTCAGGCGCACGGCGCGCCGGAGGCTGGTGATCGCGTCGCCGTCCTTGCCGAGCATGCCGAGCGACGCGCCGAGCACCGCCTCGGAGGTCGCGTCGAGCGAGTCGTCGGAGAGCGCGGCCAGTGCCTCGTCGCGGGCGCGGGAGTACATCTGCTCACGGTACCAATCGATGGCGCGGCGGGTGTGCCCCGACTGGTGCCGCGCCGCCTCCGCCGCGCCGGGCGTGAGGGCCGTGCACGTCACAGCGCCGCGCGTCGTCCAGGACCAGACCTGCCCGGGACAGAGGCGCACGAGCGCGTGCTCGTCGAGCGTCAGCGAGTCGCTCGTCAACGTGCGTCCATCGCACGTCGTGCGCTCGGCCCTTCGCGCGTCGGCGCTGTCGCCGAGCGCCCAGCTTCCCACCGCGAGCTGGATCTGGCGCGCGACGGCGCGCGCGCAGCTCTCGGGAACGCCGAGCTGCTGGTGCTCGGCGAGCGCCGCCTCGATCGCCGCGACGCGGTAGCGTGCGTCGCAGAGTGCCATGTCCGTCGCGTGGAAGCTGGCGACGGACGTATCGGCCTGGCATTGCCAGGCGGGGTTCGGCGCGACGCGCACGCGGCCGAGGCGGACCGCGCCGGCGCTATCGGGCGCGGTGGTCTGCGCGAGCGAGGCGACGGGGAGGAGCCCGATCGCGGCCGCGCCGAAAAGCAGAAATCGGATGCTGATCATCAGCAGCGCGTCATGGCAAATATCGGGCACATCCTTCCCGTCGTGCGGCTCGCGCGCGCGTCCATGGCGGCTTAATGTAGGTCGAGCTCGTCTGACCCTGCCGGCATCGGAGATCGCATGCAGCCCCTCCGCACCACTCTCCTCTGGGCGTCGCGCAGTCCGCGCGTCGAGCGGTTCGTGCGCCGCAGCGCGGCGATGCGGCCGCTCGTCGATCGCTTCATGCCGGGCGAGGAGCTTCCCTCGGCGATCGACGCCGTGCGCCGGCTGGAGGCCGAGGGGCTGCCGGTGGTGATCAGCCATCTCGGGGAGAACGTGCGGGACGCCGCCGCCGCCGAGAAGAGCGCGCTCCAGTACTCGCGCATCGTCGTCGAGATGGTGCGCGGCGCTTTCGACGCGCAGCTCTCGGTGAAGCTGACGCAGCTTGGCTGGGACGTCGACGCCATCACGGCACGCGAGCGCCTGCGCCGGGTCGTCGCCCATGCCGTCTGGCACGGCATCGCCGTCAACATCGACATGGAGAGCTCGGCGTACGTCGACGGCACCATCGCCGCGTTCACGGAGCTCGTCGCCGAGCACCACGACGTCGGCCTCTGCCTCCAGGCCTATCTCCGCCGCACGGAGGCCGACCTGGAGCGGCTGCTCCCGCTGTGCCCCCGGATCCGCCTCGTGAAGGGCGCCTACCACGAGCCCCCGTCGGTGGCGTTCCAGTCGAGGCGCGAGATCGACGAGCGCTACCTCGCCCTCGCCCGGCGCCTGCTGATGGCCACGGCCGACGGCGTGCGGCCCTCGTTCGGCACCCACGACCTGCCACTGCTCGAGCGGATCCTCGCCC
Organism: uncultured Gemmatimonadota bacterium; assembly: GCA_946480295.1. Next base: position 3,355 of record CAMLIT010000003.1, read on the forward strand.
AGGCGCGTTCGCTCGGCGTGCCGCCGTCGGCGTACGACATCCAGATGCTCTACGGCATCCACGCCGACGGCCTCCGCGCCCTCGCCGCGCAGGGCGAGCACACCCGCGTCTTCCTCTGCTACGGCAGCGCGTGGTATCCCTGGTTCATGCGCCGCCTCGCCGAGCGCCCCGCCAACCTCCTCACCGCCTTCCGCAACGTCGTGTGATTCGCGCCCGTGCCGCGATCCCAGGACCTGCTCGCGACAGCATCTCGCCACTCGACCCTCGACCCTCGCCACTGCTCTTATCATGTTCTTCCGTCGCGCCGCCCTGATCCTCGCCCTCGCGCTGCCCGCCGTCGCCGCCGCCCAGCGTGCGCCGCGATCGGCCCCGGCTCCACGCGCCGGCACGACCGCGGCCGCCCTCGACTCGGCCCGCTATCTCCGCGCGCCGTCGTACCTGCGCGCGCTGCGCTGGAGGCTCGTGGGCCCCTTTCGCGGCGGGCGTGCCGTCGCGGTCACCGGCGATCCGGTGGACCCGCGCGTCTTCTACTTCGGCGCGGTGAACGGCGGCGTCTGGAAGACCACCAACGGCGGCGAGAGCTGGACGAACATCACCGACGGCCGCTCGGACATCTCCTCCGTCGGCGCGATCGCCGTCGCCCCCTCCGATCGCAACGTGCTGTACGTCGGGGGCGGGGAGGCCGACTGGCGCGAGGATCTCACCTACGGAGACGGGATGTACCGCTCGACCGATGGCGGCGAGACGTGGACGCATCTCGGGCTCGACGACGCGGAGCACATCGCCGCGATCCGCGTCGATCGCGACGACCCCGATCGTGTCTACGTCGCCGCGATGGGGCACGCCTTCGGGCCGAACGCGACGCGCGGCGTCTACCGGTCGAAGGATGGCGGGCGCACCTGGGAGCGGGTGCTCTTCCTCGACGATTCCACCGGCGCGATCGACCTCGCGATGGATCCGTCGAACTCGCGCGTCCTCTACGCGGCGATGTGGCGGATGCAGCGGCTGCCGTGGGGCTTCATCGGCGGCGGCCGCCGCAGCGGGCTGTGGAAGAGCACCGACGGCGGCGACACCTGGACGGAGCTGACCTTCAACCCCGGGATGCCGAAGAGCATCGTCGGCCGCATCGGCGTGTCGGTGTCGGCGGCCAACCCGCGGCGCGTGTACGCGGTGATCGAGTGCCCGCCCGAGGACTCCACCGGCGGCATCTACCGCTCCGACGACGGCGGCGCGAAGTGGACGCGGATGAACGGTGACCAGCGGTGGATGGTGCGCCCCTGGTACTACGACGAGATCACCGCCGATCCGCAGGACGAGAACACCGTCTACGCGATGAACCTGAGCACGTGGCGCTCCGTGGACGGCGGCCGGACCTTCACGCGCGTCCCGGTGCCGCACGGGGACACGCACATCCTGTGGATCGATCCGCACGACGCGAAGCGCATGATCAGCGGCAACGACGGCGGCGCCGCCGTCAGCTTCGACGGCGGCCAGAGCTGGTCGAGCCTCATGAACCAGCCCACGGCCCAGTTCTACCACGTCACCACCGACGATCAGTTCCCATACCGCATCTACGGCGCGCAGCAGGACAACACGACGGTGTCCATCGCCAGCCGCTCGGACGAGGGGGCGATCTCGCGCGAGGACTGGTATCCGGTCGGCGGCGGTGAGAGCGGCTACATCGCGCCGAAGCCGGGGAACCCGAACATCGTCATCGCCGGCACGTACACCGGCACGATGACCCGCTTCGACCTCCGCACCCACCAGCGCAAGGACATCTCGGTCGGGCTGAACAATTACGATGGCTGGCCGGCGTCCGCGGTGCCCAACCGCTTCCAGTGGACCTATCCCATCTTCTACTCGCAGCACGACCCGAACGTGCTGTACGTGGCGGCGAACCGCGTCTTCCGCTCCACGAACGACGGGGACAACTGGACGGCGATCAGCCCGGACCTCACGCTGCACGATCCGAAGACCCTCGGCCCCGCCGGCGGCCCCGTCACGTACGACATGACGGGGACCGAGTGGTACGCGACGATCTTCGCGCTCGCCGAGTCGCCGCTCACCGCCGACGTGCTCTGGGCCGGCTCGGACGACGGCCTGATCCACGTCTCGCGCGACCGTGGCCGCACGTGGACGAACGTGACGCCGCCCGGCTTCGGGCGCTACACGCGCGTGTCCATCATCGAGCCGGGGCACCACGATCCGGGCACGGCCTACGTCGCGGCGAACAGGTACCAGCTCGACGACTTCCGCCCGTATCTGTACCGCACCACCGACTACGGCCGGAGCTGGACGCGCATGACGACGGGCATCCCCGACGGGGCGTACACGCGCACCATCCGCGAGGATCCCGTGCGGCGCGGCCTCCTCTTCGCCGGGACGGAGACGGGCGTCTACTTCTCCACCGACGACGGCGGCCACTGGGAGCCGTTGCAGCTCAACCTGCCGCGCGCCTCCGTGCGCGACCTGCACATCCACGGCAGCGACCTGATCGCCGCGACGCACGGCCGCGCCATGTGGGTGCTGGACGACATCTCGCCCCTGCGCCAGCTCACCGACGCCGTGCGCGGCGAATCGGTGCACCTCTTCGCCCCCGACACGGCGGTGCGATTCGCCGGCGGGCGCGGGCGGCAGGCGGATGCGGGTGAGAATCCGCCGAGCGGCGTGATCGTGGACTTCTGGCTCGGCCAGCCCTCGACGGTCGCCGACGGCAACGGAGCGGACGCCGCGGATACGGTGGCGCTCGAGTTCCTCGACCCGTCGGGGAAGATCATCCGGCGCTTCACGAGCGCGCCCCCGCCGCGGGATACGGCGACGGTGCCGCGCGCCGACCTCGCCGCCGCCGACAGCGCGCGTCACGCGCTGCGCGACACGCTGTCGGTGAAGCTGCGCGGCACGCGGCCGGTGGTCGACGACACCCTGGCGTTCGTGTACGGCGACTCGATCGTGCCGACGCGGCCGGGCCTCGACCGCTTCGTCTGGAACCTCCGCTATCCGGGGACGCGCGAGGTGCGGGGCGTGGTGAATGACGAGGGGACCACGCTCGGTCCCGTCGTGGCGCCCGGGACCTATCAGGTGCGCCTCGTCGCGCGCGGCCGCACGCTCACGCAGTGGTTCGTCGTGCGCCCGGATCCGCGCGTGCAGGCGACGCCGGCGGACTACGAGGCGCAGCTCGCCCTCGCCCTGCGCGTGCAGGCCAAGACGAACGAGCTGACCGACGCGGTGCGCCGCATCGAGCGCATGGAGGGCCAGCTCGATGCGCGGGCCGCCGACGCGAAGGGGCGCGCGTACGCGCGGCGTGTCGGCGACGCGGCGCACGGGCTGCGCGGCACGCTCGAGTCGCTGCGCGATTCCCTCGTCGAGATCCACTCGCACGCCGACGAGATCACCCTCCATTACCCGATCCGCTATTACAACATGCTCCTCTCGCTCGCCGACATGGTGCAGAGCGCGGACGGTGCACCGACGGCGCAGGAGGGCGAGGTCTATCGCGACATCGCGGCGAAGGTGGACGCGCAGCTCGCCCGGCTCGACTCCCTCGAGCGGACGGACGTCGCCGCCTTCAACGCGCTCCTCCGGGAGCTGGACGTCCCGGCGGTCACCACGGACGCGCCCGCGCTCACCCCCTGAGCGCGGCGCGCACGGCCGGTGCGGAGCTTGCGGCAGCGTCGGCGCCGCTGGCCCCAGGACTTCTCGCATCCGGAGCACCATCATGGAACAACGCGATCTTGGCACGCAGGGGCTCCGCGTCTCGGAGCTCGGGCTCGGCTGCATGGGCATGTCGGAGTTCTATGGCGGCCGCGACGACGCCGAGTCCCTCGCCACCATCCACGAGGCCCTCGACCTCGGGATCACTCTCCTCGACACGGCGGACGCCTACGGGCCGTTCACGAACGAGGAGCTGGTCGGCCGGGCCATCGCGGGCCGACGCGACCAGGTCGTGATCGCGACCAAGTTCGGCAACGTGCGCAACGCCGACGGCTCGTGGGTCGGCATCAGCGGCCGCCCGGAGTACGTGCGCGACGCGTGCGAAGGCTCGCTCAGGCGGCTCGGAGTCGAGCACATCGACCTCTATTACCAGCACCGCGTCGACCCGACGGTGCCGATCGAGGACACCGTCGGCGCGATGGCGGAGCTCGTGCGCGAGGGGAAGGTGCGCTTTCTCGGCCTCTCCGAGGCCGCGCCGAAGACGATCCGCCGCGCGCACGCCGTCCACCCCATCAGCGCCCTCCAGACCGAGTACTCGCTCTGGAGCCGCGACCCGGAGGACGAGATCCTGCCGACGGTACGCGAGCTGGGCATCGGCTTCGTCGCCTACAGCCCGCTCGGGCGCGGCTTCCTCACCGGCCGCTTCCGGACCTTCGACGACCTGCCGGCGGACGACTACCGGCGCAACTCGCCGCGCTTCCAGGGGGCGAACTTCGACAGGAACATCCAGCTCGTGCAGCACATTGAACGCCTCGCCCGCCAGAAGGGGTGCACGCCGTCGCAGCTCGCGCTCGCCTGGCTGCTCGCGCGGGGGCGCGACATCGTGCCGATCCCCGGCACGAAGCACCGGAAGTATCTCGAGGAGAACGTCCGCGCGGTGGACGTGACGCTCACGCCCGAGGAGATGCGGCGCATCGACGAGATCGCGCCGAAGGGCGTCGCGGCCGGCACGCGGTATCCCGAGTCCCAGATGCACCGCGTCGGCATCTGATGGGCAAGTGGTGGATCCTCGTCGCCGTCGGCGTCGGCACCTTCATGTCCGCGCTCGACGCGAGCGTCGTCAACACCATGCTCCCCATCATCGGCACCGCCTTCCGCGTGGAGGTGGCGACGATCGAGTGGGTGGTCACGATCTACCTGCTCGTCGTGAGCGCCATCCTGCTCGGCGTCGGGCGGCTCGGCGACGTGCGCGGGCACAAGACGGTGTACCTCGCCGGGTTCGTCGTCTTCGTCCTCGCGTCGGCGCTGTGCGGCGCCTCCCGCTCGGCGGGGATGCTCGTCGCCTTCCGCGCCGTCCAGGCGCTCGGCGCGGCGATGCTCTTCGCCAACTCGCCGGCGATCCTGACGAAGAACTTCCCCGCCGCCGAGCGGGGGCGCGTGCTCGGGCTCCAGGCGATGATGACCTATCTCGGGCTCACCGTCGGTCCCTCGCTCGGCGGCTGGCTGACGCACGTCTTCGGCTGGCGGTCGATCTTCTACATCAACGTGCCGGTGGGCGCGCTCGCCGTCGCGCTCAGCATGCGCTTCATCCCGCACGACGTCCCCGAGGGGGAGCACGAGCCGTTCGACTTCGCCGGCGCGGCGCTGTTCGCCGTCGGCCTCGTCGCCCTCCTCGCCGCGCTCAATCAGGGACACGAATGGGGGTGGGGATCGGTGGCGGTCGTCGGCCTCCTCGTCGTCGCCGTCGTCCTGCTCGGCGCGTTCGTCCGCGTCGAGTCGCGGCGCTCGAGCCCGATGCTCGACCTGACGCTCTTCCGCAGCCGCATCTTCTCCGCCGCGACGGCGAGCGCGGTGCTCAACTACATCTGCGTCTACGGCGTGGTGTTCGTGCTCCCCTTCTACCTCATCCGCGGCCGCGGCTACGACGCGGCGCACACGGGGCTGCTCATGACCGCGCAGCCGATCGTCATGGCCGTCGCGGCGCCGGTGAGCGGCGCCCTTTCCGACAGGATCGGCTCGCGCCTCCTCAGCTCCCTCGGCATGCTCCTGCTCGCGCTCGGCCTGCTCCTGCTCTCGCGCCTCGGTCCGGCGACGACGGTCCGCTCCATCATCGTCGCTCTCGCCGTCGTCGGGCTGGGCACCGGGATCTTCATCTCGCCGAACAACAGCGCGCTGATGGGCGCCGCGCCGCGGCACCGGCAGGGGATCGCCGCCGGCGTGCTCGCGACGGCGCGCAACGTCGGGATGGTGCTCGGCGTCGGCCTCGCCGGCGCGGTGTTCACCTCCGTGCTCGCGCGCGGCGGCGACACGCCCACCGCGCTCTTCGCGGCGACGCGGGCCGCCTTCGTCACTGGCGCCATCGTCGGCGCGATCGGCGTCGCGACCTCCCTCGTGCGCGGCGGCGCCGCAGAAATGGCATCATGACCGACACCATGCGCGCCGTGGTCATCACGCGCCCCGGCGGACCCGAGGTGCTGGAGGTGCGCGACGCGGCGCGCCCCGCGCCAGGCGAGCACCACGTCCTCGTGCGCGTGCGCGCGTCGGCGATCAATCGCGCCGACCTGCTCCAGCGCCAGGGGCGCTACCCCGCGCCGCCTGGGGCGCCGGCGGACATCCCCGGCCTCGAGTTCGCCGGCGAGGTCGCGGCCGTCGGCCCGTCGACGACGCTCTGGCGGGAGGGGGACCGCGTCTTCGGCATCACCGGTGGTGGCGGGCAGGCGGAGTACGCCGTGGCGCACGAGCGCATGCTCGCGCGGATCCCGGACCGGCTGTCGTTCACCGAGGCGGCGGCCGTCCCCGAGGTGTTCATCACGGCGCACGACGCCCTCGTCACGCAGGCGGGCGTGCGGGCCGCGGAGCAGGTCCTCGTCCACGCGGTGGGGAGCGGGGTGGGGCTCGCGGCGATCCAGCTCGCGCGCGCCGTCGGCGCCGTTCCCTTCGGCACGGCGCGCACGCCGGAGAAGATCGAGCGCGCGCGCGAGTACGGCCTGGAGCAGGGGATGGTGGTCGGCGCCGATCCCGAGGCCTGCGTCCCGTCGATTGCGGCGTGGTCCGGGGGGCGCGGCATGGACGTGATACTGGAGCTCGTGGGCGGCGCGTATCTCGTCGCCAGCGTGCGTGCCGCCGCCGTCCGCGGCCGCGTGCTGCTGATCGGCACCATGGGCGGCGCGTCCGCCGACGTCCCGCTCTCCCTCGTCCTCGGCAAGCGCCTGACGATTCAGGGCACCGCGCTGCGCAGTCGGCCGCTCGAGGAGAAGATCCTCGCGACGCGTGCCTTCGCCGCGCAGGTCGTTCCGCTGCTCGAGCGCGGCAGCGTGCGGCCGGTGGTGCACGCGGTGATGCCGCTGGACGAGATCCGCGCGGCGCACGAGCTCGTCGCGAGCAACGCGACCTTCGGCAAGGTGGTGCTCGAGATCGCTTGATGGGAAGCCAGGGAGCCGAACGAGTTCAGCTGTTTGCGTGCTGAGCGCGGCCGAGGCCGCTCGGCTGTGACGCAGCGCACACCAGCATCGTCAGTCGTAACCAGTGCGCTGCTCGCTCCTTCGCCCTCCGCGAGCCCGCAGCGCCGACGATCGCCACTCGTTTGGCAGCCGCGCCCTCCCTATGCCGCAGCGCAAGTTCAGTCTCGAACCGCACCCGTCGGAGTCGCGTTCGATCAGCGAGGCGCGCTACGACACCCTCATCCAGGCGATCTCGCAGGTCGTCTGGACGGCGGCGGGCGACGGTACGTTCGTGGCCGAGCAGCCGTCGTGGGCCGCGTACACCGGGCAGCGCGTCGACGAGTACAGCGGCTGGGGGTGGCTCGAGGCCGTGCATCCCGAGGACCGCCTGCGCGTGCGCCAGCTCTGGCGCCGGGCGATCGAGACCGGCAGCATGCTCAACGTCGAGCATCGGCTCCGCACCGCGTCCGGCAGCTACCGCTGGGTGATCGCTCGGGCCGCGCCCGTGCGCGACGAGAGTGGACGGATCCGCGAGTGGATCGGCGCGGATGCCGACATCCACGAGACGCGCATCGCGGCCGAGGAGCGCGCGCGCCTCTTCGAAGCGGAGCGCAGCGCCCGCCTCGCCGCCGAGCGCGCGATGCGCCGGCTGCGGCAGGCCCAGGAGATCTCCGACGCGGCCACCGCCGAGCCCGACCTCCACGAGATGCTGCACACGCTCATGGACCGGCTCCGCCTCGCGCTCCACGCCGACACCGCCACGGTGCTCCTCCTCAGCGACGAGGCGACGGAGCTCGTCGTCGCCGCCGCGCTCGGTCTCGATCGCGAGCTGACGGAGGGCACGCGCATCCCGCTCGGGAGTGGCTTCGCCGGGCGCGTCGCCGCCGAACGGCAGGCCATCATCATCGAGAACGTGGACGAGGCGGAGGCGCAGAGCCGGCCGGTGCGTGAGCGCCTGCGTTCGCTCGTCGGCGCCCCGCTCCTCGCGTCGGGGCGGCTCGTCGGCGTGATCCACGCCGGCACGATCCAGCAGCGCGACTTCGCCGACGAGGACGTGCTCCTGCTCCAGCTCGTCGCCGACCGCGTCGCTGACACGGTGGATCGCGCGCGGCTGCTCGAGAGCGAGCGGCTCGCGCGCGCCGAGGCGGAGGCTGCCAATCGCGCGAAGATGGACTTCCTGGCGATGATCTCGCACGAGCTCCGCACGCCCCTCAACGCGATCGCCGGCTACGCCGAGCTGCTCGAGACCGGCGTCCGCGGGGAGCTGACGGACGGGCAGATGCGCGACGTGCAGGCGATCCATCGCAACGAGCGCCATCTCCTCGGCCTCGTCGAGCAGCTCCTGAGCTACGCGAAGCTCGATGCGGGGCGGCTCGAGCTCGACATCACGGAGTTCCGCCTTCGTCCGTCCGTCGAAGCGGTCCTGGCCCTCGTCGGCGCGCAGGTGGAGCAGCGCGGGCTCACCGCGACGCTCACCGGGTGCGAGGAGACCACCCGCGTGCACGCCGACAACGAGCGGCTCCAGCAGATCCTGCTCAACCTCCTCTCCAACGCGATCAAGTTCACCGCGCCGGGAGGGCGCGTCGAGATCCATTGCGCCGTGCAGGGGACGCAGGCGGTGGTGAGCGTCGCCGACACGGGGATCGGCATGCCCCCGGAGTCGCTGGAGCGGATCTTCGAGCCGTTCGTCCAGCTCGATCAGCGGCTCGTGCGGAAGTACAGCGGCACCGGCCTCGGCCTCGCGATCAGCCGTGAGCTGGCGCGGGCGATGGGCGGGGATCTGCACGCGGCGAGCGAGGAGGGGTGCGGCTCCGTCTTCACCCTCGAAGTGCCGCTCGCCGGCACCTGACGCGCCTCACTGCGACTTGCCGAACAGGCCGTTCACGAACGGCTTGGTGATGCACTCGTAGAAGCTCTTGTCTCCACAGAGCGCCTCCGCCTCCTTCTCGACGTAGTTCTTCACCTTGCTCGGGTACGTGTGGCAGTTCGGCGTGTTCGAGCCGTGGACGCAGCCGTTGTAGCGCAGCAGCCCCGCGTTCACCTCCGATGGCGTGGCGGGCTTCCCCGGTGACTTCTTGATGTACTGGCTCAGGATGTACGTCCCGTACTTCAGGTTCGTGGAGTCCACGGCCAGGTTGGTGCCGAACTTCTTGCCGAGCTCCTTGAGCCAGATCTTCGGGTAGATCTGCATCAGGCCGACGGCGCCGACGTTCGAGGTCGCCGTGCTGGCGAAGACCGCGTTCTCCGTGAGCATGACCCCGAAGATCACGGCCGGCGGGATGCCGCGCGCGTACGCCTCGCGGACGGCGTAGTAGGCGATCGTATCCGCCCGCGCCTGGGACATGCGGCCCGTGCCCACGAGATCGGCCGCGAACGCCTGGCGGTCGCGCTGGAACTGGGGCGAGTTGACGATCCGGGCGTCGAGCGAGGTGTCCTTCGGCGTCGGCGCGACGGCGGACTGCGGCGTCGCCTTCGCGATGAGCTGCTGGGCGAGCGGCGCCTTGCCGGCGTAGATCGGGCGGACGTGGGCGACGGTGAAGCCGATCGCCGCGACGAGCACGATGACGGCCGCGGCGTCGCGCGCGGCCAGCTTCAGCGCGTCGAGCTGGACGGCGAAGCGACGCGCCAGCTCGGCCCGGCGTCCGGGCCCGCCTGCGGCGCGGCGATCGGAAGTGGTGCGGCGTTCCTCCAGCTGAGAGACGGCTTCGCTCATGCTCGGGTGGGTGGTGGCGCCGGTCGCCAGGGCAGAGCCGAGCATTGCAACTCATGCACCGACGCTCCCCGCCGACGTGACCTCGTGACCACGGGATCGTCTGAATGGCGGATCCTCTGTCGCGTTTCTGGCCACTGTCGGCTTTCTGGCCGCCTGGCGACCTCCACGGCAGGGTCCTGCCTTCCGATTCGTACACCGGTGGCCCGCTCCAGGCTCGCGTGCATCTCCGCGGCCGCTTCGCGCCCCTGACGCTTACGCGTGGCAGCAGCACGCAGGACCACGCAGCCGCACGCCTCACCCTGCCGCACCCTGTCGCACTACGGATCGCGACCCGTGCTCCGTGAGCAAGGCGCTGCTTCTCCACCGCGATGCCGGTAGTCCCTGATACTTCTTCCTGGAGCTGCCACCGATGTTCCGCACACGATCGTACCTCTTCGCCGCGCTCGCGCTCGCCGCGGCGACCACCGTCGCCCCGGCGCAGATCCCGGGCAGCTTCTCCGCCACGCCGACGAGCAGCATCACGCTGCAGGCGCAGAAGCCGGAGTCGTTCGGCATGACGATGTCGAGCACCGTGCAGACGGGGCCACTCACCATCGCCGACAGCACGGCCGGCGCGAGCCAGCTCTACTCGGGCTCCGTGACCCTCACGCCCACCTGGGATCTCGCCAACAGCCGCACCGTCCAGATCTACGCCTACGTCCAGACGCAGTTCGCGACGGCCGGCGCCGTGACGTTCCCGAACAGCGTCATCGAGGCGAGTGCCTCGGGCGGCAGCGGAACCGCGAACGGCTCGTGGAATCCGTTCTCGAGCTCCGTCGACGGCCACGCGAGCGCGGTGCTCCTCACCTCGGTCTCGCCCGCCGGCGCGACCCTCAAGGTGACGAACTCGAGCCAGGCGCTCACGGTGAACCTGCGGCTCAACACCACGAACACCTACATCGAGCCGGGTCTGTACACCGGCGTCGTGACCTTCGCGGCGCACGTGCAGTGAGGATGCGGCGCGCGCTCGCCACCATCGCGGCGCTCGCCGCCGCGGCGCCATGCGCCGCGGCGCAGGTGGTCGCGCCGCCCGTCGCGGAGTACCAGGAGCATGCGGCGGGCGGCGCGGCGGCCTTCGACATCAGCAACAGCGGGCTCCGTCCGCTCGCCGTCGTGCTCGAGCCCTACTCGTTCTGGGTGGACACGCTGGGCGAGGTCCACTACGCGCCCTTCGACACGGCGCGGGTGAAGCTCTCGCTGTCGGCGATGAGCCTGCGCCTGCCGCCTCGGGCGACGTACAACGTCCGCTACGACGCGCGCGCCGCGCGCGTGCCCGCCTGGTTCGTCATCACGGCCACCTTCGCCGCGCCGACGAAGCCGGGGCTCAACGTCCGACTGCAGCTCCCGCACGTGGTCTACCTCGCGCAGAAGGAGCCGCTCGTCGAGCGCGACGTCGCAATTGACGCGTTCGAGTTCGACTCCGTGGCGAGGACCGTGCGCTTCCGGATCTCGAACGCGAGCGATCGCCTGGGCCGCTGCACGCGCGGGAGCGTGCGCGGGGCGGGGAGCTCGCAGCCGCTCCCCGACTTCCCGCTCTTCCCGCACTTCGTGCGCTGGGTGAGCGTGCCGTGGACGGCGGCGCGTCCCCCCGACCGGCTCGAGGTGGACTGCGCCGACTTCACCCTGCGCGCGGTCCATCCGAAGATCGTGGCGCCCGCGCTCCGCGCCGCGTCTCGACGCGCCTCCGGAGACTAGGCGTCGCCATGCCGCCGCGCGTGTCGCGCCGCCTCTCGCTCCTCGTGCCCGCGCTGCTGTCCGTCCTGGGCGCGTGTGCCGAGCGAGCCGGCGCGCAGGCCGTGCTGCGGTTGGAGGGCGGCGGGACCACGCTCACCGGCGGCTACGGCAGCCAGGTGCACTTCTGGTCCGGGGACTTCGAGGGGTGGCTCGGCGCCGGGTACGCGCGCGGCTGGCGCATCGCCGGCTTCGTCAAGCATCCGCTCTTCCGCGACACGCTGCGCGCCGGGCTCGACGTCCAGTCACTCGCGCTTCCCACCGACCTGTTCTCGGGCGGCTCCTTCCTGCTCACGCAGGGGCTCGCGTGGCGGCGCGTGCGTCCCCGCTACGATGCGACGATCTTCGGCGGCGACGTCGGCACCGGGATGGGCGCGCCCTTCGTCAACACGGCCCGCGCCGAAAAGCCCCTCGGGCTCGCCGTCGTCGACCTGCGCCCCGTTCCCTCGCTGCTCCTGCAGACGCACCTCGTGGCGGCGCGCCGGCAGACCGCCCTCGAGACCGTCGCGTGGTCGAGCGACGCAGCGGTGCACAGCATCGCCGCCACGGGCGGTGTCGGCGCGAACGTCCCGTTTGGCGCCCTCACCTGGCACACGAACTCGGAGCACGTCGAGCTGCGCGCGGGCTACACCGCCTTCGGCGCCGGATTCCGCCGCGCCGACGCGCCGATGCCCGACCTCGCCGAGCCGTACCACGAGAGCGTGCTCCTCACGCTGCGCGCGCCGCGGCGCGCGAGCCTCACCCTCGGCCACCAGAACTTCCGTCAGCTCGACACCGCGTCGCTCGCCGGCGGCGCCGATGCGCGCGTCGACCAGGCGCTCGCGACGGTGATGCTCGCCGGGACGACGCTGGGCGGCGGCGCGTTCCAGACGACGACGGCGGCGGGGCGCACCCTCAGCACCGTGTCCAGCGTGGCGCAGGAGCTCCCGTTCGGCGCACGCGCGACGGCGCTCTACTTCCAGACCTTTCGTCGTGGAAGCCCGGCGATCCGCACGCTGCAGGGCGAGCTGCGCGAGCCGGTGACGTCGTCGCTCACGCTCTCCGAGCTGTTCGCGAAGTCGGGACGCAGCGTCTCGGCGGGGTTGGGCGGTCGCTATCAGCGGGGCTTCACGACGATCGCGCTCGACTATCAGAACTACTACGTGCCGCTGCGGCGCCCCGACCCGTTCATGCGCGCGCTCACGCTCACCATCCACCTGCAGCTGGGGAACACGAGCGCGAGCATCGGCACGGCGGTGGACCCCTTCGGCCACGTGAGCTACGCGGCGTCAGGCGGGACCTACGTCTATCTCGGCGAGCTCGCCGGGGGCGCGCAGCCTATCACCGTGCGGCTCGAGCGCTACGTGATCCGCGGGGTCGTCGTGGACGAGGCGGGTCATCCAGTGGACGGTGCGGCCGTGGACGTTGGCGACGACTGCGTGCTCACCAACTCGCACGGGGAGTTCTTCCAGCGCGAAAAGGGAAAGAAACGGCTGCCGCTCCGTGTCGCGTTCGACGACTTCACGGCGGTGGGGAAGTACGCCGTGCTCTCGGCGCCCGCCGACGTCATGGCCGAGGACGAGGATCGCGCGGTACCCGTGCGCATCGTGCTTCGCGCGCCCGGGACGGCGGCTCCTGCTCTCGGGTCGGCGGCTCCCTCGCACGGTGCCGCGGCTCCCGCGCTCGGCGCCGCCGCATCGCGGGGGGCGCCGCGGGCGATCCGCTCGGACGTCGTCATCCCGCTCCGGAAGGGCGCCGCCCCCGCGCCGCGACGGGCGAGCGCACCGCGAAGGGCGCCTGTCCGGACCTCGCCCGCGGTGGGACGTACGGCCGCGGACTCGTCGGCGAGCGCGGCGCCCAGGTCCGACATCTCGATCCCGCTGCGCAAGGACGCGCCGGCGCGCCCGCGACGTCGGGCGCCGCGCACGCCGTGAGCCTCGCGAAGCGCGATGCGGATCGCGTTCTGCACGGCGACGGTTCGGCGGTCCTGCGCGCCGTCGCGCGCCGTCGCGCGCCGGTGCACGAGAGTCGCGCCTGTCGCACGCATCCGACGCGCGATCTCGCGCAGCGCCGCCGATGCGGATCGCTTCACGCGCGGCGCGCGGACACGTCGCTCTCGGGCATTCTGGCCGATACGCCCACGACGGTGCAGTGCGCCTAGTGCGCTGCTGTTGGCGACGAGATGACCGATCGCGATCTAGAACCGCTGGCGGTATCCGCTACAGTGTATCGGTCAGTCTGACCTGTTCGCGCGATATGGGACGGAGTGCCTGGGCGCTCACTTCGCGCGGAGATTGGCGCCGTCGGACAGCTGTGCAGAAACGCGACGGTGCACAGAAAGTTGCCTATGGCACGAGTCGTTCGTATGTGCAGCGCCGGAAACGAACTCGGCTGTTCGTGCTCGCGCGGCAGCCCCACCTCGCAGTCTCCCTCCCTCCGCAGGAGATCGATACATGAAAGCAGCACGTGTGGTTGCAGCCCTTGCCCTGTTGGTGGGCGTTGGTGGGGCGGCGCAGGCGCAGGGCACCTCGACCCAGACCGTCACCTTCGAAGTGAAGGCGATCAACGTCATCGCCTTCGCCGGCAGCCCGACGCTGACCATCAACACGGCGACCGCCGGCAGCAACCCGACGGACGCGACGGACGCCGCCTCGACGTGGGCGATCACCACGAACCAACCGACCGCGAAGATCTCCGCGTCGCTCGATACCGACATGCCGAGCGGGGTGACGCTGACCGCGCTGCTCGCGACGCCGACGGCCGGCGGCACCAGCTCGGCCCAGGCGCTCTCCTCGACGGCGGTCGATCTCGTCACCGGCATCCCGAAGACCGCGGAAGGCGGCCTCGCTGTGACCTACACGCTCTCCGCCACCGCCGCCGCCGGCGTCGTCCCCTCGGGGACGCGCACGGTCACGTACACGATCACGGGCGGCCTCTGATCCGGTAGGGCGCGCGGCGTCATGCGCCCCCTCGCGGTCGCCGTCGCCGCCGCCACGCTCCTGCTCTCCGGCAGCGGCGTGGCGGCGGCACAGCTGTCGATCACCGTCACCGGTTCTCCGGCCCAGATGAGCATCGTGGGCGCCGTGCCCGGCTCGGAGCCGACCGCCGCGACCGACGCGTCGACCTCCTACACCGTGACCACGAAGCTGCCGCCGCGCACCTCCGCGCGGATCATCGGCCAGCTCGACGCCGACATGCCCCCGGGCACCACGCTGTCGATCACGCTCTCCGGGGTGGCAGGCGGCACGAGCAGCGGCGCGGTGCTCCTCGACGCCACGCCGCGCGACCTCGTCACCAACATCGGCAACACCGGCAAGAAGGGCGCGACGGGATCCATCACCTACCAGTTCACGGCCACGAGCGCGACGGGCGTCGTCGCGCCGAGTGCTCGCACCGTCACGCTCACGATCGTGAGCCCCTGACCCGCGCAGACGACCATGCCTCTTCTCGACGAACGTCCGCTCCCGGTACGCCGAGCCGCCGCGCTCCTCGCGACGCTGCTCGTATGCATCGCGCCGGCGCCGGCGCGCGGGCAGGTCGCCGTGGTCGGCAACACGGTCGACGAGCACGTCGCCGCGCCCGGCGAGACGTACACCGGGTCCATCCTGCTGCGCAACATGACGCGGGAGGCGCAGTCGGTCCGCCTCTACCAGACCGACTACACCTTCTTCGCCGACGGCACCTCGCACTTCGACGCCCCCGGGTCGACGCCGCGGTCGAACGCGAAGTGGATCGTGCTCTCCACGTCGCAGGTCGTCGTGCCCCCCGCCGGCGACGCCAACGTCGCGTACACGGTCAGCGTGCCGCCAAACGATTCACTGCGCGGCACGTACTGGAGCACGGTGATGGTCGAGGGGGCGAGCTCCGCGCCCCCCGTGGCCGGGCGCCGGGAGGTGGCGCTCGGCGTCGTCATGCGCTACGCCGTGCAGCTCGCGACCCACCTGCAGGAGACGGGCACGCGCACGCTGACCTTCCCCACGCACAGGCTGACGATGGATGGCGACACCACGCGCACGCTCGAGCTGTCGTTCGAGAACACCGGCGAGCGCGCCTACCGGCCGCTGCTCTGGGTCGAGGTCTACGACGCGCAGGGCGCGCTGCGCCTGAAGGAGAAGCAGCAGCGCGGGCTCCTGTATCCGGGGACCTCCGGCGTGCAGAAGTTCGCGCTCAGCGCGCTGCCTTCTGGCACGTACAAGGCGGTGGTCTTCGCCGACGTGGGGGACGACCAGGTCTTCGCCGCGCAGTACAAGCTGGAGTTCTAGGAGCCGCGCATCGTGCGGCGCGCGACGCTACCGGGAGCCGTGGCCCTCGCCCTCGTGGCGTGCGGCGCCGCCGCGCGCGCTCAGGCCCCGACGCTCACCCTCGCGTCGCGCGGCCGCGCCGGCGTGATCACGGACGCGGGGAGCACGGTGTCCACCGTGTTCGCCGTCGCGAACGGCGGTCCGGCGGCGGTCACGGTGACGCCGCGGATCGCGGCGCCCGCCGGCTGGTCCGTGGTCATGGGCCGGACGCCGTTCGTGCTCGCCCGCCGCGGCTCCGACACGTGGATCGTCAGCATCGCCGTGCCGGTGCGCGCACCCGCCGGACGGTTCGTGGTGCCCGTCGTGGCGCTCGTCGACGGCGGCGTGGCCGCGCATGATTCGCTCGTCGTCGCGGTGCGAGAGCGTCATGCGCTCGCGCTGATGCTCGTGGATGCGCCGCCGTACGTCATCGCGGGCCATCCCTATCACACGAACTTCCTCCTGCGCAACCGGGGGAACGGCACGGCACGCGTCCGGCTCTCCGCGCGGACCGCGCGCGGGACGGTGCCCCTGCTCGATGCGCTGTCGCTCACCCTCGGCCCCGATTCGTCGCGCACGGTGGGCGTGGCGGTGCCGACGCGCACCGCCGGCCGTGGCACCGCGGACGACGTCCTCGAGCTGCGCGTCGTGGAGGTGGGCGACAGCGCGACCCGCGCCGTCGCCTCGGCCCGCGTGACGATCGTGCCGAAGCCGGGCGGCGGCGGTGAGCTGGTGACCGTCCCCGCCGCGCTCTCCCTGCGGGCTGCGGGGCCGGGGACGGGCGTCGCGCCCTTCGAGCTGTCCGGCGCCGGTCGCCTCGATCCGGCGGGGCCGACGGAGGTCTCCTTCCTCGCGCGCGGGCCCACGGGGTCCTCGTCGCCATTCGGCGAACACGACGAGTACCGGCTCGCCGTGCGCGCCCCGACGTTCCGCGCGCGTCTCGGGGACGATCTCTACGGCTACTCCTCGCTCGCCGCGAGCGGGGAGCTGGGCACGGGCGCGGGAGGCGAGATGGCGCGCGGTCCCGTCGTCGCCGGCGCCTATGCCGAACGATTCCGCTTCGATCACCTCGCCGAGGGGTCGAGCGAGAGCGGCGCGATGCTCGCCCTGCGCCCCGGCGGCCTCGCCGGCCAGTCGCAGCTCTCGCTCGGCGCGCTGGAGCGCAGCGGCGGCCTCATGCCAGGGCAGCTCCTGACGTCGAACCTCCAGCTGCATTCGCTCGACGCGATCGGCGTGGACGCCGAGTACGCGGTGAGCCGCGGCGCGGCGGGCGCGGGCAGCGCCGCGCGGCTGCGGCTCGACGGCCGCGGGCCGGTGGAGTACGACATCGGCCACACGATGGCGAGCCTGGACTTCGCCGGCACGGCGCGCGGCTCGTCGCACGACTACGCGATGGTCAGCGCCCCCCTCGCGGCGGGGTTCCAGGTGAGCGCGTCGGCGAGCGCGCACGAGACGAGCGCGGCCCTCACCCCCTTCGACTCGCTCGGCACGCCCGTCGCCGCGCGGCTGCGCACCGCGAGCGTCGGGCTCGCGCACAGCGGCGGGTTGTCCGTGGCGTACGCCGTCGCCTCCCGGCGCGACATCGTCCCCACCGCGGGGATGGACGGGAGCCAGCGCGGCATCGCGGCGCGTGGCCAGGGCGCCCTCGGGCCCGTGCGGCTGTGGGGTTCGACCGAGCTCGGGACGATGCACGACCTGCTCGAGGAGCGCGACCGCCGCTTCGCCGATCTGGAGCTCGGCGGCTCGATGGATCTGGGCGCGAACAGCGTCTCGCTGTACGGGCAGTGGTACGACGGCAGCTCGGTCACGCGCGGCCCGCTGCCCATGCGCCTCGTGGGCGGGAGCATGCTGCTCCACCTCACCGCGACGACGAGCCTCACGTTGCTCGGCTCGGGCTCGATGAGCCGCGCGGCGGCGGGCGCGTACACCCTCGTGGATGCACGGCTCTCGCAGGCGCTGCCGATGGGCGGGACGATCAGCCTGCGCGCACGGCTCGCCGGCGGGGGCGCGAACCTGCTCGGCCGGGGTCGACTCGTCTTCCTCGAGTACACCCTGCCGCTGCGCGTGCCGGTGGCGCCGCTGCGTGCCCCCGGGCGCGTGGAGGGGCGGATCGTGAACGGCGAGACCGGCCGCGGCGTCGCGGGCGCGCTCGTCAGGCTCGGCTCGCAGGCCGCGGTCACCGACGACGACGGGCGCGTCTACTTCGGTGGCGTGCCCGCGGGGCGGTATCGCGTGTCGCTCGCCCAGAACATGACGCTCGCCAGCTCCGCCGTCGACGGCGACGCGAACGTGCTGGTGGACAGCACCCGCCGGGACCCGGCGACCTTCCGCCTCGCCGTCGCTCGCGCCGCGATCGTCGAGGGCGAGATCCGGCGCCGCCGGGTCGCGAAGACCGGCGTGAACGGCCAGCCGGATTCCATCGCGGATGCGGGCCCGCTGCGTGATGCCGTCGTCGCGCTCACGAGCGGCCGCGACACCCTGTACCGCACCACCGACGACTCGGGCCATTACCGCTTCGTGGAGCTTTCGGCGCGGCGGTGGACGCTGTCCGTGGTCAGCGAGCCGCCGGAGAACACCCGCTTCGACCCGCCGAGCGTCGCCCTGGTCCTGGTCCCCGGGCAGCTGGCGCGGGTGGATTTCCGGGCCACGCCGCGACACCGGCAGGTGCACATGATCGACTCCGACGACACGCCGCTGACCCTTCCGCCGACGCGCGCGCCTGACGAGGACCGGCACCACACGGGTACTTCCGGACGGGGGGCGGGCAGCCGATACTGAAGGCGCAGCCGCGGGCAGGCCCCCCGCCGTCCCGCGTTCCGTATCGAGGATCCGGATGCGCCGTTCGCTCGTGCGGCTCGTCGTCGCCGTCGTCCTCGCGGGCTCGTCCCGCGCGGCGGGCGCGCAGCGGTCGGCGACGCAGGTCGTGAGCTTCCAGGTGGATGCGATCAACGAGATCGCGGTCTCCGGCAATCCCGCGCTCCTCACCGTCAACACCGCCACGGCGGGGCTGGCGCCGGCCGCGGCGACCGTCTCTGGAACCAGCTACGCGATCACGACCAACGAGCGGGGGAAGAAGGTCGTCGCGGCGCTGGACCAGGCGATGCCGCCGTACGTGGACCTCGCGATCGACGTCGCCGCGCCCGCCGGGGCGACGAGCGCCGGCCCGGTGCACCTGTCGACCGCCGGGGCGGACGTGGTGGTCGGCCTGGGGCTGGTGAGCCAGTCCGGGCTCCCCATCTCATACACGCTGACCGCCACCCCCGACGCCGGCGTCGTCCCCCGGGCCACCCGCACCGTCACCCTGACGATCGTCTCGGCGCCCTGATCGCGCGGCGCGCATGTGCGGACAGTGCGGAGTACGTGGTTACGTCCGCAGTCCGCAGTGAGGTCCGCAGTCCGCAGTCCGCAGTCCGCAGTGAGGTCCGCAGTCCGCAGTCCGCAGTGTCCTACGCCATCCACCCCTCCCCCGACAACCTCCGGTTCAGGTCGAACGCCGCGCTGATCAACGCGAGGTGTGTCAGCGCCTGCGGGAAGTTGCCGAGGTGCTCGCCCTTCGGACCCACCTCCTCCGCGTACAGGCCGACGTGGTTCGCGTACCCGAACATCTTCTCGAGTAGGAACCGCGCCTTCTGCACGTCGCCCGAGCGCGACAGGCACTCGATGTACCAGAAGGAGCAGATGGAGAAGGTGCCCTCCGTTCCGCTCAACCCGTCCGTCTCCGGCCCCTCGATGTCGTAGCGATAGACGAGCGAATCGTCGACGAGCCGGTTCTCCACGGCGCGCAGCGTCGAGAGCCAGCGCGGATCCGTCGGCGAGATGAAGCGGATGAGCGGCATGATGAGGCACGAAGCGTCGAGCGACTTCGAGCCCTTGATGCCGATGAAGGTCTGCTCCTCGTCGTCCCAGAAGTTCTCGAACACGTCGCGATAGATCGCGTCGCGCTGCGCGCACCACTCGACGAGCGGCGCCGGGAGCGAGCGCTTGGCCGCGAGCCGGATCGCGCGGTCGATCGCGACCCAGCACATCACGCGCGAGTAGAGGAACTCCCGCGGCCCCGTGCGCACCTCCCAGATCCCCTGGTCCGGATCGCGCCAGTGCCGGCAGACCCATTCCACGAAGGCGTGGATGCACCCCCAGAGGTCGTAGCTCGTCGGCTCACCGTACTTGTCGTAGAGGTACAACGCGTCGATCAGCTCACCGTAGATGTCGAGCTGGAACTGCTGGTACGCGGCGTTCCCGACGCGCACCGGGCGCGAGCCGCGATAACCCTCGAACTGGGTGAGGATCTGCTCGGGGAGCTCCTTGCGGCCATCGAGGCCGTACACCGTCTGCAGCCGTCCCGGCTCGTCGGTCGCGGCGGCGCGCGCGGCGATCCAGTCGATGAACGCCTTCGTCTCCGACGTGAGGCCGAGCCGGCCGAGCGAGTAGAGGGTGAACGAGGCGTCGCGGATCCACGTGTAGCGATAGTCCCAGTTGCGCTCTCCGCCGATGCGCTCCGGGAGGCCGAACGTCGGCGCGGCGATGACCGAGCCGCTGTGCCGTGACTGCAGGAGCTTGAGGACGAGCGCCGAGCGATTCACCTCGTCGCGCCAGCGCCCCTGGTACCTGGAGCGGCCGATCCAGTCGCGCCAGAAGTTGAGGGTCGCCTTGAACGCGGCCGTCACCGCGTCGCGCGACGCGGACATGGGCGCCAGCCCCTGGACGGCCTGCTCGAGGACGAAGGCGCGGGAGTCGCCGTGGCCGAGGGTGAATGTCGCGACGACGTCCGGCCCGTCGGCCGTCACCGGCACGTCCGACGTCAGGCGGAGCGCCAGCGAGCCGTCCGCCGCCGTGATCAGCGCGCCGGTGTCGCCGATCTCGATCGCGTGCGGCACCGCCGAGTAGCCGAACCGCGGCGCGCACCGCACGTGCACCGTCACCTCGCCGCGCACGACCTTCACCCGCCTGACGATGCGGCTGGGATGCTCCTGCGCCTCGATCGGCATGAAGTCGGAGATCTCGACGACGCCTTCGTCCGAGAGGAAGCGCGTGAGCAGCACGTTCGTATCGGGGAGGTACATCTGCTTGTGCGTCGCCCCGTCGAGCCGCGGCGTGATCGCGAAGTGCCCGCCGTCGCCGGCGTCGAGCATCCGCGCGAACACGCTCGGCGAGTCGAAGCGCGGCAGGCAGAGGAAGTCGATGCTGCCGTCGGTACCCACGAGCGCCACGGTCTGGAGGTCGCCGATGATCCCGTAGTGCTCGATCGGCGGGTAGCGGCGCGCCATGCGCCGCTGTGCCTCGTGCTCCTCCTGCCGTCGTGTCTCACCGCTCTCGCGCTGCGCCCGCGCGGCGCGGGCATCCTGATGCTTCGTGCCGCGCGGCGGGTGCGCGGATTTCTCGGTCGGTTCGGGCATGATGGATGAAGTGCTGGCAAGGCAGGGGCCAGCGATCGGCTCCCCGCCTCGCGCCTGTTCATCCTAATCACGCTGCGCCTCGCCCTCCGTGCCAGGGCCGAGGCCACACGACGCGCGACCAGCCGCCCTCGCGGCGTGTGCGTGCCTCGGTGCCCGGGACGCACCACACGACAGGAGTCGCGAATGAGGCGAATGACGCGAATGACGCGAATTGCACCGTGGCCGCGACCGCGCCGTGCGCCCGCTTCCCGGCCCCCAGCCCCCAGCCCCCATCCGTCAGATCCGCGCCCTCCGTTGCATCCGCGTCCAATCGGCGTTGGTGCCGGACGCATCGAGATCCCAACGCACGGCGAGCGTGGCCAGCCCGGACGCCTCCCGCCTCCCGCCTCCCGCCTCCCGCGCTAGAACGCCAGCCGCGCCGTCACGAAGAAGTTCCGCGGCGGCAGCACGTAGTAGTCCGACTGCGTGCCGTCCCAGTCCGGGTATCCGCTCGTGTAGCTCCGCTGGTTCGTCAGGTTGTTCGCCTGCACCACCAGCTCCTGCCGGCCGACGCGGAACGTGAGCGTCCCGTCGAGGGTGTACGACGACGGGAGCATGAACGTGCGATCACCCGTGTTCGTGAGGTACGACTCCCCCGTGTAGCGCCCTTCCGCCGCGACGCTGAGCCACCGCGCGACGCGGAGCTCCGCGCGCTGCATGGTGAGCACCTCCGGCGTGAGCAGCGGCGGCACGTTCCGATAGGTCAGCGCGCTGTCGCCCGTCTCGTCCGTGTACTCGCCGATGCGTGCCCGCTCGAACGAGGCGTTCGCCGACAGCACGAGCCGCGGGATCCCGCTGTAGCTCCCGTCGAGCTCCACGCCACGGCGGTAGCTCGTCGGCACGTTCTTGCGCAGCGGCAGCCCCTGGTAGCTCAGCGCCCCGATCGGCAGGATCTCGTCGTGGAAGCGCATCGCGTACGCGTCGCCGTCCACCGTGAGCGTCGGCAGGCGATAGTGCACCCCCGCCTCGAGGTCGCGTGCCTGCTCCGGCTTCACCCGCGAGAAGCCGCCGACGAACGCCACGTTCGACGTGTCGAGGTTGTCGAAGCCCGCGAGCATGTCCAGCCGCGCCGGCTCGCGGCTGTTCACGCCATACGACGCGTACACGCTGAGCGGGGTCGCGACGCGGAGCGAGACGCCGCCCTTCGGATTGACGAAGGTCCAGTCGATCGCGCTCCCCGGGATGTCCGCGTGCGCGTCCGGCGTGTAGCTGAAGCGGGCGTGCCGCGCCTGGAGGTCGCCGAACAGGGTGACGCGGCCGATGTCGTACGAGGCCTTGGCGAAGCCGCTCGCATCCTGCTTGTGCCCCGTGTTGAAGTACACGTCGTGCGCGAGGTCGGGGCGGATGTACGCGTAGTGGTCCCGGTGGTAGGTGTCCCCGTTCACCCCCGCGTCGAGCTGCAGCGCGTCGCGACGGTACGTCCACGTGCTCGTCAGGCCGTACGTCGTGAAGTCGAGGTGGTAGTTCCACATGTCCGGGTCGATCGCCACGTCGTAGTTTCCCGCCGACGAGATGCGGTAGAGCGTCGTCGACCACGCCGACGCCGGACCGAGGAGGCGCGTGTACGACACCGCGCCGAGCTGCTCGCCGAAGCGGTCGAGCTCGTCCGGCCGCAGCGGATTGATGCGGCGGTCGTGCACGAGCGCCGTCTCCGGCACCGCGAGGTACGACAGCGTGTCGTGCAGCAGTCCCGCCGTCGCGATGACCTTCACCACGTCGCGGTCGCCGAACCAGCCGCCGCTCAGGAAGAACGACCGCCCCATCACGCCCGAGTGGTAGCGATACCCGTTGCTCTCGACCCCGGAGACCCGCCCGTAGAAGGCGAATCGGCTCGGCAGCAGCCCGCTGCGATAGTCGGCGGCGATGCGCCGGGTGCCGAACGAGCCGCCCTCGAGCTCGACGTGCGTCCCCTGCGCCGACGTCGCCAGCGGGATCGACTCGAAGTTGATCGACCCGGCGTACGACGCCGTGCCGTTGCTGCTCGTCCCGACCCCGCGCTGGATCTGCACCGATCCGACGCTGTTGGCGAGGTCGGGGAAGTCGGCGAAGTACAGGACCTGGTCCTCGGGATCGTTCAGCGGGATGCCGTCGAGCGTCAGGTTGATGCGCGACTGGTCGATCCCGCGCAGGCGGATGTAGCTGTATCCCCAGTAGTTCGCCGTCTCGGCGTAGGACGTCACCGACGGCGCCCCCTGAAGGAGCAGCGGCACCTCCTGCCCGAAGTACCGCGCCTCGATCTGCGGTCGGGCGATGGTCTTCGTGGAGATCGGCGCCTGGTCGCCGGCGCGGAGCGCCGTGACCGTCACCCCCTCCAGCGACCGGGCGCGCGGGACGAGGTCGATCACCAGCGGTCCCGCGCCGACGACGTCCACCTCGCGCGGCGCGTAGCCGTCGCGCCGGAAGCGGAGGTGCGTCGGCACGTCCACGTCGATCTCGAAGTGGCCGCGCGCGTCGGTCACCGCCTGGTGGTGCGTGGTCACGTCCTCGACCGTCACGCTGGCGAGGGGCGCGCGCGAGATGGAATCGCGCACGGTGCCGGAGACGAGGAGGGAAGCGGAGAAAATCGCGAAGAGTGGCGCGATCATCGCAGTATCCTCGCGGGGATACGCGACGCGCCGGAAGGCAGCGTACGCAGCATGTCAGGACTCCCTACGCCGGTATGAACCGGATCAGGTTCGACGGGTGTGTTCTCAGCCCGCACCCCATGTGGGCGGGCACCCCGGTCGGCGTGAAATCTAACGAGTCCCGCGGAGGAGGAGACCCCGGCAAGCCGGCGGCTCACCATCGCCGGACGTGATCGTTTGCACGACGCCGGTGGTACTGGCGTCGCGCGCGTTCTCGTTGTCTCTTGTCGCGCTTCCGCCGGCCCCCTGCCATGGGGTGCGGCCGGCCGCGTCCACCGGCGAGGTCATGATTTCGGTCCAGTTCACGCTCTACGTCGCCGGAGACACCCCGCGCTCGCGTCGCGCCGAAGCCAATCTGCGACGGCTGGCCGACGAGCGGCTGCGCGGCCGCTACGACCTGGCGATCATCGACATCCAGAAGGATCCCGAGCGCGCGGAGCTCGACCGCATCCTCACGACGCCCACGCTCGTGAAGGTGTCGCCCGCGCCCGCCCGTCGCGTGACGGGAGACCTGGGCAACAGCGAGCAGGTGCTGCTCGCGCTCTCACTGCTCGCCGCCGAGGAGGACTAGACGGACATGGTCAGTACGGCGCAGTCGAATCACAGGAGCGTCGAGAAGCTCGAGACCGGCATCCCGGGCTTCGATCTCATCTCCGAGGGAGGCCTCCCGCGCGATCGCGCGACGCTCGTCGCCGGCACCGCGGGAAGCGGCAAGACGGTCTTCGTGACGAACTTCCTCGCCGCCGGGATCCGCCGCGGCCAGGGCGGCGTCTACGTCACCTTCGAGGACTCCCCGGCCGACATCCGCAAGAACATGCTCGGCTTCGGCTGGGACATCGCGCAGTGGGAGGCCGACGGCACGTGGGCGTTCGTCGACGTGTCGCCGGAGCCCAGCGAAGCCATCCCGATCGTTGGCAGCTTCGACCTCGGCGGCCTGCTCGCGCGCGTCCAGCACGCGGTCAGGAAGACGTCGGCCCGGCGCGTCGTCCTCGACTCGCTCACCGCGCTCTTCGTGCAGTTTCCCGATCGCGCCCTGATGCGTGCCGAGCTC
Organism: uncultured Gemmatimonadota bacterium; assembly: GCA_946480295.1. The sequence continues at coordinate 28,295 of CAMLIT010000003.1, forward strand.
TTCCGCATGGCGAGCGTGATCAAGGGCCTCGGCGCGACACTCGTCTTCACCGCCGAGCGCACCGAGGACTACGGTCCGCTGACCCAGTTCGGCATCGAGGAGTTCGTCGCCGACAACGTCATCGTCCTCCGGAACCTCCTCCAGGACGAGCGCCGACGCCGCACGATCGAGATCCTGAAGTTCCGCGGCGCGCCCCATCAGCGGGGCGAGGTCCCCTTCACCATCACCGACGAGGGGATCGTCGTCATCCCGCTCACCGCGCAGCAACTCACCCAGACCTCCTCCAGCGTCCGCGTGCCCTCCGGCATCCCGGAGCTGGACGCCATGTGCCACGGGGGCTTCTTCCGCGACTCGATCGTGCTCGTCTCCGGCGCGACGGGCACGGGGAAGACCCTGATGGTCACCGAGTTCCTGAACGGCGGCGTGTCCGACGGCGAGCGGTGCCTCCTCTTCGCCTTCGAGGAGAGCCGCGACCAACTGTTCCGCAACGCGGCGGCGTGGGGAATGGACTTTGAAGATGCAGAGCGGCGTGGCCTCCTGAACGTCGCCAACCAGTACCCGCACGCCATGCCGATGGAGGATCATCTCGTCCGGATGCGGGACATCATCCTGAGCTACAAGCCCGACCGGGTGGCGGTGGACAGCCTGTCCGCCCTGGAACGGGTCTTCACGCTCCGCAGCTTCCGCGAGTTCGTCATCAGCCTGACGTCCCTGCTCAAGCGCGAGCACATCACGACGATGTTCACCTCCACGACTCCCAACCTGCTCGGCGGCGGCTCGGTGACCGAGAAGCACATCTCGACCCTCACCGACTCGATCGTGCTGCTCAGGTACGTCGAGTCGTTCGGCCGGATGCGCCGCAGCGTCACCGTCCTCAAGATGCGCGGGTCGATGCACGACCCGGATCTGCGCGAGTACACCATCGACTCGACGGGCATGCACATCGGCGAGCCCTTCCGGAACGTCAACGGCATCCTCGCCGGGGTGCCGCTGCCGCTCGTGGACGCGACCGCGGACGGAGAGGCGTAGCCGAAGAGAGATGGACTCGCAGTCCAGGGTCGAGCGGCGCCAACCGCGACGAGCCGATCAGGAGCAGCTCCCTGCGATCGTGCAGAGCCTCGCCGACGGAATCGTGATCATCGACGGCGAGGGGACGATCTGCTTCGCGAATCCCGCCGCCGAGCGGTTGTTCGGCCGTGCCGCGTCGCTGCTGGCCGGGCAGGTGCTCGGCTTCCCTGTCGTCGCGGGGGAGAACACCGAGATCGAGGTGGTACGGCCGGGTGGCGAGACGGTCGTCGCCGAGCTGCGCGTCGTCGACCTCCAGTGGGAGGGACAGCCGGCGCGACTGGTGTCGCTGCGCGACGTGACCGACCGGCGGCGGGCGGAGGAGCGTGCCTGGCAGCTCGAGCGCGAGCGCGGGGCGCGCGCCGAGGCGGAGGCCGCGAACCAGGCGAAGAGCGAGTTCCTCGCGATGATGAGCCACGAGCTGCGCACGCCGCTCAACGCGGTCATCGGCTACGCGGAGCTGCTCGACATCGGGATCGCGGGCACGCTCAACGAGGAGCAGCGGCTGCAGGTCCAGCGCATCCGCACGAGCGGCCGGCATCTGCTCGGCCTCGTGAACGAGGTGCTCGACCTGGCGAAGATCGAATCGGGGCGCCTCGCCGTGCAGGCCGCCATCGGGCGCATCGGCAGCGCGGCCGACGGCGCGCTCGCCGTCGTCCAGCCGCAGGCCGACGCGAGGGCGATCTCGGTGAGCCCGTGCGCGGGGGATCTGGACGCGCTCTACGAGGGCGACGAGGACCGCGTGCGTCAGGTCCTCGTGAACCTCCTCTCGAACGCCATCAAGTTCACGCCGGTCGGTGGGCGCGTCGACATCGAGTGCGGCGTCACCGATCGCCCCGAGCCGGATGCACGGCTCCACGGTTCCGGACGCTGGGCCTTCGTCCGCGTGACCGACAGCGGGATCGGGATCCCCCCGGAGCAGATCCCGTCGATCTTCGATCCCTTCGTGCAGATCTCCTCCGGCCACACGCGCGCGCAGGACGGCTCGGGGCTCGGATTGACGATCAGCCGCCGTCTCGCCCGGCTGATGCACGGCGACATCACGGTGCGGAGCAGGCCGCAAGCGGGGTCGTCCTTCACCCTCTGGCTGCCGGCGGGCGCGACGGAGCCGGCGATCGACGCGCCGCTCGCGGCGCGTCCGGCGGAGCCGCCGGGCCGCCTGCGCGGGCTCGCCGACATCGGCGAGCTGGTGCTGCGCGAGACGGAGGGGCTGCTCGAGTCGTTCGTCTCGCGCCTGCGTTCGGAGGAGCTGCTGCCGTCGGTTCGCGCGCTCAAGTTCTCGCAGATCGCCGACCACGTGGCGAGCTACATCGCCGACGTGGCCGGGATGCTGATCGTGCTCGAGGAGATGGGTGGCCGGCCATCGGCGCTGTTCAGCGACGGGACGGAGATCCAGCGGCTCGTGGCGGAACGGCACGGCGCGCAGCGCGCCCGCCTCGCCTGGTCGGAGGACGCGCTCCGGCGCGAGTACACGATCCTGCGGGAGGAGCTCGAGCGCCTGGTGCGGCATCGGGCGCACGCGGTCGCGCCCGAGGCGATCGAGGAAGCGGTCACGGTGCTGGCGCGCTTCCTCGACCAGGCGGAGCAGCAGAGCCTTCGGGCGTTCGTCCGCGCCACCGGCGCGGTGTGACGTTTGGCGGACCCAGCAGTCGTCCTGGGTAGCACGGGATGGCTGGCACGGGCGGTGCCATGGTGGGACTGAACCTTCAATCCAGAGGCGCAGATGCGGAGAACCGGGCTGATCACGGTTGCGCTGCTCGCCGTGATGGCGGGGTGCAGCCGCGGGAACGATAAGATGGACCAGCCGTTGAACAACGACCTGAACCTCGCGGCGCAGCAGCAGCCGGGGCAGGACACGATCTCGGCGGCGGAGCGGAGCCAGGCGGCCACGCCGGCGCCGGCGCCGACCACGACGGCCGAGCATCGGACGGTCCACCACAGCACCAGCCACACGTCGACGAGCCATCACTCGACGGCCTCGTCCGGAACGTCTCAGAGCGCCTCGACGGGCACCGGTACGGCGAGCTCCGGCACGACGACGGAGAAGCACACGAAGCGCGATGCGGCGATCGGCGCGGCCGCGGGCGCGGTGATCGGGGCGGCGACGAGCAAGGACAAGGTGAAGGGGGGGATCATCGGGGCGGCCGCCGGGGGCATCCTGGGCGGGATCATCGGGAACAACGTGGACGTCAAGAAGAAGAAGCCGTAAGGGGTTGGCCTGTTGACGGTTTCGCCCCGGCCAACTACGTTGGGGGGAGCGAAATCGCACGCCTGGCGTGCGACCAGTGGATCGAACGGGGATCTGGCTTTCGCTGGGTCCCTGTTTGCTTCCTGGGATCGCGACCATGCGGCGAGGATCGCCGCACGGGAACAGGCACGTCGGTAGCTACGGCACACACCGGGACTCCGACGAACACACACTCAGGAGTTCAGGAAATGTCGCGCACCGTCGGCACCGTCAAGTGGTTCAACGACGCCAAGGGGTTCGGTTTCATCACGCCCGAGAACGGCCAGAAGGATTGCTTCGTGCATCACTCGGCCATCCAGGGCAGCGGCTTCAAGTCGCTCGCCGAGGGCGAGAAGGTCGAGTTCACGATCGTGCAGGGCGCGAAGGGCCCCGCCGCTGAGAACGTCGTGAAGCTGGGTCGCTGACGCACGTGTCCCGCTACGACGGGGTCGCTCGACGGTTCGGGCGGCCCCGTCGTGTTTGCACCAGGGTAGGCCTCGTCGTTCGCATCACCATCGGGCGTCCGCCCGCACGCAGCTACCGTATCACGCAGAGGGAAGGCCGATGATCGAGATCACCATCGAGGAAGGCGATCGCCTGGATTGGGCGCTGAAGGCGTTCAAGCGGCGCATTGCGAAGGCCGGCATCCTGAAGGATCTTCGCCGCCGGCGCCATTACGTGAAGCCGAGCGAGGCCCGGCAGCTCAAGGCCGCCGCCGCCCGCCGCCGCCGTCGCGACGCCGCCCGGGCCCGCTCGAAGTAACACTTCGGACGAGGGGACATGGCCAAGGAAGAACCGATCCAGATGGAAGGGCAGGTGACCGAGGTGCTCCCGAACGCGACCTTTCGCGTTCTGCTCCCGAACCAGCACACGGTGCTCGCGACTCTGGGCGGTAACATGCGGCGGTTCCGCATCCGCGTGCTGCAGGGCGATCGAGTGACGATCGAGGTGTCACCGTACGACCTGAGCCGCGGACGCATCATCTTCCGCCACAAGACCTGACCCGCTCTCCCCTCAGGGGCCGCGTTTCAGCTCGAGCGCCGACAGCCGCCGCGTGCCGGGATACGGCACGCCCGGCCTGATCGCCCGCCACAGGATCCGGTTGAACAGCTCCGCGTCGGCGACATCCTCGATGCGGAGGTCGAGCCGCCGGGATTCGCGGGCGCCTTCGCCCGTGCGCGGATTCATCTCGTCGAGCGACACGGCCGGCGTCAGCGCCCGGTAGGGGCGCAGATCCGGCGTCGACGCCCAGATGTCGCGCAGCGGGCGACCATAGTAATCGAAGTGCGCGAGGGACTGCAGACCGAGGATCTCCTCGATCGTCCGCAGCACGTCCGTCGTGTTCGCGAACCGGTGGATCGTTCCCGGCCGGTTGTAGGCCGAGATGACGAGCAGCGGCGAGCGGTGCGAGTCCACGTGGTCCGGCCCGTTCTGCGCGTCGTCCTCCAGCACGAACACCACCGTGTTCCGCCAGAACGGCGTCCGCGACAGCGCCTCGATCACGCGCCCGAGGGCGAGGTCGTTGTCCGCCATGTACGCCCGCGGGGTGTGGCGGCCGGCCGCGGCGCCCCCCGTGTGGTCGTTAGGCAGCCGCATGATCTCCAGCGCCGGCATCGTGCCGCGCCGCACGTCCTGCTGCAGCTCGGCGATCCACTCGTCCGCCCGCCGCTGGTCCGGGATGCCGAGGTCGAACCCCGGGAAGCGCGGATCGGTGTGCGCGTACAGGTACGGCTTGTCGCCGCGATAGCCCGGCGGCAGCGGATCGTCCGCGTCGCGCGACTCGACGACGAACTCGCCATAGTTGCGGAAGGTGATCCCCTTCCGCTCGGCGAGATTCCACAGGTACCCGTTCGCCGGCGAGTTCACGTCGTCGTCCGTCAGCTGGTTCCGGTTCGTCCCCTCGTAATCGTAGAACCGCCGGCGGCCGGAGTAGTTCGACTGCACCGTCTTCTCGACGTAGTCCGTCGCGTACGCCGCCGTGGACCAGTTGTGGCCGTCGGCGCTCACCTCGGCGTTGACGAAGAAGCGGTCGAACAGCCCGAAGCGCTTCGCGAGCGCGTGGTGGTTCGGTGACACGGCGCGCGGGAAGAAGACGAGGCTCGTGTCGCCGTCGCCCTGCGGCATGTCGCCGAGCACCTGGTCGTAGGTGCGGTTCTCCTTGATGATGTAGACGACGTGCTGGAACGGCGGATAGTGGCCGCCGGCGTGCGCCGTGTCCCACCCGTTCGCGTGCGTGACGCGCGCGGTGAGCGCCGCGAGCTCTGTCCCCGTCACCTGCGCGAGCGGCGCGACGAGGTAGCTCCCCTTGAGCTGCCCGAGGGTGTAGTGCTCGCCGCGGCCCTGGTGCTCCTCGGAGAGCAGCGGCTGCGGCCCCCGCGGATTGGGCGCGCTCCCCGCGCCCTTCGCCGTGCCGACGAGCAGCGTGTCCGCCGACGCGAGCACCGCGGTGGGATACCACCCGGTGGGAATCCGTCCGGCGAGCCGGTCGTCGCCGTTCGCCGCCGCCACGTTCGCCGTCGTCGGCGCGAGGTCGAACACGGCGACCGCGTTCGCGTCGGCCTCGGCCACGAACAGGCGCGTGCCGTCGGGCGAGAGGGCGAGCGCGTTAGGCGTCGTCCCCTCGTCCGGCCCGGCCGGCGGCGGATCGAGCAGCCGCGCGATGACGTGCCGGGTCTTCGTGTCGACCACCGTGATCTCGTCGGTGCTCCCCGACGCGGCGAAGAGCCGGCTGCCATCGTGATTCAACAGGATGGCGGACGGGTGCCGCCCCGCGGGAGCGCGCCCGGCCTCGGCGAGCCGCCCGTCGCCCGCCGGGGTGAAGCACGAGACCGTGTGCCCGCCCCACGCGGAGACGTACACGCTGCCGTCGGGCGCGACGGCGACGCCATACGGATAGCGTTCCGTCGCCAGTCGCTGGACGACGCGCCCGCTCGCCACGTCGATCACGGCGAGCGAGTCGGCGAGGTCCTCCGCGACGTAGAGGAAGCGGCCGTCAGGCGAGGGCGCGAGCCCGGCTGGAAAGCGCGTCCCCTGCGCGCGCGGCGCCTTCGTCGCGAGCACGAGGCTGTCGCGCAGCGTCGCCGCGCCGCCGCTCCAGTCGTAGCGGTAGACCACGTCCGTGTTGCCGCCCGATGCGTAGAGCACCTTGCCGTCGGGCGAGAACGCCGCACCGAGGAACGCCGCCGGCTGCACCAGCGTCTGCAGGATGCGGCCGGTCGCCCGATCGAGCACCTGGACCCCCTGCTCGTGCCAGCCGCTGAGGAGCAGGACGACCCGGTTGCCGTCGGGCGAGAGCAGCATCGTCAGCGGGAAACTTCCGGTGGGGGTGCTGCGGCCCACCGGATCGAGGTGCACGCCGGTCGGGAGCTGCGCGATGGTGGCGGCGCGCGCGGCGCGCGCGCCGGCGCGGCGGGCGGTCGGCACCTGCGCGGCGGCCGTGGACGAGACGAGGGCGAGGACGGCGAGGCAGCGGAATCGCGTGTGGATCATCGTGCGTGGCCGTGGCGAGGGAGGGAGGGAAGAGGAGAGGCGAAGCGAGGGGACGTGCGGTTGCATCCGGCGGCCGGCGCGCGGCGCGGCGTCATCGCGCGCTCCGCTCCAGGCGATCGCGCACCGCGGCCCAGGCGGGCGAGTCCGGCACGCGCTCGACGACGATCAGCGCGCAGCCGGCGTCGTCGAGCTCGTGCAGCGCGCCGTAGAGCCGCTGCGCGTACGCGCCCGGCTCGTCAGGCATCCGCACGCGCCGGTCGGCGGGGAGCTCCATCGTGCGGAGGAGCGCGCCGACCGTCGCGCCGCGCTGATGCTCCTCGCGCACGGCGAAGTGCGCCATGGGCTCGTTCTCGGCGCTGACGAGGAGGACGCGCGCGCGCGGCGCGTAGTGCCGGGCCATCATCCCCGGCGACCGCCGCGCTTCGCCGTCCGCGGGCGCGGCCTCCGGCGTCAGTACCTCGCCCACCACCTCCGCGAGCTGCGCGGCGGAGATCATCCCCGGGCGCAGCAGCACCGGCTCGTCGCCGGAGATGTCGAGCACCGTGGACTCGATGCCGACCGTGGTGGGCCCGGCATCGAGGACGAGCGACACGCGGTCGCCGAGCGCCTTCGCCACGTGCTGCGCGGTGGTGGGCGAGATGCGCGTGGACGGATTCGCGCTCGGCGCGGCGATGGGGAGGCCGACGGTGCGGAGGAGCGCGAGGGCGACCGGGTGCGCGGGGACGCGCACGGCCACGGTGTCCAGCCCGCCGGTCACGGCGTCGGGCACCTCCGGGCGCTTGGGGACGACGAGCGTCAGCGGCCCGGGCCAGAAGCGCGCCGCGAGTCGCGCCGCCCGCTCGGGCCACGCGCGCGCGACCTGCCGCGCGGCGTCCGTATCGGCGACGTGCACGATGAGCGGGTTGTAGCTCGGGCGGCCCTTCGCGGCATAGATGCGCTGCACGGCGTCGGCGTCGAGGGCGTTGGCGCCGAGCCCGTAGACGGTCTCCGTGGGGAACGCGACGAGCGCGCCGGCGCGCAGCAGCGCCGCGGCGCGCTCGAGGACATCCGGCGACGGGTGCTCGGGATCCACGGCGAGGATCTGCATATCCGCACCGAAGATAACGCGCCGGCACGCGGCGCGCCGTCCCCTGTCGGGGCACGCCCGGCCGCTCGTATCTTGTCCGGTGCCTACCGGCTCGATCCCCTCGCTCCATGCCGATGCCATCGTTCCCGCACACGCGGCACGCCAGGCGCGTCGCCGCGCTCCTCTCGGTCGTCCTGGCCGCCGCCGCGCCGCGCCTCGCCGCCCAGGACACCGCGCGCACCATCCCGGGTGCCGTTAGGCGCTACCGCGCGCTCGTGCGCGCCGAGTACTCCGGGCCGCGCGCGCTCGCGACGGTGGCGTTCGTCGAGCGCTACTTCCGCGTCCCCGGCAACACCGGCTTCGACGCGAGCATCGACCGCGTCGCGCGGATCCTGCGCGACGCCGGCTACGTCGCCGAGGACCAGGCCAAACCGGGCACGCGGCTCACCTACCGCATCGAGCACCGGAAGATGCCGCGGCCGACGTGGGAGCCGGTGGACGCGGAGCTCCGGATCGAGGGGCGGTCCGCCCCCCTGCTGCGCTTCGCCACCAATCGCAACATGCTGGCGATCTACTCCTTCTCCACGCCGGACACCGGCGTCAGCGCGGAGCTGGTCGCCGTCGGCGCCGCCACGCCGGCCGCCTACGACGCGGCGCACGTCGCCGGGAAGATCGTGCTCGCGGAAGGCAACGTCGGGCGCGCGTTCACCGAGGCTGTCGCCAGGCGCGGCGCCCTCGGCGTGCTCGCGTACGGCATGCCGGCCTACACGGAGCCGGACCTTCATCCGACGTCGATCCAGTTCGGCTCCATCCCGCTCGACACCGTGCACCGGAGCTGGGGGATCCCGCTGTCGAACGCGGCGTACGACACCCTGCGCGCCGCGCTGGCGCTCGGCCCGGTGACCGTGCGCGTGCGCACCAAGTCGCGGATCTACGACGCCGACGAACGCACCCTCGTCGCCGAGGTGCACGGCAGCGATCACCCCGCCGAGCGCTTCGTCCTCACCGCGCACGTCCAGGAGCCGGGCGCGAACGACAACGCCTCCGGCGTGGGGGCGCTGAGCGAGGGCGCCCGCGTCCTCGCCGCGCTCGTCCGGCGCGGCGACGTCCAGCCGCGCCGCACCATCACGATGATCTTCGGCAACGAGATCGAGCAGACGAGGAACTTCCTCGCCGACGATTCGGCCCGGACCGCGGGCGTGCGCTGGGGGATGAGCCTCGACATGGTCGGCGAGGACACGCGGAAGACGGGCGGCACCTTCCTCATCGAGAAGATGCCCGACCCCTCCGCCGTCTGGACGCGCGGCGACGACCACCACACCGAGTGGGGCGGCACGCCCGTGAGCGTCGACTCCCTGCATCCACACTACTACAACGACTTCGTCCTGAACCGCTGCCTCGACCAGGCGGACGGCACCGGGTGGGTCGTGCGCACGAATCCGTTCGAGGGGGGGAGCGACCACGTGCCCTTCCTGCAGTTCGGCAAGCCGGGCGTGCTGCTCTGGCACTTCACCGACCACTTCTATCACACGGACCAGGACCGGCTCGACAAGGTGTCGCCCGAGGAGATGAAGAACTCCGCGACCTGCGCGCTGCTCTCGGCGCTGACCCTCGCCGATGCCGACGGGCGCACGACGCGGGAGCTCGTGGCGGAGGAGGAGCGCGCGGCGATGCGCCGGCTCGACACCGAGCTCGCCCTGAGTCGACAGGCGATCGCCGCCGGCGGCGACCTCGCGAAGGAAGAGACGATCCTGCGCACGTGGACCGACTGGTACGTGGGCGCGCTCCAGGCGATGGACGACATCGAGGTCGGCGGCACGTCGCCGGCGACGGCGGCGGCGATCGCGGCGGCGCGCGAGCGCGTCAGGCAGGCCGGCGCCGAGCGGCTGGCGAAGCTGCGGTCGTAGCGCATGGACGTCGTCTGCAGGGTGCTCGAGGCGCACGGCTTCTCCTGCCTCGAGCTGGTCGCGGTGATCTTCGGGATCGTCAGCGTGTACCTGAGCGTGCGCCAGAACATCTGGAGCTGGCCGACGGCGCTCGTCAACGTCGCGCTGTACTTCCTGCTCTTCTACAAGGTCGGCCTGTTCTCCGACATGGGGCTGCAGGTCGTGTATTTCGCGCTGTCGCTGTACGGCTGGTACGAGTGGCTCTACGGCGGCGCCGGACGCACCGAGCTCGCGGTCACGCGTGCCACGCCGCGCATCTGGCTCTCGGTGAGCGCGGTGGCGCTCGTGGTCTGGTTCGCGCTCTGGCAGGTCACGTCGCGCATCCGGAGCGCCGCGCTGCCGTCCGTGGACGCCGCCACGACGACGACGAGCCTCGTCGCGCAGTGGATGATGACGCGCAAGATCCTCGAGAACTGGGCGATCTGGGTCGCGGTGGACGTCGTGTACGTCGGCATGTTCATCTTCAAGCACCTCTACCTCACCGCGGGGCTCTACGCGGTGTTCCTCGTGCTCGCCGCGATGGGGCATTTCCAATGGAAGCGGACGCTGGCCGCCGACTGATCCGCGTCGTCCTCACCGGCTCGGAGTCGACGGGGAAGACGGTGCTCGCGCGGCAGCTCGCGACGCACTTCGGCGTGGAGTGGGTGCCGGAGTTCGTGCGCGCCTACGCGGAGGAGCGGGGAGGCGTGATCGGCTTCGCGGACCATGGCCCGATCGCGCGCGGCCAGGCGGCGCTGGAGGACGCGTACCAGGCGCGCGCCGAGCGGCTGCTCGTCCACGACACGGATCTCGTGAGCACGGCCGTCTACTGCGGGCACTACTTCGGGCAGTGCCCGGCGTGGATCGAGGAGGAGGCGCGCCGGCGACTGGCGGATATGTACTTGCTGATGGACATCGACGTGCCGTGGGTGGCGGATCCCGCGCGCGACCGCGGGCACATGCGGCCGGAGATGCACGCGCTGTTTGAGGAGGCGCTGGAGCGCTTCGGCGCTCCCTACGTGCTCGTCGGCGGCTCGTGGAGCGAGCGGTTCGAGCGGGCGCGGCGCGCGATCGAGGCGCTCCTCGCCGCGCGCTGAGCGGCAGCCCTCACGCCACGCGCGGGCGCCCCTCGTCGAGCACCAGGCGCCGGAGCTCGCGCCGGAACAGGGTGCGCACCCGAAGGAGCAGGAAGAGGGCGACCGCGCTGAGCGACGCGACGAATCCCCACCAGAGCCCCGCCGCGCGCAGGCTGGTGTGCAGGCCGAGCGCGATGCTCACCGGGAGGCCGATCAGCCAGTAGCCGGCGAGCATCGCGATCATCGGTGCCTTGGTGTCGCCGAGCCCGCGCAGGATCCCGGCGCCCACCGCCTGCGCGCCATCGAACACCTGGAAGACGCCGGCGATCGGGATCAGGATGCCCGCCAGCGCGATCACCCGCGCGTCGCCGCTGAACGCCGCGGCCAGCACGCGCGGCAGGGCGAGGAAGAGCAGCGCGGTCAGCGACATGAAGCCCACCCCGCAGACGTACGCGGCTCGCGCGGCGGCGCGGGCGCGCGGCGCGTCGTGCGCCCCGACGGCGCGCCCGACGCGCACGGCGGCGGCCGCCGACACGCCGAGCGGGACCATGAAGGTGAACGAGGCGAGGGTGATCGCGATCTGGTGCGCCGCCATCTCGATCGTCCCCAGCACTCCCATGAGCAGCCCGATCGCGCCGAAGGCCCCGACCTCGAGGAGCTGCTGCACGCCGATGGGAAGGCCGAGGCGCAGCATCCGCGCGAGGGCGCGCCGGTCCCACGCGTCCGCGCGCATCGGCACGAGGTGCGGCTCGAGGTCGCGCCAGGCGACCACCAGGAGGAGGATCGCCATGAACCAGCGGCTCACGAGCGTGGAGATCGCGCTCCCCGCCGCCCCGAGCGCGGGGCTCCCCAGGTGGCCGTACACGAACACCCAGTTGAGCGCCGCGTTCGTGATGTTCCCCACCACCGTGGCCCAGACCACCGGCGCGACCCGGTGCAGCGCCTGCAACGTCTGCCGGAAGACGACGAACGCCAGGTAGGGCAGGATCCCCGGAACGGAGATGCGGATGTAGGCGGTGGTATCGGGGATGATCTCCGGGGGCTGGTGCATCGCCACGAGCAGGGCGCGCGTGGGGACGAGGAGGAGGGCGGTGAAGATGCTCAGCCCGAGGCAGAGCAGCATGGCGCGCTGCAGCGCGCGGCTGATCGCCCCCTCGTCGCGCGCCCCCACCGCCTGCGCGACGATCGGGTCGAGCGCCATCAGCGTGCCCTGGCCGAGGACGATCGCGTTGAAGAAGTAGACGTTGCCCAGCGCGACGGCGGCGAGCACGCCCGCCGACACGCGGCCGACCATGAGCGTGTCGACGAGCCCCATCGCCATCGTCCCGAGCTGGACGAGGACGACGGGGGCGGCGAGCCGCAGCATCGGTCGGAGCTCGCCCATGCCGGCGCGAGGCCGTGCGTGCGCGCCCCGTTCGTCGGTGGCGGATGGCATCGTGCCAAATCTCGCCGCCCATTCGTCCTTCCTCCACTGGGCCTTTGACTTCACCCGTGCCGTCCCGTAAGCTGGAGACGGTCGCTACTCCCCGTCCCCCGCGTCGCCGCATGCCCCGCTTCCGCACCGCAGCCGTCGTCACGCTGCTCGTCCTGCCCATCGTCGCCGGCGGTTTCCTGCTCCAGGAGCCGCCGGTCCACGCGAACGCGCACCTGTTCGACCAGGTCGCGTCCATCATCTCCCACCAGTACGTGGACACGCTCACCGACGCGCAGCTCTACGAGAACGCGGCGCGTGGGCTGGTGCGGGAGCTCAACGATCCGTACAGCGTGCTCCTCTCGCCGAAGGAGATGGCGGACTTCAACCGCGGCACGGGCGGCCGGTACGGCGGCACGGGGATGCTGCTCGAGGAGCAGAAGGACGCGATCGTCGTCAGCCGCGTCTTCCCGCACACGCCGGCCGAGGAGGCCGGGGTGATGGAGGGCGACCGGGTGATCGCCGTGAACGACACGTCGACCGTCGGCTGGCCGATCGGGCGCGTGTCCGATCGGCTGCGCGGCGAGCCGGGGTCCGCGGTGACCGTGTCGTACGCCCGGCCCGGTGTCGTCGAGCCGATCAAGCTCCGCTTCACGCGCGCGATCGTCCACGTGCCGGCGGTGCTGTTCACGACGATGCTCGACGACAGCATCGGCTACATCCCGCTGCAGACGTTCAACGAGAACGCCGCCGACGAGGTGCAGGCGGCGGTGGAGTCGCTCGAGAAGCAGGGCGCGCGCGGGCTCGTGCTCGACATGCGCGACAACGGCGGCGGCATCGTCGACCAGGCGCTCGCCGTGAGCAGCCTGTTCCTCCCGGAAGGGAAGGAGATCGTGAGCGTGCGCTCGCGCGGCGCCGACGGCGGTGACGTCGAGGTCGCGCGCTCGCAGGGCAAGCACATCGCCACGAACATCCCGCTCGTCGTGCTCGTGGACGGGAACTCCGCGTCGGCGACGGAGATCGTCGCCGGCGCGCTCCAGGATCACGACCGCGCCCTGCTCGTCGGCACCACCAGCTTCGGCAAGGGGCTGGTGCAGTCGGTGTTCACGCTCGACGGCGGCTGGGCGCTGAAGATGACGACCGGAAAGTGGTACACGCCCAGCGGACGTTCCATCCACCGCGACCGCAAGCTGCTCCCCGACGGCCGCTTCGTGGAGGTGAACCCCGACTCGGCGCAGCCCGACTCGGCGAAGCGCGCGCGCCCCGCGTACAGGTCGGACGCCGGCCGCACGGTCTACGGCGGCGGCGGCATCACGCCGGACATCGTCGTACCCGACGACACGCTCGACACCCTGCAGCAGCACTTCCTGCGCGAGATCGCGCCGAAGGGACAGATCGTGCAGACGGTGCTCTCGCGCTACACGCTGGAACTCCGGCACGACGTGCGCCCCGATTTCCGCGTCAGCCCGACGTGGATCACCGAGCTCGATCGCCGGCTCCATGGCGCCGGCGTGACCTGGGACGCGAAGTACGCGCCGGTGGCCGATTCGCTCTTCGCCCGCCAGCTCGAGCAGCGCGTCGCGCGCCAGGCGTTCGGCGACGGCGCGGCCAAGAAGCGGGAGCTGCCGGACGATCACCAGCTCCTCGAGGCGGTGAAGCTCCTGAAGCACAGCGCCACGCAGGTCGACCTGTTCAAGGAAGCGCGCGCGGCGAACGGCGAACGCTGAGCGCCGGCGCGCCCGGGCGCCGATCGACCGGGATCTCGCAGGTACAGATGGCTCCATACGCACGCCGCGCGGCGAGCGTTGGAGCCATCTCTCGTCCCGGCGCGCGCCTTAACACTCGGCTCGCCGCGTGCGTATGCATGGCGAATCTCACACCTCGCCATGCGACTCCTCCGTTTCGCGCTCGCCGCGTCCTTCGCCCTCCTCTTCGTCGCGCCGCCCGCCGCGCGCGCCCAGGTGGGCAGCAGCACCGACATCCTCACTGGCCAGATCACCGGCCCCGATGGCAAGCCGTTGCAGGGCGTCAAGGTGGAGGCGACCTCGATCGAGACCGGCGTCTCGCGCAACCGCACCACCAACGGGGAGGGGCGGTTCACGATCCTCTTCCCCGACGGCGGAGGCTCGTACCGCATGACCGCCAAGTATCTCGGGATGGCCCAGGTCACCGGTACGCTCGCGCGCCAGGCCGACGAGGACCGCCTGATCTGGAGCGTGCGCATGAGCACGGTCCCACAGCAGCTCCAGGCGGTGGTCGTCCGAGGCAACAACCCCAGCGCGGGGAACGAACGCCCCGGGCCGGGCTCCGTCGAGCGCGTGATGAGCGGCGAGCAGCTCAACCGGCTTCCGATCGACCCGAACGACCCGGCGGCCATCGCCGCGCTCACGCCCGGCGTCGTCGCCACGAGCGCCACCGACACCTCGGCGTCGGCCTTCTCCGTCGCCGGCCAGCGCACCGACCAGAACCAGATCACGCTCGATGGCCTGAGCTTCCTCGCCGGCGGCGGCGTGCCGACGGAGGCGGTCCGTCGCATGAGCGTGGTGACGAACACCTATGACGTGGCCCGCGGGCAGTTCACGGGCGGCCAGATCAACACGACCACCCGCGGCGGCACGAACGACGTCAGCGGCTCCTTCGCCTACGCGCTTCGCGATCCGAACCTCGAGTGGTCGACGGGCGACCAGGAGGGGTCCTCCTTCGCCTCCGGCTACACGCAGCACCAGCTGAGCGGCGGCGTCGGCGGCCCGCTCATCCACGACAAGCTGTTCCTGTTCGGCGCGTTCCAGGTGCGCCGGCGCATCGACCCGCTCCTCGTCCTCACCCAGGCCGATCCGACGACGCTCGCGCGTCTCGGCACGCAGCCCGACTCCGCCGCGCGCTTCATCCAGCTCGTGCAGCAGTTCGGGCTCCCCCTCGAGCTGCCCTCGATCCCGAGCGACCGGCTGAGCGACAACGGCGTCGGCATCGTCCGCATGGACTACCACGTCAACGAGAATCACTCGCTGATGCTGCGCGGCAACTGGACGGGCGCGTTCAACCAGGCCTTCCGGACCTCGCCCTTCGCGCTCGCCACCCACGCGGGGAACGAGCACCGCGGCGGCGGCGGCGGGATGCTCTCCCTCTCGTCGCTCTTCGGCAACTACATCAACGAGCTGCGGGCGTCGTACTCCGTCAACGACAACTCGACGGCCGGCTATCTCGTCGACCCCGAAGGGCGCGTGCAGGTCTCCTCGGCGCTCGGCGACAGCACGGTGTCGGTGAGCAACCTCCAGTTCGGCGGCAACGCCGGGATGCCGACGGACGGCCTGAACAACCAGTTCGAGGGGAGCGACGAGCTCTCGTGGATGTCCGACGACGCGAGCCATCGCTTCAAGCTGGGGCTCCTCGCCAACGTGACGGGCTTCTCGTCGCTCAACGCCAACAACCTGTACGGCACCTTCACCTTCAACTCCCTCGACGACTTCGCCAACAACCGGCCGGCGATGTTCACGCGCACGCTCGCGGAGACGAACCGCTCGGGGGCGATGAACAACGGCGCCATCTATCTCGGTGACACCTGGCGGCAGAGCCGCGCGCTGCAGGTGACGTACGGCGTGCGCGCCGAGGGGACGAACTTCACGGGGAAGCCGCGGACCAACCCGGTCGTGCTCCAGGAGTTCGGCCGGAACACCGCCGATTTCCCGAGCGAGGTGCATGCGAGCCCGCGCGTCGGCTTCACCTGGATGTTCGGCCTCGCGCCGCAGAACGGGGAGCCGAGCGGACCGCAGGGCGGGTTCGGTGGGGGCGGCTTCGGGCGCGGCGGGCGCGGGGGCTTCGGCGGCTTCGGTGGGCGCGGCGGATTCGGCGGGCCGCAGAACGTCCAGCAGCCGTACATCGTGCGCGGCGGCATCGGCGAATTCCGCGGCCGCTCGCCCTTCTCGCTCTTCCAGTCGGCGCTCAACGCGACGGGGCTCGCCTCGGGCGAGTCGCAGCTCGTCTGCGTGGGACCCGCCGTGCCGGTGCCGGACTGGCAGGCGTACCTGAGCGATCCGTCGTCGGTGCCCTCGCAGTGCGCGCAGGGAACGCAGCCGAATCCCGCCTTCGCCACGCGGAAGCCGAACGTGACGGTGTTCGAATCCGACTTCGGCGCGCCGCGCGCGTGGCGCGGCTCGCTCGGCGTCAGCCACCGCTTCCACACGCGCTACGGCTGGAGCGTGGACTACTCGTACGCGCTCGGCACGAATCTCTACGGCGTGAAGGACCTGAACTTCGACGAGACGCCGCGGTTCGCGCTCGCGGGGGAGGGGAACCGCCCGGTGTACGTCGACCCGTCGGCGATCGTGGCGCAGACCGGCGCGGTGAGCCTCATGGGCTCGCGGCGCGACTCGAACTTCGCGCAGGTGTTCGACGTGAGCTCCGGGATGCGGTCGCACACGTCGCAGATCACGGCATCGCTGAACGGGATCTCGCGGTTCAACATCGTCTGGAATCTCGCCTACACCTTCATGCGGTCCACCGACCAGACGTCATTCTCGGGCGGGTCGGCGGCGGCGGGATTCAACCAGACGATCACCGGGGCGGACCCGAACGTCATCCCCTTCTCGACGAGCGATCTGGAGCGCCGGCATTCGATCGTTGGGCAGCTCACCTGGCTCGCGCGTTCCTGGCTCGACATCACCTCGACGATCCGCTTCACCTCCGGGCAGCCGTACTCGCCGCGCGTGGGGAGCGACATCAACGGCGACGGGGCGCGGAACGACCTCGCGTACGTGTTCGATCCGACGAAGCTCGACGCGACGAATCCGCTCGACAGCGCGCTCGCGAACGGCATGCAGCGGCTGCTGACCTCCGGGCCGCAGGACGTGCGGGACTGCCTGCGCGCGCAGCTCGGGAAGATCGCGACGCGCAACAGCTGCACGACGGGATGGTCGCAGATGCTCGACTTCCAGGCGAACCTCCGCCCCTGGCTCGGTGCATCGCTCCAGCGGCGGCTCACGATCTCCGTGGCGGCGATCAACCCGCTGGCCGGGATCGATCAGCTGATGCACGGCGCCGACAACCTCCGCGGCTGGGGGCAGCCGTTCCGCGCCGATCCGACGCTGCTGTACGTGCGCGGCTTCGATCCGAATTCGAAGCAGTTCGTCTACCAGGTGAACGAGCGCTTCGGCGACAACCCGGCGTCGCGCACGGCGATCCGCATCCCCTTCCAGCTCGCGCTCACGGCCCGCCTCCAGGTGGGACCGGACCGCCAGCGGCAGATGATGGAGGGGATGCTGCGGGCGCTGAACGGAGGCGGTGGGCTCGACGTCCGCGCGATCGTGAGCCGCGTGGCCCCGAACCCGGTCCAGCGCATCATCGACCTCAAGGACACGCTCCAGCTCACGCCGCAGCAGGTGCTGAAGCTCAACCTGATCGCCGACACGCTCGCGGCGAGGAACGACAGCCTCGCCGCGTCGCTGCAGGCCGAGGTGGATAAGACCAAGGGGAGCGACCTCGCGTCGCTCTTCCCGACGCTGCGGCCGAAGCTCCAGGAGGCGCGGAACAACTATCTCGCCGCGATCAAGAGCGCGCAGGCGGTGCTCACTCCCGAGCAGTGGAAGCAGCTGCCGGAGGAGCTGCGGAACCCGAGCCTCATGCGCGGGATGGGGAGGCGCCCGCCGCAGCGGTGATGTCGCGGCGGAAGTGAATCGAGTCGTCGGCGGGGCGGTTAGCTTTCGGGCAACCGCCCCGCACCCGCATGGCCACTCCCAACGCACGCCACATCGCCGTCAGCCGCTCCGCGCGCTACTACACCCTCGGCGACGAGCACGCCGCGGTGGACGAGGTCTGGTTCCTCCTGCACGGCTATGGCCAGCTCGCGGGGCAGTTCATCCGCTACTTCGCGGACCTCGACGACGGCTCGCGCCTGCTCGTGGCGCCGGAGGCGCTGAACCGCTTCTACCTCGTCTCGCCGACCGCGGCGGCGGCGTCGGAGCGACCGGTGGGCGCGACGTGGATGACGCGCGAGGATCGCGACGCCGAGATCGGCGACTACGTGGCGTATCTCGAGGCGCTGCACGAGGCCGTGCTCGACCGGCTCGACCGGCCGCCGGCGCGCGTCCTGGTGCTCGGCTTCTCGCAGGGCGCGGCGACCGCCTCGCGCTGGGTGACGCGCGGCTGCGCGCGGCTCGACGCGCTCGTGCTCTGGGGCGGGCTCCTGCCCCCGGACGTGGACCTGTCCGCCGGTCGGCACGCGCTCTCGGGGGTGCCCCTCACGATCGTCATCGGGAACGACGACCGGTTCGTCTCGCCCGCGCAGGTGGAGGAGCAGGAGCGCGCGCTGAACGCGCACGGCGTGCCGCACGTCGTGCGGCGGTACGAGGGGAAGCACGCCATCAGCCGCGGCGTGCTGCGCGATCTCGCGCGGTCGCTCAGCGCGAGCGGCGATTCCGGTCGTTGAAGCGGCTGAGCTCGCGCCGATCCTTCTTCGTCGGCCGCCCCTTCTCCTCGTAGGTCGGCGCGGGGGCGATGCGGAGCTGCTCGCGCTGGCGCTCGCGCTCGGCGATGCTCTCCGGCGACTCCTCGTAGAGCGCGGCGGCCTCGCTGGCCGGCCCGCGTCGCTCGGCGAGGCCGCGCACGCGGACGGCGTGGACGAAGGGCCCGAGGTGGATGCGGAGCTCGTCGCCGACGCGGACGTCCTTGGAGGGCTTGGGGCGCTCGCCGTTGAGCTCGACCTTGCCGCCGTTGACGGCTTCGGTGGCGAGCGTGCGCGTCTTGAAGAAGCGGGCGGCCCAGAGCCACTTGTCGAGACGGGGCATGGCGGGAACCGGGAAGAGGGAAGCGGGACGAGTGGGGACGCGGGACGGGGGACGAGTGGTGGCGTGACGGCGTTGGATGGAACACGTCGGCTCGAGGGCGATCACGAACTCGATCGGTCGGACGCGGCGCGCGTCCCGCGTCCCGCGTCCCTCGTCCCCGAAGTTAGCGCCCCTTGCTTCGTGTCCTCGGACCCTACATATTACTGACCGGTCAGTCATTTGGAGTCTCCCGCAGGATCAGGCCGGGGGAACCACCACACGGTCGTCCGGCTTCCTCCAAAGTTACCGACCGGTCAGTTATACTTCGGCCGCTCGCCATGTCCAGTGCCCATTCCACGACAGAACCCCGCTGGCGCCGCCTCCCAGAGGAGCGGCCCAGGCAGATTCTCGACGCCGCCCTCGAGGTGTTCGCCGAACGCGGCCTCGCCTCCGCGCGCCTCGACGACATCGCCAAGCGCGCCGGGCTCTCCAAGGGCACGATCTATCTCTACTTCCCCAACAAGGAAGAGCTCTTCCGCGAGGTCATCCGCCACACCGTCGTCTCGCAGATCGAGCGCGGCGAGCGGGACTTCGAAGAGACCAGCCGCTCCGCGACCGAGGCCCTCACGAGCTTCATGCGGGGTTACTGGGAGTTCCTCCGCTCCCCGGTCTTCGCGCCCATCTACCGGCTCGTGACCGCGGAGCTGCACAACTTCCCCGACCTCGCCGAGTTCTACGCCGACGAGGTCATCGCGCGCGGGCTGCGCCTCATCACCCGCCTCCTCGAGCGCGGCATCGCCTCCGGCGAGTTCCGCCCCCTCGACCCCGCGGTCGCGGCACGCATGCTCGCCGCCCCGCTGATGATGCACGCCTTCTGGTGTGCCAAACGCGACTGCTTCCGGCTCGTCGGCGACCGCACGGACGACCAGGTCCTCGACGAGCTGGTGCACTTCTATCTCAACGCAATTCGCCCGCGGCCGGACGTCGCGGGCACGGACCCTCAGCAATGAATTCGATTCCCCGTCACGCGCTCCGCCTGGGCGTGGTGCTCTCCATTCTCGTCGCGCTCCTCACCTTCCTCATCCGCACGGCCAGCGCGCAGGAACCGGCGCCGCGGCGGCTCTCGCTCGGCGACGCGGCGCGGCTCGCCGCGAAGCAGAGCGCGGCCGTACAGGGCGCCGAGGCGCGCGTCGGCGCGGCCCGCTCGCGCGTCGGCGAGGCGCGCGCGGCGCTCCTCCCCGACCTCTCCGGCAACGCCTCCGCGACGAACCACTCGATGAACACGGCGACGTTCGGGATCAGCTTCCCGGCGCCGCCAGGCGAGCCGCCGCTGTTCAATCCGAACGGGCAGGTGATCCGCGGCATCCACATCACCGACGTGCGCGCGCGCGCCGCGCAGAACCTCTTCGACTACAGCGCGATCGAGCGGGTGCGCGGCGCGCAGACGGCCGTCCAGGCGGCGAGCGCCGACGTGGCCAACGCCGGCGAACAGGCGGCGACGCAGGCCTCGATGGCCTACCTTCGCGCGCAGCGCGCCGACGCGCAGCTCCAGGCGCGGCTCGCCGACTCGTCGCTCGCCGCCGACCTGCTCACGATCGCGCGCGACCAGCTCGCCGCCGGCGTCGGCGTGGCGCTCGACGTCACGCGCGCCGAGGCGCAGCTGGCGAGCGTGCACGCCCAGCTCATCGCCGCGCGCAACGACCGCGATCGCACGCGGCTCGAGCTGCTCCGCGCGCTCAACCTGCCGCTCGACACGCCGGTCGAGCTCACCGACTCGCTCGGCGCCATGCCCACCGACACGCTGGCGCTGGACGAGCGCACGGCGGTCGCGCGCGCGCTCGACACGCGCCCCGACATCCGCGCCGCCGCGGCGCAGGTCCAGGCGGCGCAGCAGCAGGTGGCGGCGATCCGTGCCGAACGTCTCCCGACCGTGAGCGCCTTCGCCGACGACGGCGCCATCGGCATGAATCCGCAGACGCTGCTCCCGACGTACGACCTCGGCCTGCAGGTCTCGGTGCCGATCTTCGACGGCTTCCGCCGGCAGTCGCGGGTGCAGGAGCAGGAGGCGGTGGTGAACGAGGCGGACATCCGCCGGCGCGACCTCGAGCAGCAGGCGACGGTCGACGTGCGCAGCGCGCTCCTCGACCTCTCGTCGGCGCGGCAGCAGGTCGCCGCGGCGCGCGAGCGCCTGCGCCTGGCCGAGCAGGAAGTCGCGCAGGCGCGCGACCGCTTCCGTGCCGGCGTGGCGGGGAACGCCGACGTGATCACCGCCTCGCTGAACCTGAATGACGCGCGCAACCTCGTGATCGACGCGCTGACCAACTACCAATCCGCTCGCGTCGCGCTGGCGCACGCCGAGGGATCGGTGACCGAGCTTCGGTGAACGGCTTCTCGACGAAATGCAACGACACAATCCGACGGACACTGACATGGCAACAGCACTGAAGCACGAATCGGCGGACGGCGAGCAGCCCACGCCCTCCATCAAGCCCGCCACGCCCTCGAAGCGGCGGTTCATCCTGCCGATCGTCGCCGTGCTCGCGCTCGCCGCGCTCGTCTGGGCGGTGAAGCTGTGGAGCTACGGCCGGGCGCACGAGTCCACCGACGACGCGGCCGTGGACGGCCACCTCGTCCCCGTGCTCGCGAAGGTGAGCGGGTACGTGCAGAAGGTGACGGTGGACGACAACGAGCACGTGGCGGCGGACTCGCTGCTCGTGCAGATCGACCCGAGCGAGTACAAGGTGCGGCTGGCGCAGGCCGAGGCCGATCTCGCGGCGGCGAAGGCGGCGGCGGGCGTGGGCGGCACGGGCCAGGCGGAGGCGCAGGTGACGACGGCGGCGCAGCAGCAGGCCGCGCTCCAGGCGCAGATCGCCGCGGCGAAGGCGAACGCGACGAACGCGCAGCAGAACCTGTCGCGCATGCGCGAGCTGGCGGCGAAGCAGATCGTCTCGAAGCAGCAGCTCGACGCGGCGGAAGCGGCGGCGGCGGCGGCGCAGGCGAACGTGGTCGCGCTGCAGCGGCAGGCCGGCGCGGCGGGCGCCACGGTGACGAGCGCCGAGGCGGGCGTGCGGCTCGCCGACGCGCGGCTCCAGGCGGCGCAGGCGGCGCGCGACAACGCGGCGCTGCAGCTCGACTACACGCGCATCGTCGCGCCGGCCTCGGGCATCGTGTCGAAGAAGCAGGTCGAGGTGGGCCAGCTCGTGCAGGTCGGCCAGCCGCTGCTGACGGTCGTCGCCGACACGGGCGCGTACGTCACGGCGAACTTCAAGGAGACGCAGCTCGCGGACATCCGTGTCGGCCAGCCGGTCGACGTCGACGTGGACGCCTACGGCTGCACGGCGAAGGGGCACGTGGAGAGCGTGAGCGCGGCGACGGGGTCGAAGTTCGCCCTCCTGCCGCCGGACAACGCGACGGGCAACTTCACGAAGGTGGTGCAGCGCGTCCCGGTCCGGATCGCGATCGACAAGGGCTGCGGCGCCAACCAGCCCCTCCGTCCGGGGCTGTCGGTGGACGTGCACGTGGCCACGAAATAGGGTCGAGGGTCGGGGGTCGAGGGTCGAGCGCAACGCCGGGCCCTCGACCCTCGCTGCACCCGGAGTAGCGACATGGAGCTCGTCCTGGATCGTGACGGCGGTGGCGGTGGTGAACGTCTCGACCCTCGCCCCTCGACCCTCGACCCTGAGCGGTACCAGCACAAGTACCTCATCGCCCTCGCCGTCACCCTCGCGGCGGTGCTCGAGCTGATCGACACCTCGATCGTCAACGTCGCGATCCCGCACATGATGGGGAATCTCGGCGCCACGCTCGACGAGATCTCGTGGGTGTCCACCGGGTACATCATCGCCAACGTCATCGTCATCCCCATGTCGGGATGGCTGTCGGCGTACTTCGGGCGCAAGCGGTACTTCACGGGGTCGATCCTCCTCTTCGTCGCCGCATCGTTCTTCTGCGGCAACTCGGCCTCGCTCGGCGCGCTCGTGTTCTGGCGCGTGGTGCAGGGCGTCGGCGGCGGCGCGCTGCTGTCCACCGCGCAGACGACGCTCTTCGAGTCGTTCCCGCCGGAGGAGGTCGGGATCGGGCAGGCGCTGTTCGGCATGGGGGTCATGGTCGGGCCGACGATCGGGCCGACGCTGGGCGGCTGGATCGTCGACAACTACAACTGGCCCTGGATCTTCTACATCAACGTCCCGCTCGGCATCGTCGCCGCGATCATGACGGTGACGTACGTGCACGACGCGAAGCACCAGGCGCGGGCGTCGAAGGTGGACTTCCCCGGCATCCTCCTCCTCGCCATGGGCGTCGGCTCGCTGCAGTGGATGCTCGAGCGTGGCGAGCGCTACGACTGGTTCGACTCGCGCTTCGTGACGATGCTCGCCGTGACGTCGGTCGCGTCGTTCGCGCTCCTCATCTGGCGCGAGCTGACGACCGACGAGCCGGTGATCAACTTCCGCGTGCTGCGCAGCCGGCAGCTCTCGGCCGGGGTGACGATCGCCGCCGTGCTCGGGCTCGCGCTCTTCGGCTCGATCTTCGTCCTGCCGATCTTCCTCCAGAACCTGCACGGCCTGACGGCGAACCAGACGGGGTTGGTGATCCTCCCCGGCGCGATCGCGTCGGCCGTGTCGATGGCGGTGGTCGGGAAGAACGCGAACCGGCTCGACGCGCGCCTGACGGTGTCCGCGGGGGCGCTGCTCTTCTTCGCCTCGATGTGGCAGCTCGGGCGCATGACGCTGGCGAGCGGCCCGGACGAGCTGTTCTGGCCCCTGATCATGCGCGGCGTCGGCCTGGGCCTCATCTTCGTCCCGCTGACGAATGCGTCGATGGCGGAGATGTCGCTGAAGGATCTCGCGCAGGGCACGGGGATGTTCAATCTTACCCGGCAGCTCGGCGGCTCGCTCGGCATCGCGATCATGGCGACGCTGCTCACGCGCTTCACGGCGCAGAGCAAGGCGCTGCTGACGCAGCACGTCACGACGATGGACGCGACGAGCCTCGGGCGGCTGGAGGTGCTCACGCGCGGACTGATCGCCCGCGGCACGAACCCGCTGCTGGCGAAGCAGCAGGCGCTCACGATCCTCGATCACCAGATCGCCGCGCAGGCGAGCGTCCTCGCCTTCTCGCGGATCTACGTGGTGAGCGGGATCATCCTCTGCGCATCGCTGCCGCTGCTGCTGCTCTTCCGGACGGGAAAGCCGCGCTTCGACCTCGGCGCGGCGATGCACTGATGCACCGATGCGCCGGCGCGCCGAGGCGCGCGGCGCTGGAGATGGATGAATGGAGACACTGATGGATCGGAGGACGGGCGGGGCGGAGAGCGAAGAGGTGACCTTCCGGCGCGCGCTCGTGCTCTGTGGCCGCGCGCTGCGGCGGCGCTGTCCCGCGTGCGGCGAGGGGGCGATGTGGAAGGGCTGGCTCCAGCTCAGGCCGGCCTGTCCCGTCTGCGGATTCAAGCTGGATCGCGGCGAGAGCGACTTCTGGATCGGCGCCTACCTGTTCAACCTGATCGCGGCGGAGCTCGCGTTCGCGGTCGGGTTCGTCGTCGTCCTGCTCCTCACCTGGCCGACGCCGCCGTGGACGCTGCTCACGTGGGGCGGCGCGGCGGGCGCGGTGCTCGCGCCCTTCGTGTTCTACCCGTACACGCACGGCATCTGGCTTGCGATGGACCTCCTGTTTCGCCCCGACCGCCGCGACGAGGAGATCTGAGCCGGCAGGCGGGCCGTCAGTCCTCGTCCGCGGCCTCGGCGCGGACGGTGGCGTGCCCGTCGGCGTCGTAGTGCACCCGGAGTTGCCAGGGGCGGCAGCAGACCTGGCAATCCTCGACGTACTCCTGCGCGGCCCCGCTGCCGGGGTCGAGGGCGATGTCGTTAGGCTCGCCGCAGTAGGGGCAGATCACGGTCCCCTCGGTGTCGGCCGTGCCGTCGCCGAGCGGGAACTCGGCGTCGAGGTCGTCGGGAAAATCGATCATCGGACAGTTCCTCGCGCTCGCGGCCCCAATCTAGCCTGACGAATCGGCGCGCGCCGGGTCGACCGCGGCGCGCCGACGCACGGTCGCGACCGGCACGTCCCTTGCGGCGGAGGTCGGCAGGACGCACCGCGCACGCTTTCCCTGTGTACGCGGACGACGATCGATTATCGTCAATACAGCGTGGCGCACGCCCGCCGCGCGACGGGGCCAGCATGGAGCACCAGGTGGGTCAGTATCTCGCACTCTACTTCGACGACGTGGCCTCTGCCGTCGAATTCTGTCACCGGCTCGTCCCGCACGTGTGCCCCCGCGCAGCCAACGAGGCCGCGGACGGCTCGGGACGCGCCGTCGTGTGGTTCCACGTCCCGCGCCGCAGCACGAAGTCGACCCGCGACGGCTGCTATCTCTTCCTCAGCCCGGGCGCCCTCCGCGCCGCGCAGCTCGCCCGGCTCGAGACGCCGGTCAGTGGCGTGGTGCCGCGCAGCGCGCTCCCGGTGAGCTCCGTCCTCGTCTTCGGCGACGACACGCTGGAGCAGGTCGCGCCGGAGCGGGCGCCGCTCGCCGACCGCGTCGCGCCGCCGCCCTCGGCCGCGCTCCCCTCGCGCGTCCCCGATCGCCTCGCCGCGTACAGCTGACCGCAACCTTCCGGTTCCTCCCGCTGTCGAAGGAGTACGCGGCCGTCCGGCCGCTGCTGACCGTGGAGGACCGATGGCCGCCGACGACAACATCTACCGCAGCGCTCCCTCGCTCGCCCCGACCGTGCTCGCCACCGCCGCCGCGCGGATCGCGCGCGCCGTGCCGACCGCCGAGGCGCCGGCGCGTCAGAGGACGGTCGAGTACCCGCGCCCGCGCGCCGCCACGTCCCAGCCCGTCATCACCTGCTCGCCGCGCAACCCGTAGATCACGTCGTTCAGGTGCACGACGATGCACACGTGGTTGGGCACGACGCGCACGCGCTCGCCGACCCGCGGCGTCCAGCTGGACGCGCCCAGATCGAGCATGCCGTGCTCCTCGGACATGCTCTTCACGACGACCTCCGGGTGTTCGAGGAGCTGACCGAAGCCGGCATCGGCGGCGCCGCCGCGCAGGGGCTCGCGACCGAGTGCCTTCGTGCCGGCGTCGATCACCGCCTGGCCGGGCACCGCGGTGCTCACGACCGTGGCGAGCACGGTCAGCGCGCAGTCGCCCCAGTCGCAGGCGCCGATCTCCGCCGTCGTGCGGTCGTTGAAGACGTAGGTGCCGGGGCGGAACTCGGTGACGCCGCGCAGCTCGTGCGTCTGCCATAGCGTCGGCGTCGACCCGCCGCTGACGACGCGCGGCGCGAGGCCCGCCGCCTCGAACGCGTCGAGCGCCCGGTGCAGCGTCGCGGCGAGCTCCGCGAGCTTGGCGCCCTGCCGGGCCACGTGCTCTCGCACGTGGCCCGGGTAGAACGCGATCCCGTCGAACGTCAGCGGAGGGCAGTCGCGCGCGGCGCGCGCGAGCGCGATCGCGTCGTCGACGCTGGGCGTGCCGACGCGATGCATCCCGAGGTCCAGCTCCACGTACACGCCCACCGGGCGGTCCGCCGCGTGCGCGGTGTCGGCGAGCTCCGCCAGCGCCTCGCGCGAGTCGAGCGCCACGGTGAGCCGCGTCGACGGCGGGAGCGCCATGAGCCGCCGCAGCCGCGGCGTGCCCACCGGCGGGTACGCCACGAGCAGGTCGTCGGACACGCCGCTCATCACCTCCGCCTCCCTGGTGGTGGCGCAGGTCAGGCCGACGGCGCCGCGTCGCAGCTGCTCGCCTGCGATCCAGGGCGACTTGTGGGTCTTGGTGTGCGGCCGGAGCGCCAGCCCGTGCGCGGCGGCGTAGCTCGCCGCGCGATCGAGGTTGCGCTCCATGCGGGCGAGGTCCACGACCGGGACGGGTGTCTCCAGGTCGGCGACCGTGACCGGCGTCGTGACGGCGTGCGAGGTCATGTGGCTGTGGGAAAGGCGGCGGCCGCGCGTAGCTTCCGTGCGTTCACGGCGCGGGGCTCACACCAGGCGAGGAGGAATGTATGGCATCGGCAGAGCGGCGGTGGCAACCGGTGACACGATCGGACGGCGTGCCCGCACCGGCGGGGGCGTACTCGCCGGCCGTCCGCGCGGGGGACCACATCTACGTCTCCGGGCAGGTGCCGCGCGACCCACGCACCGGCCAGCTCGCCGGGCCGGACCTCGCGTCGCAGACGCGGCAGGTGCTCGACAACGTCCGCGCGGTCCTCGCCGCCGCGGGCGCGACGCTCGAAGACGTCGTCTCCGTCACCGCGTACCTGGCGAACATGGAGGACTGGGGCGACTTCAACGCGCTCTACGAGCGGACGTTCTCGCCGCCCTATCCCGCCCGGGCGGTCGTCGGCGCCAGCCTGCGCGGCTTCCTCGTCGAGCTGAGCGTCGTCGCGTACGTCGGCGGTCGCGCATAGGCCGGACCGCCCGCGACCTTAACGTCCGCTCGCCAGGTGCGTCCGACATCATGGCCGGCGCGCCGAGCTCGCGCCGCGACACATACATGCTGGAGGCATCATGATTCAGATTCGTTCGATCGCTCTCGGGCTGGCGGTGCTCGCTGGTGCGGCGCCGCTGGCGGGTGCGCAGGCCGCACGGCAGCACGCGCCGCGCGCCGAGCGCCACGCCATGGCACACCGGCGCACCGCGCTGCGCGGACTCTTCCACGGGATCAAGCTCACGGACGTCGAGAAGGCGAACGTGAAGGCGATCCGCGCGAAATACCAGCCGCAGTTCAAGGCCGTCTTCCAGGCGGCGCGGCCGGAGCTGAAGGCCGCGCGTGCGGCCCGCCAGCGCGGCGACACCGCCGCGGCGAAGGCGGCGTTCGAGAAGACGAAGGACCAGCGCGAGCAGGCGCGCAAGCTCGCCGAGCAGGCTCGCCAGGAGGTGCGCGCGGCGCTCACGCCGGAGCACCAGAAGCAGTTCGACGCGAACGTGGCGCGGATGCGCGAGCGCTTCGCGAACCATCGCCACCGCGCGGGGGGCTGGAGGGGCCATCGCGGCCACGACGCCGCCGGCGGCCAGCAGCAGAAGGGCAGCCTGTAGGGCGGCCCTGGCCGGGGAGATCCGGGCGCGGCTCCGGCGCGATGCCGGCGCGACCGCTCCCCGTCATCCCGACTGCACGCGGCCCGCAGCGATTCGCTGCGGGCCGCGTGCTTTTTCTGTGTCCTGGGCTGCCCGCCGAGCGTCCTTACTGCACACGCATGCCGCCGCTCCGGCGGCATTGTGACCCTCGTCACGCCCCATGTTCTCCGACCAGATCTCGGTCGTCATCTCGCAAATCGGCATCGTCCTCGAGCTGGGCGGTGCGCTGCTGCTGGTCGGGCTCTTCGTCCTCCTGCGGCGCTTCGTGCTGCGCCGGCCGTATTTCACGACGTGGACGTGGGCCTGGGTGGCGGTCGCCGTCGCGCTCGGCGCGCTCGCCGTGCGCTACGACTTCGTGGCGGGGTTCGCGCCGCCCGGGCAGATCGAGCGGGACCCGATCGCCCGGTCGCTCTACTTCGTGTACCAGACGGGCAAGCTCCTCGCCTATGTCTGCTTCGTCGCGGGGACGCGGATGTACATCACCGGGGCGCGCCGCCGCACGCGGCTGCAGATCGAGTGGCTGATCGCGCCCGCGTTCGCCGCGCTCACCCTGGTGCTGTCGCCGCGCGGCCTGAGCCAGATGGTGATCTGGCAGGCGCCGGTCGCCGTCGTCGCGCTCTTCTACTGCGCGGCGTGCCTGCTGCTCCTGCCGCGGTCGCGCCGTACGCTGGGCGCATCGGCGACGGGGATCGGCTTCGGGCTGATCGGCGTCCTGTGGGTGTGCTACGCGCTGAGCTTCCCCTTCGCGCCGCGCTCGGGCGCGGCGCCGGCGCTGTCGCTGGTCGTCGTGCGGTACAACGCCTACTTCGACCTGCTGCTCAACGTCCTCCTCGGCTACGGCATGGTGCTGATGCTCATGGAGGACGCCACGCGCGAGGTGGAGGACGCGCGCGCGGAGCTCCGAGTGGCGCACGACCGGCTGC
Source organism: uncultured Gemmatimonadota bacterium (assembly GCA_946480295.1). The sequence goes on from CAMLIT010000003.1 coordinate 57,304, forward strand.
GCCGGGCGGCGCTCTACGACTCGCTGACGGGCGCGCTGAACCGGGGCGCCTTCGCCGAGGGCGTCGGGCTGGAGCTGGCGCGGGGGACCTTCGGCACGATCGTCCTCGCCGACGTCGACGACATGAAGTCGATGAACGACGACCACGGGCACGCCATGGGCGACCGCGTGCTCTGCCACCTCGTCGAGACCCTCCGCGGCGCGCTGCGCCCGTACGACAAGCTGTATCGGTGGGGCGGGGACGAGTTCCTCCTCATCGTGCCCTCGGCGCGCGCCGTCGACGTGCAGGAGCGCATCGCGGAGCTCCTGGGGGCGATGGAGCCGCTGGACGTGAACGGCACGCCGGTGCAGGTCGCCGTGAGCATCGGTGCGGCGGATTATGCGAGCGCGGAGGAGCTGGCGGCGGCGATCGACCGGGCGGACCGGGCGATGTACCAGCAGAAGAACGGGCGCAAGCGTCGCAACGCGCCCCCGCGGAGCGCGATGCCGCCGGACGAGATGCTCGTCACGCCCAACTCCGGCAGCGAGCGCTGACGCGAGGGCGGTACCGCCGCGCCGACGGGCTGGAGGGCTGGTACGGAACATGACACGCGGCGGCGTGATGCTCATCCACTCACTGCTGCGCGTGTGGCTGCTCGCGCTCTGCGCCGTCGCGTGCGGCCGGCCCCGCGACGCGGGAGCCACCGGCGAGGTGCTGGCAGCGCGCGACGCGAGCCTGCCGGCGGCGATCGCCGCCGATTCGACCCTCCGGCTGGCCGACCAGGCTCTTCGCGCCGGGCACCCGTGGCGCGCGACGCAACTGCTGGCGCCGGTGCTCGCGGATGCGCGGCGACGGACCCCCGCCGCCGTGCTGCTCGCCGCGCGCGCGGCGGCGGCGTGGGGCGGCTGGAGCGAGGTCACGAAGCTGCTCGGCGGCGAGCGCTGGCTCGACACCCGGTACAACGGCGAGGGTCGCGAGCTGCTGGCGCGCGCCGCGCTCGAGCGGGACGACGACACGACCGCGGTCGCCAACGCGACGGCGGCGGTGCCGCGCGCGCCGGACGCGCGCACGCGCGCCGTGCGGCTCGTCCTGCTCGGTCGCGCGCTCGACCGCATGAATCAGCTGGACAGCGCGCGCGCGGCGTACACGCGCGCCGCAGCGGCGCTGCGCGACGCACACGACTGGCTGCTCCTTCGAGCGGCGGGGGTGGACACCGATTCCACCCGACGGGCGCAGACCTATGCGAGCGTCCGGAACGCGGTCGCGCGCGCGCGCGTGCCGTGGACGGAGGCGCAGGCGCTCGAGCGGAGCGGCAACATCGCGGCGGCCTCGGCGCGGTATGCGGCGCTCGGCGCCAGGGTGAACGCGCTCCGCCTCCGCCTCTCGCTGCCGAGCGATTCCGGCGGGCGGGCGCAGGTGCGGCGCGAGCTGCTGTCGCTCATCCGGGCGCAGAGCGGGTCAGGGGAGGCACGGAGCGCGGTGGATCTGCTGGACAAGTACTTCACGGACCTGACGCCGTCCGAGCAGCTCCTGGTCGCGCGCAGCGCGGCCGCGTCGGGGCCGCTCGCCCGCGCCATCACCGGCTACGCCGCGGCGCGCGCCGGCGGCGTGGCCACGGCGAAGGACGTGTTCGAATACGGCCAGCTGCTCGCGCGCGCCGGGCGGTATCGCGACGCCATCGCCCAGTTCGAGGCCGAGAGCGGAACGGCCTACGCGGCCGACGCGGCGTACCAGCGCGCGCGGGCGCTCCTGTCGAGCGGCAACGGCGACGCCGCGCGTGCGGCGCTGCGCGACGTGGCGAGCCGGTACGCGAGCGACACCTCCGCGGCCTCGTCGGCGCTCTACCTGCTCGCGGACCTCACGACGGACGACGGACGCGACGCCGACGCGCGTGACGCGTTCCTCCAGGCCGCGAACCGCTATCCGACGAGCGCGCGCGCCGACGACGCCCGCTTCCGGGCGGGGATCATCTCCTTCGCCCTCGGGCAGTACCGCGAGGCCGCCGGCGAGCTGGACACCCTGCTCGCGCGCTATCCCTCGTCGAGGGAGGCGCTGTCGTCGCGCTACTGGAGCGCGCGGGCGCTCGCCGCCTCGGGGGACAGCGCGGCGGCGAGGACGCGCTGGCGCCAGCTCACGAAGCTGGACCCGCTGTCGTACTACGCCGCGCTCGCCGCGCGCCGGCTGGGCGAGCGCCCGTGGGCGCCCCGCGCGCGCGCGGACTCCTTCCCGCACTTCGCCGCGATCGACGCCGCGATGCGACGCATCGCGCTGCTCGAGGACCTCGGGATGGACACCGAGGCGCACTTCGAGGAGGACGCGCTCGAGGACGCGGCCGACTCCTCGCTCGCGCGGCTGCTGGCGACCGCCGCCGCCTTCCGGGACCACGGCCTTCCGGCGCACGCCGCACGCCTCGGTGCGCGCGCGATCGACCGCGGCGCGCCGAAGGACGCGCGCGTCTACCGCCTCGTCTATCCCCTCGTGGACCGCGCGCAGCTCGTCGCGCAGGCGAAGGCGCACCATCTCGACCCGGCGCTCGTCGCCGGCCTGATCCGGCAGGAGTCGAGCTTCAACCCGCACGCCCTCTCGGCGGCGGGGGCGCGCGGGCTGATGCAGGTCATGCCCAGCGTCGGCCAGCAGGTCGCGCGCAACCTCGACTTCCCGGTGTGGGACCAGGCGCTTCTCTTCGATCCCGACGCGAACCTGCAGCTCGGCACGGCGCACCTGGCCGGTTCGGTGAAGGAGTACGACGGGGTGCTCGTGCGCGTGCTCGCCGCGTACAACGCCGGCGCGTCGCGGGCGACGCGGTGGGCGAAGAAGGGGGGCGCCGACGATCCGGAGCTCTACGCCGAGCGGATCCCGTTCGTCGAGACGCGCGACTACGTGCGCATCGTGCAGCGCAACGCCGAGCTGTACTCGGCGATGTACTTCGGCGACCGCTAGCGCCGGCGCGACGCACGGGCCGAACGCGACGAACCCCGGCGTGGTGGCACCACGCCGGGGTTCGTCGCGTTCATGCTGGTCGGGCGCCGCTCACCACCCCGGCGCGAGCTGGAAGCCGACGACCCAGTTCTTCTTCGGCCGCTGGAACGGATGCGCCACGTACGCCTCGAGGATCATGTAGCCGAGGAAGTTCACGCGGGCGGACACGCCGGTGCTGAACACCGGGATGCGGTCGGCGCACTGGATCTGCACGGCGGAGAACAGGTCGTTCGACTGCTGCTGCGACGGCTGGTTGCACGTCGGCGTGTCGTTGGACGTTCTCGTGAGGCGCCAGTCGGGGTGCTGGTACCCGGTGTAGGCGATGCCCGCGTCGAAGAAGGGCGCGATCTCCGTCGGCAGGAAGGGGAAGTTGAGCAGCCCCCACTCGGAGGTGCCGAAGAGCGGGATGCGGAACTCCGCGTTGGCGACGAGGAGCCGCGTGCCGAACATGCGGTCGATCACGGGACAGCTCGTCTGGTTGTTGCTCACGCACTCGTCAGGCGTGAACGACCCCCACCCGTAGCCGCGCACGAGCATCTCCTCGCCGAGGTAGAGCGGCGACAGCCGGCCGGTCTCCGCGTCCTTGCCGTAGCGGCCGTAGTGGAGCCCGCGGACGGCGAAGGTGAACGGACGCATGAAGAAGTAGCGCCGGTAGTCGGCGAGCGCGGTGGTGTACGTCAGGGTCCCGATCGTCGGCGACACCTCGAATCGATAGCGCGAGCCGGCGACGGGACTCGTGAATGCCGCCACCGAGTTGTCGCCGACGTACGCGGCGCTCGGCTCGGCGTAGTACAACGGCGGCGGCGCCGGCAGGTAGGTCTGCGAGTGGTCGATGACGTTCCCGAACGGATCGACGTCGATGCGCTGGATCTCGTATTCGTAGCCCAGGCGCGTCGCCGCCATGCTCAGCTCGACGCGTCGCGTCGAGGAGAACGGATACTGCGTGATCAGCGACGCCTGATCCACGTAGATGCGCTCGAGCACCTGGTTGACGCTGTACGCGCCGGGCACCGAGCTCGTGTCGTAGAACACGCCCCCGGTGAGATACGGGATGTGCATCACCGACGCGCCGTAGTTCCACCGGTGCTTGAGGTTGTAGTACGCCAGCTCGCCGCCGATGTCCTTCACCGTGCCGTTGGCCTGGATGACGGTCGCGATCTGCTGGTCGCTGAGCTGGTCGCCGAAGAACGCCGACACGCCGCCGGCGACGCCCGTGCCGAACGGGCCCGACGCCACGCCGACGCTCGGCTGGCCGAGGGCGTCGAGCGAGAAGCTCGGGTGATAGGCGACGACCTGGAAGTCGCGGCCGCTCACGAGCCCCGTCGTCGGGTCGTTGAGGTACGACGTGACGATGCTGTTGCTGACGTTGCCCGGCGGCAGGACGTCGCCCGTGGCCACCGTCTGGCCCTGCAGGTCGACGGGGGTGCCGCGCGTGTCGCCGGCCTCGAAGGCGTGGACGGTGAAGCCCTGCGCCTGGAAGATCGTGAAGGCGACGCGTCCCGTCTTCTGGGCCACGCTGATCGCCGGCGAGATCGAGGTGATGCCGCTCACCCCCGTCGCCACGTGCGTCAGGCGGTACACCTGGCCGCTGGCGAGCTCGAGGCGGAAGAGGTCACTGATCCCGTCCGGGTCGCCGACGAAGAAGAGGCTCTGGCCGTCGGGCGACCACTGCGGGTTGATGTGCTTCCCGTGCGAGAAGGGCGAGAAGACGGTGATCTGCCCCGACGCGACGTCGATCGTCGCGAGCTGGAGCTCGGAGAACCGCATGATGTTGAAGTCCGTCGTCGGGCCGCGGTCGGTGGCGAAGGCGATCTTCGTCCCGTCGGGGGACCACGACGGCTGGACGTCCGCGTAGCGGTCGTTCGTGAGCTGGCGGATGTTGCCGGTCCCGAGGTCGAGCAGATACAGGTCGCTGATGCCCCCCTTCTGGCCGGAGAAGGCGAGCGTCTTGCCGTCGGGCGACCAGGCGATGGAGGAGACCGCGCCGATGGGCCCCAGCTTCAGCCGGCGCTCGATGTCGCCGCTGTGGACGTTGAGGATCGCGATCTCGTTGTTGCCGTCGGCGTAGACGATGAACGCGAAGTGGCTGGCGTCGGGCGACCACGCGCCTGACGAGTTGATCCAGCTGATCGCGTCGAAGTGCGGATCGCTCTCCGGGCCGGCGAGCTGCTTGATGATGCGGCCGGTGTGGGCGTCGGCGAGGAAGAGGTCGATGGAGAAGAGGTTGCGCGTCGAGTAGAAGGCGACGTAGTTGCCGTCGGGGCTCAACTCGGGCGACACGTTCTGGTCGGTCGTCTTCTTGCGCAGGCCGATCAGCTCCTCGCCGGTGGAGTCGGGCTTCGTGCGCGACTGCGCGACGGGGAGGTACATCGCCTTGTTCGCGGCGGCCCAGTCCTTCGACAGCGAATCGGAGTTCTCGCCGAGGGTGCGGACGAGCGCCTGGTCCCAGCCGAGGCGCAGCGCGTTGCGATAGAGCTCGACGATGGAGCGGTCGCCCCACCGCCCGCCGACGTACGCCCACAGCGCCTGGCCGTAGCGGTACGGGAAGAAGCGCGGATCGGTGGTGAGCTGCTTGATCGTCGGGAACTTGTCGCGCATCACCGCGTCGCGCATCCACATCGCGGTGAGCTCGTCCTGGCGGCCGAGCGAGAAGTACTCCGCCATCCCCTCGATCAGCCAGAGGGGCAGGGCGTTGAGGCGAGCGAGCCCGCCGCCCGGTGCCGCTTCGGCGATGTTGTACTGGAAGACGTGCACCAGCTCGTGGCCGAGGACGTGGTCGTTGTCCTTGTAGATGCCGGTGAACGGCATGATCACGCGCGTGCGCAGCCCTTCCGTGACGCCGCCCGTCCCCTCCTCGAGCTGCTCGCCGACGACGTTCGTCTGCTCGAAGTCCGGGTGGTCGGCGTAGAAGATGAGGGACTTCCGGTCGAAGGCGTGGCGGAAGGTCTCGGAGTGTCGCGCGTACCATCGCTCGGCCATGCGCGACGCGTCGGAGACGATGAGCGACTCCGCGGGGTAGAAATAGTTGTCGAAGTGGTCGCTCTTGATGATCCGCCACTTGAACGTCTCGTACTGGACCTTGTTGCGCCCGAAGTACTGGGCGCCGGCCACAGACGGGAGCGACAACAGCCCGAGCACCACAAGTGCTGAGCAGCGGCGCAAGACACTGGTCATGAAAGCCCCGCGGTGGAACCGCAGCTGAGAGTAGAGCCGGCTGCCCCACCTGCTGTGCAGACACGCCTGCCGGCCCGTACCCCCGGGCGGGCAAGGGACGTGCCCGCTCGTCCTCCGCGGGCGCCGACGTACCACGCCACTACGATCACAGCTTCTGCCGTCAGAAAAGTACTTCTCGAGGCTGGCAACGTGTGACCCCTGAACGTTGCTGCTACTCCTCGAACCCGGAAAAAGTGCCCGGGTCGGGACTCGGAGGGTCAGTCGAAGCCGCGGCGACGCTGCTGTTTGCGCTCCGAGTGCCGCCGCTTCTCGGCGAGCCGCCGTTCCTGGGCGCCGCGCGACGGCTTCGTGCGCTTGCGCGGCTTGCGCACGACCAGCGCGCGCCGCACCAGGTCGACGAGCCGCTCCTCGGCGGACGCGCGATTCTGCTGCTGGCTGCGGCGATCGCTCGCCACGACGCGCACCATTCCGTCGGCGTCGAGACGCGCCGCGAGCTTCTCGAGGAGCCGCGCCCGCATCTCGTCCGGGACCGCCGTCGAATGCGGTAGGTCCCACAGCAGCTCGATGCGCGTGGAGGAGGTGTTGACGTGCTGCCCGCCCGGGCCGCCCGCGCGGCTCGCGCGATACTGGAGCTCCGAGCGGGGGATGGCGAGCTGCGGGTTCACGTACAGGTCGGAATCGCTCAAGGGTCCGGGGTCGTGGGTTGTCGTCGCGACGGCAGACGGAGTATCAGGTGCGCGCCGGGGGTTCGGCGCGCGGCGCCGGCGTGGGGCGCGGCCGTCCGCCCTCGCCGCGCACCACCCGCACCGCCGCCACCCGTCGGCCGTCCATCGCGACCACTTCCAGCTCGCCGCCGGGGAAGGGCGCCCGGTCGCCGATGCGCGGCACCCGCCCGATGCGGGCAAAGGTGTAGCCGCCGAGCGTGCTCCAGTCGCCGTCCGGGATGGGCAAATGATAGTCCATCCGGACGTCGACGAGCGAGAGCGTGCCCGCCAGCTCGAGCACCCCGTTCGACTCGACGGCCGTGCGGACGGCGACGTCGTACTCGTCGTTGATGTCGCCGATGACCTCCTCCACGAGATCCTCGAGGGTGATGATGCCGGCCGTGCCGCCGTACTCGTCGAGCACCACCGCCATGTGGGCGCGCGTGCGGCGCAGGTCGTCGAGGACTCGTTCGGCGGGACGGGTGTCGGGGACGTAGAGCGGCTCGCGCACGAGCTCCGCGAGGCGGAAGGGGGCGCCGGGCTCGCGGAGCCAGAGGTCCTTGGCGAGAAAGACGCCGAGCACGTCGTCCAGCGACTCGCCGTAGACCGGATACCGCGAGTACCCCTCGCTGCGGATCACCCGCCAGACCTCCTCCTCGCTCGCGGAGACGGGCAGCGCGACGATGTCGGTGCGCGGGCGCATGACGTCGCGCACGCGCTTCTCGTGGAAGTCGAAGACGCCCGCGAGCATCGCGCTGTCGGTCTCGTCGAGCGCGCCGTGGGCGCGGGCCTGCATGACGAGGAGTCGCAGCTCCTCCGGGGTGTGGACCTGGGCCGCGCTCGGGCGCGGCTGCACGCCGAAGGGGCGCAGGAGGAGGTCGGTGGCGCCCTGGAGGACCGCGATCACGGGTCCGGCCACGCGCGTGAAGACGAGCAGGGGGCCGGCCGTCATCCGCGCCACCCGCTCCGGGCTGACGATCGCCACGGCCCTGGGCGACAGCTCCCCCACGATCATCTGGATGGCGGCGAGGAGGACGAAGGCGATGGCCAGGGCGACCGCGCTGTGGACGGCGGCGGGTGGCACGGTGATGCCGACGTGCTGACGCCATGGCTCCACAATGTCGACCAGGGCCGCTTCGCCGAGCCATCCCAGAGCGAGCGAGGCGAGGGTGACGCCGAGCTGGGTCGCCGAGAGGCAGCGGTCCGGGTCTGCCAGGACGCGCTGGACCGTGCGGGCTCGCCGATCGCCCCGGGCGGCCATCTCGTCCACGCGGCCGCGGCGCACGGCGACGAGCGCGAACTCCGCGGCCACGAAGAAGGCGCTCGCCAGCACCAGAAGCGCCACCATCCCGAGCCGGACTGCGATCATGCCGCGCTCCCCGGAAACCGGACCTGGCAACCCCTCCTCGAATCGAAACTCCTGGCCGGGGGGATCGTCAACTGGTAGCAGAATGCAACGCTCGCCCGCCCACCGGAACTCTGGCACTTTGCAAGAACCCAGCGTACGACCGGCCCCCACCCTGTACGACCCCCTCCACGCGATACTCGATCCCAGGCGCCTGCTCCGCTGGGTCTACATCGCGCGGATGTCGCTCGCCAGCGCGATCTTCCTGGCGGCGATCTGGTCGGTATGGCTGGCGGGAAGCGACAACGGGACCGCGCTGCCGGTGGCCTCGGTGGGCTTCGCCCTGACGACCCTCGTCACGGTGGTGTCGGCCGTCTATTCGGAGGTCTACCGGCGGCCCCTCAGCTCCAGCTTCCTCTACCTGCAGTCGGTCTTCGACCTGCTGCTGGTGACGACGGTGGTGCACCTGACGAGCGAGGCGCAGCCGGGGCTGTCGCAGTTCTCGGCGCTGTACATCCTCGTCATCGCCGCCAGCTCGCTCCTGCTCCCCGTCGGTGGGGGGCTGCTGATCGCGGCGCTCGGCAACGTCCTCTACTTCGCCGACGCGGCCTGGCTGCTCGGAAGCGGCGTGGACTACGCGGTCTGGCTGCAGCTCGGCGTGTTCGCGCTCGTCGCCCTGGGGAGCGCCTACCTCGGCGCGCAGCTCCAGCGGGCGGGGGCGGGGAAGGACATCCTCGCCGCGGAGCTCGAGCACACCCGCCTCCAGGCGGAGGACATCCTGCGCAACATCCGCAGCGGCGTGGTGACGGTGGATTCCCATGGCCGGCTGCTGTTCGCGAACCCGATGGCCGAGGAGCTCCTCGGGCTCGGCCTGATGGAGCACATCGGCGAGCCGGTGCTCGAGCGCATCGCCAGCACGGCGCCGGAACTGGCCGTCGCGCTGGAGCGCTCGGCGCGCGAGCGGATGCGCATCACGCGCGCGGAATGGATCGTCTCGACGTCTGCCAAACGATTCCCGGTCGGCGTCACGACGACGTACACCGAGGGCGACGGCGAGACGACGGAGCGCACGGCGACGGCGATCTTCCAGGACATCTCCGACCAGAAGCGGCTCGATGCCCTGCGGCTCCGCGCCGAGCGGCTGGAGGGCGTGGCCGAGCTGAGCGCGTCGCTGGCGCACGAGATCAAGAACCCGCTCGCGTCGATCCGCAGCGCGGTCGAGCAGCTCGCCCGCATGCCGAAGGCGTCGCACGACGAGCGGACGCTGGGCGAGCTGGTGCTGCGCGAGTCCGACCGGCTGTCGCGGCTGCTCTCGGACTTCCTGGACTTCGCGCGGGTGCAGATGGCGCGGACGAAGGCGGTGAACGTCGGCGACCTCGCGCGCGGGGCGGCGCGGCTCGTCGCGTCGCACCCCGACTGCCGCGAGGATGTGGCGGTGAATTGCGTCGTCCCCGACGACGCGCCGCTCGTCATCGACGGCGATGAGGACCTCCTCCACCGCGCCGTGTTCAACCTGGTGCTCAACGCCGTGCAGGCCAGCCCGCCCGGCAGCCAGGTGCGCATCGACATCGCGCCGGAGGGGTTCGAGCCGCTGCCGGCGGGGATGGATTTCCGCGGGGGCACCGTCGCTCTCCGCGTGTCGGACGAGGGTCCTGGCATCCCCCCCGAGATCCGCGACCGCATGTTCGACCCTTTCATCACGACGAAGCCGGGAGGGAGCGGGCTGGGGCTGGCCGTCGTCCACCGCGCCATCGAGGCGCACCGCGGCGTCGTGTTCGTGGACACCGGCACGCGCGGGACCCGCTTCACGGTCGTGCTGCCGCGCCTCCAGATCGCCAACGGGAGTCATACGTGACCGAACGCATCGACGGGAAGCCGAACGTCCTCGTCATCGACGACGAGTCGGGCATTCTCGATTCGCTGAACATCCTCCTGAAGAACGAGGGGTTCACGCCCTACGTCGCGCAGGGCGGGCGCAAGGGGCTGGAGCTGCTCTCGTCGCTCGACCCGGACATCGTGCTGACGGACATCCGGATGCCGAACGTCACCGGCGTGGAGGTGCTCGCCGCCGCGCGGCAGCACGATCCGGACACCCCGGTCATCCTCATGACGGCGCAGGCCACGCTGCAGTCGGCGATGCAGGCGGTGAACGAGGGCGCGTTCTACTACATCCAGAAGCCCTTCCGCATCGACGAGCTGCTCGCGATCCTGCGCCGCGCCGCCGAGCACCGGCGGTTGCGGGTGGAGAACAAGACCCTCAAGCAGGAGATCCAGCGGCGCGAGCGCTCCACGGGCACGCGCCCGGTGGGGAACAGCAAGAGCTGGCTGGAGATCCTCCGCCTCGCCGAGACGGTGGCGCCGACGGAATCGACGGTGCTCATCCAGGGCGAGTCGGGTACCGGTAAGGAAGTCATCGCCCGCTACATCCACGAGCTGTCGAACCGCAACGAGGGCTCGTTCCTCTCGATCAACTGCGGCGCGCTCCCCGAGAGCCTGCTGGAGAGCGAACTGTTCGGCCACGTGAAGGGATCGTTCACCGGCGCGGTGAAGGACAAGAGCGGGCTGTTCACCGCGGCGGCGAAGGGCACCTTCTTCCTCGACGAGATCGGCGAGACGACGCCGGCGACGCAGGTCAAGCTCCTGCGCGTGCTCCAGCACCGCGAGGTCATCCCGGTCGGCGCGACGGAGGCGATCCCGATCGACACGCGCCTCATCGCGGCGACCAATCGCGACCTCGAGGAAGAGATCCGCAGCGGCGGCTTCCGGAGCGACCTGTACTACCGGCTGAACGTCATCGCCATCCACCTGCCGACGCTGCGGCAGCGCGCCGACGACATCCCGGTGCTCGCCGACTGGTTCCTCCACCGCATCTCGGAGCTCCGCGGCGAGCCGGTGAAGCAGCTCAGCGCCCCGGCGCTCGAGGCGCTCCAGGAGTACGCGTGGCCCGGCAACGTGCGCGAGCTGGAGAACGCGCTCGAGCGTGCGGCGATCCTCACGCCGGGCGAGGAGATCGCCGTCGCGGCGCTCCCGGAGCGCGTGACGCAGCGCAAGGCGGAGCCGCTCGTCTCGAACCGCACGCCCCCCAATCCCACCCTCGAGGCGGTGGAGCGGGCGTACATCATGTGGGTGCTCCAGGCGGAGGGAGGCAACAAGTCCCGCGCCGCCGACGTCCTCGGCATCGATCCGTCGACGCTCTACCGCAAGCTGTCGCGCTACGGAGTGGAAGCGTGACGCCCACGATTTCTTCCCGCCGACGCGTACGCACGCCGCTCGATCCGGCGACGGTCGTCCTGTCGGTGCTCATCCCGGTGTACAACGAGCGCGAGACGGTCGAGGTCATCGTCGACGAGGTGCAGGGGACGCCGCTGCGGAAGGAGATCATCGTCGTCGACGACGCGTCCACCGACGGCACCGGCGAGATCCTCGAGCGGCTCGAGCGGGAGGGGCGGATCGACAAGCTCTATCGCCAGCCGGTGAACCAGGGGAAGGGGGCGGCGATCCGCAAGGCGCTGAGCCTCAGCACGGGCGACATCGTCATCGTCCAGGACGCGGACCTGGAGTACGACCCGCAGGACTGGCCCGTCCTCCTCGAGCCGGTGATCGACGGGCGCGCCGACGCCGCGTTCGGCAGCCGCTTCCTCGGCGGGCCGCATCGCGTGCTCTACTTCTGGCACTCCGTCGGCAACCGGCTGCTCACGATGTACAGCAACATGCTGACGAACCTGAACCTCACGGACATGGAGACCTGCTACAAGGCCATCCGCGGGGATCTCGCGCGCAAGCTCGCCCCCGAGCTGCGGAGCAACCGGTTCGGGTTCGAGCCGGAGATCACCGCGCGGCTGGCGAAGCACGACGCCCGCATCTTCGAGGTGCAGATCAGCTACGCCGGCCGCACCTACGCGGAAGGGAAGAAGATCAACTGGAAGGACGGCATCGCGGCCTTCTGGCACATCACCAAGTTCAACCTCTTCGCATGAAGACGCGCCGGTGGTGGCTGCTCGCCGCGGCCCTCGTCGCCCTCGCCCTCGCCGCATCGGCGATCGGGGTGCTCAACGGCTACACCTACGACGACCGCTACATCGTGCTGACCGACCCGCGCGTGCACTCGCTGCACGGGTGGTGGCGGGCGTTCGGGCAGAGCTACTGGCCGCTGCGCTACGGCGGCGACGGCTACCGCCCCCTCACGATGATCGGCTTCCGCCTGGAGTGGTGGGCGGGGGGCGGGGCGGCGTGGGTCTTCCACGCGGTGAACGTCGCGCTGTACTGCGTCGCCTCGGTGCTCGTCTTCTGGCTCGGATCCATGTTCCTGCCGGAGCTCGCGGCGTGGATCGCCGCGGCGCTCTTCGCGGTCCACCCGGTGCACGTGGAGGCGGTGGCGAACGTGGTCGGCCAGGAGGAGATCTCCTGCGCCATCGTGGTGCTGCTCGCCGTCGGCCTCTACGTGCGCGCGCGCCAGCGCGGGGCGCTCGGGTGGGGCGCCATGGCGTCCATCGCGGGGCTGTACGTCGTCGGCTGCCTGTTCAAGGAGCACGCGATCGTGCTCCCCGCGCTCCTCATCGCCGCCGAGGCCACGCTGATCAGGGACGAGCAGCCGCTGCGCGCACGGCTGTTCGTCGCGCTGCGCCCGTTCTGGCTCCTCCTCGCGATGCTCGGGTGCGCCTTCCTGCTCGTGCGCTCGCGCGTGCTCCTCAGCGGCGTCACCGGCTTCAAGCCGTTCGTGGTCTTCGAGACGCTCGACCTGACGTACGCGGACCGCGTCCTGACGATGATCGGCATCGTGCCGCAGTGGGTGCGCCTGCTGCTGTGGCCCGCGCACCTGTCCTCGGAGTACGCGCCGCCGTACATCGACGTCGCGCAGGGCCCGGAGCTGGTGCAGCTCCCCGGGCTCCTGCTCCTCGTCGGCGTGCTCGGGCTCGCGGCGGTGTGCTACCGGCGGCGGCCCGTCGTCACCTTCGGCGTGGCGTGGCTCTGCATCGCGCTGCTGCCGTCGAGCAACTTCATCGTGCCGGCGGGGATCATCCTCGCCGAGCGCACCCTGTTCCTCCCCAGCGTCGGCGCGATGCTCGCCCTCGGCGCGGCGATCCCGTCACTCGTCGAGATACTGACCGAGCGGCGCCACAAGGTGGGCGCCGTGGCGGCGCTCGGCTGCGTGCTGGGGCTCGGCGCCTGGCGCAGCTTCGACCGGACGACGGTCTGGCACGACAACGAGAGGCTGATGCGCCAGGCGGTGAAGGACTCGCCGCTCATGTATCGCGCGCATTCGATCCTCGGCGCGGAGCTCCTCCAGGAGAACCGCGTGCGTGAGGGGCTCTCGGAGTTCCGCACGGCCTTCCGCCTCTTCCCGTACGATCCCACCGTCTCGTTCAACCTGGCCGAGGGATACCGGGAGACGGGGCTCTGCCCGCTCGCGCTCCCGCTGTACCAGTGGTCGTATGCGCTGGCGCCGAAGTTCACCGGCGGACGGAGCAACTACGCCTACTGCCTTCTCGTGACCGGCCACTACGGGGCGGCGCGGAAGGCGGCGCTCGACGGGATCCGCCTCGGGGGGCCGCTGAAGAACCTCCGGCTGGTCATCGCCTCCGCCGACTCGGCCATCCGGGTCACCGGCCGGCAGGGCCCCCCGGCGGACGCCGGCGCGATGGAGGCACTGATGCAACGGATGAAGATGGTGGCAGATTCCTCCATGCGCGCCGAGGCGCACCAGACGCCCACGGCGCAGTGATCCGCCACGGTCGCTCATCCCGGAGGTGCGCATGTCAGGCCATCGTGAAGGTGTCTCGCTCGTCGACGTCCTCATCGTCGTCGTGATCGTCGCCATCCTCGCGGCGATCGCGATCCCGCGCTTCGCCTCGACGCGCGAGAAGCAGCACGTCGCCGACATGCAGAGCGACCTGCGCGCGCTGGCGGCCGCCGAGGATGCGTTCTCCAACGATTCCGGGCACTACACGACCAGCCTTCCGCCGAGCCGCTTCCACGGCCTGCCCGGCGTGACGCCGCCCACGATCAGCGTGGGTGACGGGTGGTGGACGGCGACCGTGCGGGACTCCACGCTGCCGGGCACCGTCTGCGGGATCGGCGTGAGCGCGAAGAACCCGGTGGACCCGTCGGCCGCCGACGGGGAGCCCGCCTGCAAGCCGTGATGCGTCCGCGCCCCGCGCGCTTCTCGCTGCGCACCGAGCTCCTCGTCTCGTTCGCCCTCCTCACCGTGGCGGCGATCGTCTTCGCCGTCGCGAGCGTGCTGCTGCTGCCACTGCTGGGGGATGCGCACGGCCTGCTCTACCTGAGCGCGCTGATCGGGGCCGACGTCTGCGTCCTCCTCGCCTTCGGCGCGTACATCGTCGAGCGCGAGGTGATGCGGCCGTTGCGCGAGGCGGTGGGCGCGGCGGAGGCGATCGCGGCAGGCGACCTGCACCGGCGCGTACCGGCGGGACGCTCGCTGGAGATCCACAATCTCGCCGGCAGCTTCAACCACATGACCGATCGCCTGCTCGAGGAGCGCGCGCAGCTCGTGCGCGCCGAGAAGCTGGCGAGCATCGGCCGCCTGGCGGCGGGCGTGGCGCACGAGATCGGGAACCCGCTCGGCGCGATGACCGGCTACGTCCACCTGCTGCGCGCGCGGCTCGGTGGACGCGACAACCTCGCCGACGTGGTCGGCGGCGTCGACCGCGAGTGCCAGCGCATCGATCGCATCGTGCGTGGGCTGCTCGACTACGCGCGCTCGCGCCCCACGGCGTCGGCGCCCGTGGACCTGAACGAGGTCGTACGCGCGGCGGCGGAGTTGCTGACGACGCAGGGCGTCCTGCGCCGGATCGCCGTCCGCTTCGAGCTGAGCCCCGCCGCGCCGGCGGTGGTCGGCGACCGGCACGAGCTGGAGCAGGCGTTCGTGAACCTGCTCCTCAATGCGGCGGACGCCATGCAGGGCGAGGGCGCGCTGACCATCCGCACCGAGCGGCTCGCTCGCGAGGCGCTGGACCGGCCGGCGGCGCGGCGCTCCGCGGAGCCGGGCGGCGAGGCGGTGGTCGACCACGCGCCCGATCCGCGCGCGCGCATCTGGCTCGCCGCGCACGACGATCGCGAGGTCGCGAAGGTGGTCGTCGCCGATTCCGGCCCGGGGATCGCCGGGGAGCTGCGCGAGCGCGTGTTCGATCCGTTCTTCACGACGAAGGACCCGGGGAAGGGGACGGGGCTGGGGCTGGCGATCGTCTCGCGCGTCGTCGACAACGCGCGGGGCACGATCTGGGTGACGTCGGCGCGCGAGGGCGGCGCCGCGTTCCATCTCCTCTTCCCGCTCGCGACGGGCGCGACGCCCGCCGTCGCCGCGCCGAAGGCCACGATGGCGCCGGCGCCCTCCACCGCGCGGGTGATCGCATGAGGATCCTCGTCGTCGACGACGAGCTGGGACTCCGGCACACGCTGTCGCTCATCCTCGGCGGCGAGGGGCACGAGGTCGCGGTCGCCGCGACGGCCGACGAGGCGCTGGCGCAGCTCGCCGAGCTGTCGCCGGACGTGATCCTCTGCGACGTGCGGATGCCGGGGCTCGACGGCTTCGGCTTTCTCGACCGCTACCGGCAGGGCGGCGGCGAGGCGCTCGTGATCATGATGAGCGCCTACGGCGACGACGAGGCGGCGGTCGAGGCGATCCGCCGCGGCGCCTACGACTTCATCTCCAAGCCGTTCCGCGCCGACCAGGTGCTGCTCGTGCTGCGCAAGGCGCAGGAGCGCGAGGGGCTGCGGGCGCAGGTGCGGCAGCTCGAGGGAGAGCTCTCCGCGCTGCGCACGCCCGGCGGCATCGTCGGGCACAGCGCGGCGATCCAGCAGATCGTCGCCGTCGCCGCCAAGGTCGCGCCGCACCCGTCGACGGTGCTCGTCACCGGCGAGAGCGGCACCGGCAAGGAGCTCGTCGCGCGACTCGTGCACGACCTGAGCGGGCGTGCGCCGGCGCCCTTCGTCGCGATCAACTGCGGCGCGATCCCCGAGGCGCTGCTGGAGAGCGAGTTGTTCGGCCACGCCCGCGGCGCCTTCACCGGCGCGACGGAGGAACGCCTCGGCTTGTTCGAGGAGGCGGACGGCGGCACGCTCTTCCTCGACGAGATCGGCGAGCTCCCGCAGCCGCTCCAGGTGAAGCTCCTCCGCGCGCTGCAGGAGGGCGAGATCCGCCGCGTCGGGGACAACGCCCCGCGACCGGTGGACGTGCGCGTGGTCGCGGCCACCTCGCGCGATCTCGACGCCGAGGTGGCCAACGGCCACTTCCGCGCCGACCTGTTCTACCGCATCAACGTCGTCCGGCTGCACACGCCGCCGCTGCGCGAGCGGGTGGAGGACATCCCCGACCTCGTGCGCCACTTCATCGGCCGCTTCAACGCCCGTCTCGGCCTCGACGTCACCGGCGTCTCCGCGGCGGCGATGCGCCTGCTCGTGGCGTACCCCTGGCCAGGGAACGTGCGCGAGCTCGAGAACGTGATCGAGCGGGCGATGGTGATGGCGGAGGGGCGCACGGTCGGCCCGGAGCAGCTGCCGCCGCACGTGCGATCGCCCGAGTCGCGGCCCGCGCGCACGTCGGGGCAGGTCGCGATGCCGGCGGGGGAGACGGACCTCTCGGTGAAGCGCCAGGTCGAGGCGCTGGAGCGATCGCTCATCCGCCGCGCGCTGGAGCAGACGGGGGGCAACCGCACGCGCGCCGCGCGGCTCCTCGATCTCTCGCATCGCGCGCTGCTGTACAAGATCAGGGAGTACGGGCTGGGGTAGGGGCGCGGGGCGGGGTGGTCATCCCGAGGGAGCGAAGCGACCGACGGATCTTGCGTGCGCCGATGTGGGCCCGGGACCGGGGACCGGAACGACGTCGTTGGTCATTCGTTCCTGGCGGGCCGCTCGGGATGCTACGAGTGCGTCCCGAGCGGCCCGCCTACGACCACTGGCCAGCGACCGACGACGTCCTGCCGGCCACCACCCGCCGCTCCCCTGATCCCACGCGCGCTCTTTCGATGCCGCTTCGGCGCCGGCGTGCCCCAACGTGGCGGCACCCGAACGGGAGCCGCCGTGCATCGCATCCTCCTCCGCCTCGCGTCCACCGCCGCCGAACCAGCGCCGCCCAGGCGCCGCCGTGTCGCGCGCGCCGTTCGACGCGGCTTCACGCTCACCGAGCTCCTCGTCGCCCTCCTCCTGCTCGACGTCGGGGTCCTCGCGCTCGTCGCGAGCGGCGCGGCAGTCGTTCGCGAGCTCGGCGCGGGCATCTCGCAGACCATCGCGATCGAGGCCGCGCGCAACCGGCTGGAGCGGCTCGCGTCGCTGCGCTGTCCGATCGACACGAGCGGTGCCGATGCCATCGCGCCCCACGCGCGCGCGTGGTGGACCGCGGCCACGCACGCGGGCATCCGCGAGCTCGCCGACAGCGCCGAATGGCTGGAGCGGGGGCGCGTGCGCACGATCGTCATGCGCACGCGGCTGCCATGCTGACGGCGTCCGGGATGCGGCCCGCGCGGCCGATCGGCGCGACGCTCGTCGAGCTGCTCGTCACGCTCTTCGTCGCCGGCATCATGCTCGGCCTCGTCACCTCGACCGGGGTGCGGCAGCAGCGGATGTACGGCGACGTCGGGCGGCGGATCATGGGGCAGGAGCAGTTGCGGCACGCCGGGGCGATGTTCCCCATCGATCTTCGCGCTGCCTCCACGTCCGCGGGCGACATCGTGCCGGGCGAGGCGCGCGACACGTCGCTCGAGCTCCGGGCCACGCTCGGCAGCAGCATCGTCTGCGACGCGGCGGGCACGTCGCTCGCGCTCCTCGCTCCGGCCGCCGATGCCGATCTCGCCGCGTTCGCCGACGCGCCGCGCGAGGGCGATACGCTCTGGGTGCTCGACGAGTCGGGCGACGACGAGCGGTGGCGCCCGCTGGCGGTCGGCGACGCGTCGCCGGGCGCGCGCGCGTGCCTGACGAGTCGAGCCGATCCGGCCGCCGCGTCGCCCGTGCGGGCGGTCCTCGTCGCGGAGACCGGCGGGACCGGCGTGGGCTTCGCCGCACCAGGGGCACCGGTCCGGCTGACCCGACGCGTGCGATACAGCTTCTACCGCGCGGCCGACGGGCGCTGGTACCTGGGCTACCGCGACTGGAACGCGGCCGTGGGGAGCTTCAACGGCATCCAGCCGACCAGCGGTCCCTTTCTGCCGCCGGCGGAGGGCGTGGGGTTCCGCTACTACGATGCCGCCGGCGCCGCGGTGCCCGCCGCTCGCGAGACCACCGCCGCGATCACGCGCGTCGAGCTTGCGCTGCGTGCTGCGGGCGAGGCCACCCTCGGCGCCGCCGGTGCGCGCGCGGGGAGCGTGGACACGTCGATCGTCGCCGTCGCCCTCCGCAACCGCTGGTGATGCCGTGCGAGGATTCGTGTCCGGGCGATGGCAGGTACGGCGGCGCGATCCCCCGCGCGGCATCGCCCTTCCGGCGACGCTCTACCTCCTCGTGATCATCGGCTTCCTCGCCGCCGCCGGCGTGTTCTCGACGATCCGACTGCGGCGCGGGACCGCGCTCCACCTGGTGGACGCGGCACTCACCGCCGCCGCGGACGACGCGCTCGCCGATGTCCTCGCGCACTGGCCGGGGTCGACGCGGGCGCGGCTCGCGATCGGCGCGGGCGACACGACGCACGCCGTCTTCGCGGCACCGATCGCGGCGCGAGCGACCGTGCGCACGATCCGACTCTCCGCCACGCTCTTCTGGCTCGTCGCGGAGGTGCGCGCGGACGCGTGGCCGGCGATGCCGCGCCGGGTGAACCTGATCGTGCGCGTGCGGCCGCCGCCGCGCGTCGGCGAGGTCGCGCTGGCGCGCGCCGGCGACGTCGCGGTCGGCGCCGCGGCGCGGCTCCTC